>NZ_CXOP01000001.1:0-300000 GCF_001269345.1 Limnohabitans sp. 2KL-27 | reverse complement strand
CAGATTTGTTGGGGGTGGGCATTGATGAAGACACCGCTTTGGTGATCGAGCGGGGCGAGGCGATGGAGGTCATCGGCAAAGGCACGGTCACCTTGGTGGATCCCTCGCAAATGCAATCGAATGTGAACGAGCTGGAAACCCTGGAGGCCATCGAAATGTTGGGAGTCCAGTTACACGTTTTGCCGGCAGGTCACCGTTACAGCCTTCAAACCCTGGCCAAGTCCGCAGGCTCGGCCCCTTTGCGTCGGGCCATCGAACGCCTGGTGGCGGTAGGACCCATTCGGGGTTGACCTGCCACGCACGGTGCTATGGCTTTGGTGCCCCCGACAGGAATCGAACCTGTATCACTCCCTTAGGAGGGGAGAGTTCTATCCATTGAACTACGGTGGCGGTGTGCCTATTTTACAAGGCGTGCCATCTGCCCATGGGCTCACTTGCTCAGCAGACGCATCGCATCTTCCAGCCCCTTGAGGGTCAGTGGAAACATGCGGTTGCTCATCAGCTGCTGGATGATCGAGATGCTCTGGCGGTATTGCCACACACCTTGCGGCTCGGGGTTGATCCAGGCAAATTTGGGGAAGGTGTGCGTCAGGCGCTGCAGCCATTCGGCCCCGGCCTCTTCGTTGTTGTATTCAACGCTGCCGCCCTTTTGCAAAATCTCATAGGGGCTCATGGTCGCGTCCCCAATGAAGATCAGCTTGTAGTCCTTGTTGTACTTGCGCAGGATGTCCCAGGTCGGAAACTTCTCGGCATAACGGCGTTTGTTGTTCTTCCACATGAAGTCATAGACGCAATTGTGAAAATAATAAAAATCCAGGTGCTTGAACTCGGCCTTCACCGCCGAGAACATTTCCTCGACCCGGGCAATGTGCTCGTCCATGGTGCCGCCCACGTCCATGAGCAGCAGCACCTTCACATTGTTGTGGCGCTCCGGGCGCATCAAGATGTCCAGATAGCCTGCGTTGGCCGCCGTCTTGCGGATGGTGCCGTCCAGGTCCAACTCGTCTTGCGAGCCCTCACGCGCAAAGCGGCGCAGGCGGCGCAGTGCCACCTTGATGTTGCGTGTGCCCAGTTCCTGCTGGTCGTCGTAGTCTTTGTAGGCGCGCTGCTCCCAGACTTTGATGGCGCTCTTGTTGCCGCCTTTGCCGCCAATGCGGATGCCTTGCGGGTTGTAGCCGCCATTGCCGAAGGGCGAAGTGCCGCCTGTGCCGATCCACTTGTTGCCGCCTTCGTGGCGTTCTTTTTGTTCTTCGAGGCGTTTTTTGAGCGTCTCCATCAATTCATCCCAGCCCATCTTCTCGATGGCGGCCTTTTGCTCGGGGGTGAGTTCTTTTTGCAGGATTTTTTCCAACCAGTCGAGCGGCACTTCTTTGGTGAAGTCGGTCAGCATCTCCACGCCCTTGAAGTAAGCGCCGAAAGCCTTGTCGAACTTGTCAAAGTGCTTTTCGTCCTTGACCATCACGGTGCGGGCCAGGTGGTAAAAGTCGTCGATGCTGCAGGCGTCCGATGCGGGGCCGACCACGTTGGCTTGCAGCGCTTCGAGCAGCGTCAGGTACTCCCGCACCGAGACGGGCAGCTTGGCAGCGCGAAGGGTGTAGAAAAAGTCGATCAGCATGACCGGAGTTCCTCGGTTCTGGTGCGGCTCAATTGGTGGTCGAGGTGGGTGCGCACATTGGGCCATTCGCTGGCAATGATGCTGTAGACGCAGGTGTCGCGCAGTGCGCCTGCAGCCAGCGGGTGGGGGTTGATTTGGTGGTTGCGCAGCACGCCGTCGAGCTTGGCACCCAGGCGCTCGATGGCGCGGCGGCTTTGCTGGTTGAAGAAATGCGTGCGGAACTCTACTGCGATGCAGTTCAGATGTTCAAAGGCGTTGGCCAGCAGCAAGCGCTTGGCTTCGGTGTTGAGCGGCGTGCGCTGCACGCTTTGACGGTACCAGGTCGAGCCGATTTCCAATCGGCGGTTGGCCGCGTCGATGTTCATGTAAGTGGTCATGCCCACGGCTTGGTGCGTGGCAGGGTCGAGCACAGCAAATGGGCACATGGTGCCCTTGGCCTGCAAGTCCAGGCGGCGGGTGATTTCGGCCGACATGCCTTCGGGTGTGGGGATGGCGGTGTACCAGTGGTTCCAAAGTTCGCCGTCGCGCACAGCCTGGACCAAATCATCGTGGTGCGCCTGTGACAACGGCACGAGCTGCACATGTTGACCTGAGAGCAGTGTGGGCGCGATCCCGTGGTTCATGATGGGTCGGTGTCTTTGGCTTTTTGCTTGCTGCGCCAAAAGCGAGCCAAGTGCAGACCCGCACCGCCCCCCAGACCGACCAGCAAAATGCCGCCAATGCTCGCGTTGTCATAACCGGCGCTGAAGATGTTCCAGCCCAAGAGCTTGCCCACCCAATAGCCCGCCAAGGCGCCACCGACGAAACCGACGGCGTCCGAAACGCCTTCCAGCAAGGGGTTTGGAGTTGACATGGCGTTGGCTCAGCGGTTGCGCTGGTTCATGAAGACCAGCTTTTCAAACAAAGTCACGTCCTGCTCGTTCTTCAGCAATGCGCCCACCATGGGGGGCACCGACACCTTCTGGTCGGCACTTTGCAGGGCTTCGAGGGGGATGTCTTCGGCCACCAGCAGCTTGAGCCAATCGAGCAGTTCGCTGGTCGAGGGTTTTTTCTTCAGGCCCGGCAAGCCGCGCACGTCGTAAAAGGTCTTGAGGGCCAGGGCCAGCAGGTCTTTTTTGAGCGTGGGGAAGTGCACATCCACGATCTGGCGCATGGTGTCCGCTTCGGGGAACTTGATGTAGTGGAAGAAGCAGCGGCGCAAAAAGGCGTCGGGCAATTCTTTTTCGTTGTTGGAGGTGATGAAGACCAGGGGCCGGGTTTTGGCCTTGATGAGCTGGCGCGTTTCGTAGCAGTAAAACTCCATGCGGTCGATTTCACGCAGCAAGTCGTTGGGGAATTCGATGTCGGCCTTGTCGATCTCGTCGATCAGGATGGCCACGGGCGTTTCGGAAGTGAAGGCCTGCCAAAGCACGCCCTTGATGATGTAGTTCTCGATGTCCTTGACCTTCGCATCACCCAATTGGCTGTCCCGCAGACGGCTCACGGCGTCGTATTCGTAAAGACCTTGTTGTGCTTTGGTGGTCGATTTGATGTGCCATTGCAACAAAGGCAGCCCCAAGGCAGAGGACACCTCTTCGGCCAACATGGTCTTGCCCGTGCCAGGCTCGCCCTTGACCAGCAAAGGGCGTTTGAGGGTGATGGCGGCGTTCACGGCCAGCATCAGGTCCTGTGTGGCGACGTAGTTTTCGGTACCTTGAAATTTCATGGTGGACAGTTCTTAAAAACAGGAATAAAGCTTGTCAGGATTATGAGGGCCAGCCCGATATAATCCGCAGTTGATTTTTATCAATCATTTGGATTGTGTGAGCAAAATGAACAAGCTGTTGACCTCGATGTTTGCCCTGGCTGTCGCCTCTGTGACCGCTATTTCTGTCCAAGCCCAAGAAGTCAAGGGCGACGCCAAAGCTGCTGAGCAGAAGATTGCCATGTGCATCGGTTGCCACGGTATCAAGGGTTACCAAGCCAGCTTCCCAGAGGTCTACCGTGTGCCCATGATTTCAGGCCAGAACGCGAAGTACATCGTGTCTGCCCTGAACGCCTACAAAAAGGGCGAGCGCAAGCACCCCACCATGCGTGGCATCGCGGACAGCCTGAGCGAGCAGGACATGGCCGACTTGGGGGCTTACTATGAACAACACGGCAACATCCAGCCCGTGAAGGCCGCCCCCAAAGCCGCTGACGCCAAAGTTGCAGCCTTGCTGCAAAAGGGCGCTTGTATCTCCTGCCACGGAGATAACTTCAGCAAGCCGATCGACCCCAGCTACCCCAAGCTGGCCGGCCAGCACAAAGACTTTTTGTTTGTGGCGCTCAAGTCTTACAAAGTGGAAAACCAGTCCACATGGGGCCGCAACAACGGCGTGATGGGCGGCATTGCCAAGCAGTTCTCCAACTCAGAACTCAAAGCCATGGCCGGTTACATCGGTTCTTTGGAGGGCGACATGAAAGTGGTGCCTCAGTCCAAGTTCCGCTGAGTCCAGAGCGTCTCCCAACAAAAAAGCCAGTCTTTTGACTGGCTTTTTTCGTTGTGCCGGATTGATTTCACGACCCCTTGTTGCCAAGAGGCCAGTTCGTCAGGCCCCGTTCAAGCTTGTCCGTTGATGACTTGCTGCAACTCACCCGACTCGTACATCTCCATCATGATGTCCGAGCCGCCAATGAACTCGCCCTTGACGTAGAGCTGGGGGATGGTGGGCCAGTTGCTGTATTCCTTGATGCCTTGGCGGATTTCGGCGTCGTCCAACACGTTCACGGTCTTGACGGTCTTGGGGTCCACGCCGCAAGCCTTCAACAGTTGGATGGCACGGCCCGAAAAACCGCACATGGGAAAGTTGGCGTTGCCCTTCATGAAGAGGGTGATGTCGTTGCCTTTGACGAGTTCGTCGATGCGTTGTTGGGTGTCGCTCATGTTGGTGCTCCAAGTAGGGTCGTTGTCGTATCAGGTGAATTATGTCTCTGATTGAAAGTCTGCCATTTTTGCAGGGATGTTGCTGTCACGAAGGCATGACCGCGCCTGTACAGCGCTCGATACCGCCCAGATCGCGGCGTGATTGCACTTGCACAAAACCAGCCGTGCTCAGCAGCGCTTGCACGGCGACGGCCTGGTCCCAGCCGTGCTCCAGCAGCAGCCAGCCGCCCGGGGCCAGTCGGCTGGGGGCTTGGGCAATGATCTGGCGGATGTCATCCAGACCATCTGCACCACTCGTGAGTGCGCTCAGGGGTTCATGGGTCAGGGCGGCCAGGTGCGGGTCGCCCTCCGCCACATAAGGGGGGTTGGAAACGATCAGCTCAAACGGGCCCGGCACGGCGTCCATCCAGTGGCTCAGCACGCACTGCACCGGCAAGTTCAGACCTTGGGTGTTGGCAAGGGCCACGGCCAGGGCGTCAGCGCTGGCGTCCACGGCGGTCACCTGCGCGGCAGGGCGCTGGTGTTGCAGGGCCAGGGCCACGGCCCCGCTGCCGGTGCCCAGGTCCAGCACGCGAAGGGTGTGTTCAGACGCGGTGGGCAGGAGTTCCAGCGCCCATTCGACCAGGATTTCCGTGTCTGGGCGCGGGTCCAGCACACGGGCGTCCACGCCCAGCGTCAGGCCAAAAAAATCCTTGCGTCCGGTGATGTAGGCCACGGGCTCGCCCTGCAGGCGGCGCTGCAGGGCGTTTTGCCACGTGGTTTCTTGCTCAGTCGTCAATGCGTCGCCGTCATGGGCCATCAGCCAGGCGCGCTCGTGCAAGGGCCGCTGCAGGCCGTGCAGCAGCAACATTTGCGCGTCCACCCGGGCCAAACCCAGGGTGTGGGCTTGGCGCAGACACTGGGCCACGGTGGCGGCGGTGCGCATCAGGTGGTGGCCCCGATTTCCAGCGCGGCCAGCTGTTCGGCGGCTTCGTAGCTTTGTAAGGCCTGGACCACGTCTTGCAAATCGCCTTCCATGATGGTCAGCAGCTTGTACAAAGTCAGGTTGATGCGGTGGTCGCTCAGGCGCCCTTGCGGGAAGTTGTAGGTGCGGATGCGGTCGGAGCGGTCGCCGCTGCCGATCAGGCTTTTGCGCTCAGCTGCGTCTTTGGCGGCGCGTTCGGCGCGGTCTTTTTCCTGGATGCGGGCGGTCAGCACTTTCAGGGCCTGGGCCTTGTTGCTGTGTTGGCTGCGGCCGTCTTGGCACTCGGCCACGATGCCGGTGGGCAAGTGGGTGATGCGCACGGCCGAGTCGGTTTTGTTGATGTGTTGCCCGCCCGCGCCACTGGCGCGGTAGGTGTCGATGCGCAAATCCGACGGGTTGATCTTGATGGCCTCGGCCTCGTCCGGCTCGGCCAGTACGGCCACGGTGCAGGCACTGGTGTGGATGCGGCCTTGGGTCTCGGTGGCGGGCACGCGCTGCACCCGGTGGCCACCCGACTCAAACTTGAGTGCGCCGTAGACGTGGTCGCCCTCGATGCGCACCACGACTTCCTTGTAGCCTCCGAGTTCGCTCACCGATTCAGACACGACGTCGCAGCGCCAGCCTTGGCTTTCGGCATAGCGCATGTACATGCGCAGCAAGTCGGCTGCAAAAAGGGCCGATTCGTCGCCTCCGGTGCCAGCCCGGATTTCCACAAAAGCCGGTCGGGCATCGTCGGGGTCTTTGGGCAGCAGCATGCGCTGCAGCTCAGCTTCCAGGCTTTGCAACTCGGCGCTGGCGCTGGCCGATTCTTCTTCGGCCATCTCGCGCAAGTCATCGTCATGGCGCATGGCCTCGGCCGCGGCCAGGTCGGCGCTGCGCTGCTGATAGCGGGCAAAGCGCGAGGCCACGGCGCTGACCTCGGCGTGCTCCCGCGAGAGCTTCAGGAACTGCGTCATGTCCGCCATGATGTCTTCGCGGGACAGCAGAAAGTCCAGCTCTGTCAAGCGCAGGGCGTAGCGTTCAAGTTGTTGGATGAGGAACGGTTTCACTTCAGGGCGTCATGCCCGCGAAGGCGGGAATCGAGGGGGTTCTATTAGAGGACATGGTTTCCCGTTGGCTCGGGAATGGCCGGGCTTGAACGATGGTCTCGCTAGCGCTCTTTGCGCAGAAAAACGCGTTGCACCGTGTGCATGGTCTGCTCGCGGTGTTCCGGGTCTGCGCCGCGCAATTCGGCCAAGGCACCGTGCAGCATTTTCTGGGTCAGGCCTTTGGACAGGGCCTCCATCACGGCGATCGGGTCGTCGCCCCGAGCCAGCAACTTGCGTGCACGCCCCAGCTCGGCTTCGCGCCAGGCATCGGCCTGCGTTTGCAGTTGCTGAATCAGCGGGACGGTGTCACGTTGGCCCAGCCAATGGTTGAAACTTTGCACCCCGGCATCGATGATGATTTCGGCTTCGGCCACGGCCGCTTGGCGATGTGCTTGTCCTTCTTGGACCACGCTGGCCAGATCGTCCACGGTGTAGAGGTAGACATCGTCCAGCGATTTGACCTCGGGTTCGATGTCACGCGGCACCGCCAGGTCGACCATGAACATGGGGCGGTATTTGCGTTTTTTCAGGGCCCGCTCGACAGCGCCCAAACCGATCAGGGGCAGCGTGCTGGCGGTGCAACTGATCACGGCATCGAACTCGTGCAGCCGGTCGGGCAGATCGGCCAGGCGCATGACATCGGCCCCAAAGCGCTGCGCCAGCAGTTCGGCGCGCTCCAGGCTGCGGTTGGCAATCACCATGCCTTTGGGCTGCTTGGCTGCAAAGTGGGTGGCCACCAACTCGTTCATTTCACCCGCGCCGACAAACAGGATGCGGATGTCCTTGAGGTCTTCGAACAACTGGCTGGCCAGTCGCACCGAGGCGGCGGCCATGCTGATGGAATGGGCGCCGATTTCGGTGGCGCTGCGCACCTCTTTGGCCACCGCAAAGCTGCGTTGAAACAACTGGTTCAGGGTGCTGCCCAGTGCGCCGGCTTGCTCGGCTGCTCGCACGGCATCCTTGAGTTGCCCCAGAATTTGGGCCTCGCCCAGCACCATCGAGTCCAGACCGCTGGCCACGCGAAATGCGTGGCGGGCCGCTTCATTGCCTTCCAGCAAATACGTGTGGGCGTGCAACTCCGAGGCGCTCACGCCGCCGGTTTGGGCCAGCCAGCGCAGGGTGTCGTTGGTGGCGGCCTGGTCGGCGGCGCAATAAATTTCGGTGCGGTTGCAGGTCGACAAGATGGCCGCTTCGGGCTCTTGCGAAATGCGGTTGGCCAGATCACGGCGCAGGCCATGGAGGGTGGGGACCAGTTTGTCCACGGCGAACGCAAACCGACCGCGCAGATCCAGCGGTGCAGTGGTGTGGTTCAAACCCAGGGTCCAGACAGCCATGAGGGTCATTATAGGCACGACATGTCAACTTTGCTTGACACATTGCAAGGGTTTGAAAATTGACGTGGCTTTCAGGGCACAATTTGGAGGTTTTGGACTGCCACAGGGGCGGGGCCACCTTGACAGATCGGGGTTTCATGACATTTGGCTTGTTGGTCTTGCACCTTGGGGGTTTTGTGATGCCTGCCTTGGCCATGGCTCTTTTCATGCCTTGGGCCGGTCGCTGGGTCTTGGGCACGAACGCGAGGCCGATGCGTCGCCGCATGCTTGTCCATGCCGTGAGCGGTTTGCTGGTTCTGGTGGCCGGTTTGTGGCTGCATGACCAGGACGGCAAAATGAGCACCTACATCGCCTTGGTGCTGGTGGCCGCCACCCTCGAATGGGTCATGCAGCGTGGTTGGACTTCTAAGTAAGCGCAACAGGCTTCGCTAGGGCAGCCTTTGTTTCAACAGGGGCTGAACAGGTCCACCCGGTCGGTGATGATGCCGTCGGTGCCCAGAGCCAGCAGGTGCTGGGCGGCCCAGTCGTCGTTGACGGTGTAGCTCAGGCATTTCATGCCTGCGCCGTGGACGCGGGCCACGGTGGCTGCATCCCACAGGGCGTAGTTGGCCACCACGGCCACGCAGTCCAGCACCTGGGCTTTCTCAAACCAGCCGTCCCACAGCGTGTCGACCAGCAATCCACGTGGCAATTCGGGTGCTGTTTGTTGCGCCGCGGCCAGGGCCTCAGGTTTGAACGAGCTCAAGAGCGGCGGCACGGCAGCACCCGCCCACAGGCGTTTGGCCTCACGGGCCACGGCTTCGCCCGTGGCCGCTTCGGTGCCCGGCGTGGGTTTGATTTCGATGTTCAGCAGGTGGCCATTGGCCAAGCAAAACCGCGCCAGCGCCTCGAGTGTGGGCGGGGCCTCGCCCGCGAAAGCGCGTGAATGCCAGCTGCCAGCATCCAGCTGCGACAGGTCATGCCAGGGCAGGTCACCGCCGATGCCGTGGCCGTTGGTGGTGCGCGCCAGCGTGGCGTCGTGCAGCAAGAACACCACGCCGTCGGCGCTGAGCTTGGCATCGCACTCGAACATGCGAAAGCCGTGTTCGGCGCCCAGTCGGAAGGCGGCCAGGGTGTTTTCCGGCGCGAGCTTGCCAGCGCCCCGGTGGGCGATCCAGCGGGGATAGGGCCAAGTCCAGTGGGTCGCGGGCAGGGTGGTCATGGTCAGGCGATGCGTTTGTGGCTGAGTGCGTCAAACCAGTGCAGCCGTTCAGGCCGTGGCGTGGCCTGAAAGCTCTGGCCAGGTTCGGGGGCGGGCACCGAGGCGTCCAGCCGCAAGGTCAGGGTTTCCTGCCCCAGGCGGGCGTGTACCAAGCGCTCGGCGCCCAGCAGTTCAACGGTGTCCACGGTCAGCGTCCAGCCCACCGAAGGCGTGATGTCCAGGTGCTCGGGGCGGATGCCCAGAATTTGTCCCTCAGGTGTGCCCGGTGCGTGCTTGAGCAGGTTCATGGGCGGCGAGCCGATGAAGCTGGCCACAAAGGTGCTGGCCGGCCGGTTGTAGACCTCCTCGGGGGTGCCAAACTGTTCCATGTGGCCGCCGTTCATGACGATCATGCGCTGGGCCAGGGTCATGGCTTCGACCTGGTCGTGCGTCACAAACAGGCTGGTGATGCCCAACTCGCGGTGCAGTTTTTGAATTTCCAGCCGGGTTTGGGCGCGCAGCTTGGCGTCCAGATTCGACAAGGGCTCGTCAAACAAGAAAACCTGCGGCTGGCGCACGATGGCGCGGCCCATGGCCACGCGCTGGCGCTGGCCGCCCGACAGCTCACGTGGCTTGCGCTGCAGCAGCTGGCTCAATTCGAGGATGCCCGCAGCCTTGTCCACGCGGGTTTTGATCTCGGCCACCGGCACTTTGGCGATTTTCAGGCCATAGGCCATGTTGTCGAACACGCTCATGTGCGGGTACAGCGCGTAGTTCTGGAACACCATGGCGATGTCGCGTTCGGCGGGCTCCAGGTCGTTGACCACGCGTTCACCAATCGAGATGGTGCCGCCCGAGATGTCTTCCAGGCCCGCCACCATGCGCAGCAAGGTGGATTTGCCGCAGCCCGAGGGCCCGACGATCACCACAAACTCGCCGTGTGCGATCTCAGCACTCAGGTCGTGGATGACGGTGTTGGCCTTGGCGCCAGTGCCGTAGGTTTTGAGGATGTGAGAAAGTGTGATGGCAGCCATATGTTTTTGATCAGCCGGGGACAGGGCCATGCTTCGCATGGGTCTGTCCCCGGGTTTTTAATTTGACGAGGACAGAGCGCCGCTTCGCAGCGGTCTGTCCCCGTCTTGTAAGTTAGACGAGGACAGAGCAACGCTTCGCATTGGTCTGTCCCCGGGTCAATTATTTCTCCGTATCAACCAAGCCTTTGACGAACCATTTTTGCATCAGGATCACCACCAGCGCCGGCGGCAGCATGGCCAAAATGGCGGTGGCCATGACCACGTTCCATTCGGTGTAAGCCTCACCCGCGATCAGGCGCTTGATGCCCATGACCACCGGGTACATGTTTTCGTTGGTGGTCACCAAAAGCGGCCACAGGTATTGGTTCCAGCCATAAATGAACTGGATCACGAACAGGGCCGCAATCGAGGTGCGTGTGAGCGGCAGCAAAATATCGATGAAAAAGCGCATCGGCCCCGCGCCGTCCATGCGCGCAGCTTCGACCAGCTCGTCGGGCACGGTCAAAAAGAATTGCCGGAACAAAAAGGTGGCCGTGGCCGAGGCGATCAGCGGCACCGTCAGGCCCGCGTAGCTGTTGAGCATGCCGAGGTTGGAGACCACTTCATAGGTGGGTCCAATGCGCACTTCGACGGGCAGCATCAGGGTGACAAAGATCATCCAGAACACCAGATTGCGCAAGGGGAAGCGGAAATACACGATGGCAAAGGCCGACAGCAAAGAAATGGCGATCTTGCCCAAGGCAATGACCAGCGCACTGACCAAGCTGACCCACATCATCGGGGCTGCCGCCGGAATGCGGCTGCCGGCGCTGGTTTCGCCGCCGAAAAGGGCGGTTTTGTAGGTCTCCAGGGCGTGGTTGTCGGGCCACATGGACATGGGCACCGATTGGGCGATTTCGGCGGCGCTTTGGGTCGACGCCACAAAAGTCAGGTACAGCGGGAAGGCCACGATCACCACCCCCAGGATCAGCACCAGGTGGGACAGGACCGTGAGGCCGGGGCGTTTTTCAATCATGGGGCCGGCTCAGTATTGGACTTTTTTCTCAACAAAACGGAACTGCACCACCGTCAGCGCCACCACGATCAGCATCAGGATGACCGATTGCGCGGCCGAGCCGCCCATGTCCAGCGCCTTGAAGCCGTCGTAATAGACCTTGTAGACCAAAATGGCCGTGTCCTTGCCGGGGCCGCCCTGGGTGGTGGCATCGACAATGCCGAAGGTGTCAAAAAAGGCATAGACCACGTTGATGACCAAAAGGAAAAACGTGGTGGGCGACAAGAGCGGGAACACGATGGTCCAAAAGCGGTGCCAAGGACTGGCCCCGTCGATGGCGGCAGCCTCCAGCAGGGATTTGGGGATGGACTGAAGCCCCGCCAAAAAGAACAGGAAGTTGTAGGAAATCTGCTTCCACACGGCAGCCACCACGATCAGCGTCATGGCGTGGCCTGAATCGAGCAGGTGGTTCCACTCGATGCCCACCGAACGCAGGTAAAAAGCGATCACGCCCATGGGCGAGGCGAACATGAACAGCCACAGCACGCCCGCCACCACCGGGGCCACCGCATAAGGCCAGATCAGCAAGGTTTTGTAGATGGCCGCCCCCTTGAGCACCCGGTCGGCCATCACGGCCAGCAGCAGCGAAATGCTCAGTCCGGAGAAAGCCACCAGCAAGGAAAAAACCGCCGTGGTCTTGAAGGATTCGAGGTAAGTGTTGTCGGCAAACAGGCGCTCAAAATTTTCCAGGCCGACAAACTCGGTACTGGTGCCAAACGCATCTTGCGACAGCACACTTTGGTAAAGCGCCTGCCCGGCAGGCCAAAAAAAGAACACCAGCACGATGGCCATTTGGGGTGCCACCAGGAGCCAGGGCAACCAGCGGGACTGAAATCGAACGCGTTTTTCCATAGGGCAAGAGTTTAGGCGAGCCACAAAAGCTCAAAAAGCAGGGGCGCGAGACCCCTGCTTTCAAGGCAACACCCGGGCAGATCACCCGGGATGCCGGCTCACTTGTTGGCTTTTTGGAAGCGCTCGAGCTGTTCATTGCCCCGTTTGACGGCGGCATCCAGGGCTTCTTTGGGCGCTTTCTTGCCCGCCCAGACCTGCTCGAGTTCCTCGTCGTTGATGGTGCGGATCTGCACAAAATTGCCCAGACGGATGCCGCGTGACTTTTCAGTGGTCTTGCGGATCATCTGCTCCACCGACACATCGGTGCCAGGGTTTTGCTTATAAAAGCCCGATTTTTCGGTCATCTCATAAGAAGCCTTGGTCAGCGGCAGGTAGCCGGTGCGCTGGTGGCTCTTGGCCGCTTCTTCGGCCTTGGACAGGTGGGCAAAGAACTGGGCCACACCCTTGTATTCGTTGTCCTTTTTGCCCGACATGACCCACAGGCTCGCGCCGCCAATGACGGTGTTCTGGGGCGCGCCCGTCACATCAGGGTAGTAAGGCAGGGTGGAGATGCCCGAAGCGAACTTGGCGTTGCGCTTGATGTTGCCGTACAGCGCAGACGAGCCGGTGGTCATGGCGCATTCGCCCGAGACAAAGACCGCATCGGCCGCGTTGCCCCGGCCCTTGTAGACGAACAGGCCGGTTTTGGCCATGTTGGCCAGGTTGTCGATGTGGCGCACATGCAGGGGGCTGTTGAAGTTCAGGCGGGCGTCAATGCCGCGCATGCCGTTGCCCTTGGTGGCGAACTCGGTGTTGTGCCAAGCCGAGAAGCTTTCGAGCTGCGTCCAGCTCACCCAGCTGGTGGTGAAGGGGCACTTGTGACCGGAGGCCTTGAGCTTGCCTGCAGCCAGCGCCACTTCGGGCCAAGTTTTGGGTGGGGTTTCGGGGTCCAACCCGGCCGCCTTGAAAGCGTCCTTGTTGTAATGGAAGACCGTGGTCGAGCTGTTGAAGGGGAAGCTCAGCATCTGACCGTTGGGGGCGGTGTAATAACCGGCCACAGCAGGCACGTAGGCGTTGGCGTCAAATGTGACACCGGCTTTTTTCATGACCTCGCCCACAGGCACGATGGCCCCCTTGCTGGCCATCATGGTGGCGGTGCCCACTTCGAACACCTGCAGGATGTGCGGGGCATTGCCTGCACGGAAGGCGGCGATGGCGGCGGTCATGGACTCGTCGTAGCTGCCCTTGAAGGTGGGCACGATTTTGTAGTCTTTTTGGCTGTTGTTGAAGTCTTTGGCCAGGTCGTTGACCCACTCGCCCAAGGCGCCGCCCATCGAGTGCCACCACTGGACTTCGGTTTGGGCTTGGGCAGACATGCTGGCCAGACCCAGGGTCAGGGCGGACAGTGTGAGTTTGAGTTTCATGGTGGTTCCTGTAAAAGTGGCGTCGAACGTGAAAACCAAGCGGTCAATTGATCATGGATTCACTGAAACTGTGCCTTTTGAAGATGACGGAAGTATTAAAACGGCATGAAGCTGTTGTGACAACCCGGACTTTCCATGAGTCCAGACCCCTGTGTGACAGGTGTCCCCACCTCCGGCGCGTGTTTGTATCACTGCGGTAACATTCAGCCTCAGCCGCTTTGACACCTTTTCGGGTCTGGCTGACAGCGTCTTCAGCGACGCCTTTGACTGCGCCACACCCATGAATGCACCCACCACGCTCCAACATTTGATGCAAGCCGACGCCGATGCGCCGCGCTTGCGCGAAATTCCTTACAACTACACCAGCTTTTCAGACCGTGAAATCGTGCTGCGTTTGCTGGGTGAGTCGGCTTGGGACCTGCTGAACCAGTTGAGGCAAGAGCGCGGCACGGGCCGATCTGCTCGGATGCTCTATGAAGTGCTGGGCGATATTTGGGTGGTGGAGCGCAACCCTTATTTGCAGGATGACTTGCTGGACAATCCGGCCCGCCGCAAACTGCTGGTGGAGGCCTTGCAGCACCGCCTGGGCGAGGTGCAAAAGCGCCGCACGCCCGAGGCCGACACGGCCCGTGATGCCTTGGTCGGCCAACTGCTGGCCATGGCTGCACAGGCCGTGACGCAGTTCAGCGAGCGTTTCACCCGCATGGCCAAGTTGCGCAGCCAAGTACAAAAGACATTGGGCCGCCTCACAGCAAAAGACAACATCAAGTTCGACGGCCTCTCCCGTGTGAGCCATGTGACCGACGCCACCGACTGGCGCGTGGAGTACCCCTTTGTGGTCCTGACGCCTGATTCCGAAGTCGAGATGGCGGGACTGGTCAAGGGCTGCATCGATTTGGGCTTGACCATCGTCCCACGCGGCGGCGGCACGGGCTACACCGGGGGTGCGATCCCGCTGACCTGGAAGAGCGCGGTCATCAACACCGAAAAGCTCGAAGCCATGACCGAGGTCGAGATGGTCGACTTGCCGGGCATCGCGCACAAGATCCCGACCATCTACACCGAAGCCGGTGTGGTGACCCAGCGGGTGGCCGATGCGGCCGAGCGCGGCGGTTTTGTCTTTGCGGTGGACCCGACTTCTGCCGAAGCCTCTTGCATTGGCGGCAACATCGCCATGAACGCGGGCGGCAAAAAGGCCGTGCTCTGGGGCACGGCGCTCGACAACCTGGCCAGCTGGCGCATGGTCACGCCTGACGCCGAGTGGCTGGACGTGGTGCGCATGGACCACAACATGGGCAAGATCCACGACGCCGAGGTCGCCACCTTTGAGTTGCGCTACTTCAAGGCCGACGGCAAAACCCCGATCCGCACCGAAACCTTGGTCATTCCCGGCAAGACCTTCCGCAAGGAAGGCCTGGGCAAGGACGTGACCGACAAGTTTTTAAGCGGCTTGCCTGGCGTGCAAAAAGAAGGCTGCGACGGCCTGATCACCAGCGCCCGTTGGGTGGTGCATCGCATGCCCACCCACACCCGTACGGTGTGCATGGAGTTTTTTGGCCACGCCCGTGAGGCCGTGCCCAGCATCGTCGAGATCAAAGACTTCATGTTCGCCGAGCAAAAACGCACCGGCACCGTGATGGCGGGTTTGGAGCACTTGGATGACCGCTATTTGCGGGCCGTGGGTTATTCCACTAAGAGCAAGCGCGGCGGTTTCCCCAAGATGGTGTTGATCGGCGACATCGCCGGTGACAACGCCGACGATGTGGCCAAGGCGACCAGCGAGATCGTGCGCATTGCCAACTCGCGCAGTGGCGAAGGCTTCATCGCCATCAGCCCCGAGGCGCGCAAAAAGTTCTGGCACGACCGCAAGAAAACCGCCGCCATCTCGCGCCACACCAACGCCTTCAAGGTCAACGAAGACGTGGTGATCCCGCTGCCGCGCATGGCCGAATACACCGATGGCATCGAGCGCATCAACATCGAGCTCTCCTTGCGGAACAAACTCAAGCTGTGCCGCGAAATCGAAGCCTTCTTGGAGCGTGGCAATCTGCCGCTGGGCAAGCAAGACGACGCCAGCGACATCCCTTCGGTCGAGTTGCTGGAGGACCGCGTGGCGCAAGCCCTGGCGGTGGTGCGGGAGGTGCAGGCGCAGTGGCAAGGCTGGTTGACCGATGTCGACGCGTTATTCCCTCAGCTGCAAGAGCACACTTTGCGCGCCAGCTGGAAAACGCAAATTCGCCCGGCGTTCCAGAACATCTTTTCTGGCTCGGCTTTCCTGCCGATCCTGACCGAAGTCACGGCCATCCACCAGCGCGTGCTCAAAGGCCGCGTCTGGGTGGCGCTGCACATGCACGCCGGTGACGGCAATGTGCACACCAACATCCCGGTCAACTCCGACAACTACGAGATGCTGCAGACCGCACACGAGGCGGTGGCCCGCATCATGGTGCTGGCCCGCAGCCTGGACGGCGTGATCTCGGGCGAACACGGCATTGGCATCACCAAGCTGGAGTTTTTGACCGACGCCGAGTTGGCCAACTTCACCGCCTACAAAGCCAAAGTGGACCCCGAAGGCCGCTTCAACAAGGGCAAGCTGCTGCGCGGCGCGGCCCTCACGGGCTTGGGCGACGATGTGCACGCGGCCGACCTGACCCACGCTTACACCCCCAGCTTTGGCCTGATGGGCCACGAGTCGCTGATCATGCAGCAGTCCGACATTGGCGCGATCGCGGCCAGCGTCAAGGACTGCTTGCGTTGCGGCAAATGCAAACCGGTGTGCGCCACCCATGTGCCGCGCGCCAATTTGCTCTACAGCCCGCGCAACAAGATTTTGGCCACTTCTTTGTTGGTTGAGGCCTTCCTTTATGAGGAGCAGACGCGAAGGGGCATCTCGGTCAAGCACTGGCAGGAATTCGAAGACGTGGCCGACCACTGCACCGTGTGCCACAAGTGCCTGACGCCTTGCCCGGTGAACATCGACTTTGGCGATGTGTCCATGAACATGCGCAACCTGCTGCGCAAAATGGGGCAAAAAAGCTTCCGCCCCGGCAATGCGGCCGCCATGTTCATGCTCAATGCCACCAACCCCGAGACCATCAAGTTGGCCCGCATGGCCATGGTGGGCGTGGGCATGAAGGCGCAGCGTTTTGTGGCCGGTTTGCTCAAGGGCGTGGCCCGCAAGCAAACCAGCGCACCGCCCGCCTCGGTGGGCACAGCCCCGATCAAGGAGCAGGTGATCCACTTCATCAACAAGAAGATGCCGGGCAACCTGCCCAAGAAAACCGCGCGGGCTTTGCTGGACATCGAAGACAACGACTACGTGCCCATCATCCGCAACCCGAAAGCCACCACGTCGGAGTCCGAAGCGGTGTTTTACTTCCCCGGTTGCGGCTCGGAGAGATTGTTCAGTCAGGTGGGATTGGCCACTCAGGCCATGCTCTGGCATGTGGGCGTGCAGACCGTGCTGCCACCGGGTTATTTGTGCTGCGGCTACCCGCAAAAGGGCTCGGGCCAGTTCGACAAGGCCGAGAAGATCATCACCGACAACCGCGTACTGTTCCACCGCGTGGCCAACACGCTCAACTACCTGGACATCAAGACCGTGGTGGTGAGCTGCGGCACCTGTTACGACCAGCTGCAGGGCTACCAGTTCGACAAAATCTTCCCCGGCTGCCGCATCATCGACATCCATGAGTTTTTGCTCGAAAAAGGCATGAAGCTCGACGCAGGCGGCGCTTATCTGTACCACGACCCTTGCCACAGCCCCATGAAGCAGCAAGAACCCATGAAGACCGTCAAGGCCTTGATGGGCGACAACGTGCTGGAAAGCAAACGATGCTGTGGCGAGTCGGGTACTTTGGGTGTGACGCGTCCGGACATCTCGACCCAGGTGCGCTTTCGCAAGGAAGAAGAGCTGCTCAAGGGTGAAGCCGCTTTGCGTGGCAGCGGTGCCCTGACGCCTGAGGCCAACGTGAAAATCCTGACCAGTTGCCCCAGCTGCTTGCAAGGCTTGTCGCGTTTTGGCGACGACATGAAAAATGGCCTTCTCGAAGCCGACTACATCGTGGTCGAGATGGCCAAACACATCCTGGGCGAAGAGTGGATGCCCGAGTACGTGAATGCCGCCAATGCCGGTGGCATCGAGCGCGTGTTGGTGTAAGCCCGGCGCGCAACCCGACAGCAAGATTTCGAAAGCAAAAGATGGCCGGATTGAAAAAAGACATGCCCCACCCCGAGTCGCTCACCTTGCACGGCCAGACCCGGGTGCTGGAGATCGGGTTTTCTGATGGCGCTCAGTTTCGCATCCCGTTTGAGCTGATGCGCGTGTACTCGCCTTCGGCCGAGGTGCAAGGCCACGGCCCCGGACAGGAAGTGCTGCAAACCGGCAAGCGCGAGGTCGGCATTGCCGAGATCGAGCCTGTGGGCAATTACGCCGTGAAGCCCACCTTCACGGATGGCCACGAGTCGGGCTTGTTCACTTGGGAGTACCTGTACTTTCTGGGTGACCAAGAAGCCGCCCTTTGGCAGCAGTACGAAGACCGCCTGCAAGCTGCAGGCATGAGCCGCGACGCGCCCATGATCGAGGCTGCAGCAGGCGGTAGCTGTGGTCACAAGCATTGAGGACGTCGGCATGAGCAGCACCCACTTCGGTTTCAAAACCGTCGACGAAAGCGAAAAAGCCAAGCATGTGCGCGGCGTGTTCGACTCTGTCGCGTCCAAATACGACGTGATGAACGACTTGATGTCCATGGGCCTGCACCGCGTGTGGAAGGCTTACACCGTACAGGTGGCCAACCTCAAAGAGGGTGATCAGGTGCTGGACATCGCAGGCGGCACGGGTGACCTGTCGATGGCTTTCGCCAAAAAAGTCGGCGCTTCAGGCCGTGTGGTGCACACCGACATCAACGAAGCCATGCTCTCCACTGGGCGTGATCGCTTGGTCGACCAAGGCCTGGCCTTGCCCACGTTGGTGTGCGATGCCGAGAAGCTTCCCTTTCCAGATGGTCACTTCAATGTGGTCAGCGTGGCCTTTGGTCTGCGCAACATGACGCACAAGGATGTCGCGCTCAAGGAAATGTGCCGTGTGCTCAAACCCGGCGGAAAATTGCTGGTGCTGGAGTTTTCCAAGGTGGCCAAGCCGCTGGAAAAAGCCTACGACTGGTACAGCTTCAAGATCTTGCCCCAATTGGGCAAGCTGGTGGCGGGGGATGCCGACAGCTACCGTTACCTGGCCGAATCCATCCGCATGCACCCCGGGCAGGAAGACCTGAAAACCCTTATGAAAAATGCCGGATTTGGTCATGTGGATTTTCACAATTTGTCGGCCGGGGTGGTAGCCTTGCACATGGGCATCAAATGTTGAGGCCTGAAAACTGTATTTCCTGAGTTGGAGACACCATGAACAACAAGTTGATGACACTGATGCTCGCAGGCGTGATGGCCTTGGGCAGCCTCAATGCAGAGGCCGCTCGCCGCATGGGTGGTGGCAAATCTGTGGGTCAGCAGTCAAACCAAGTCACCAAGCGCGATGCCGCGCCACAAACCCCGGCAGCACCTGCGCAAAACGCTGCGCCCACCAACGCCGCCAAACCCGCTGCTGCACCTGCAGCCGCTGCACCCAAGAAGCCTTGGGGTGCCATGTTGGGCGGCTTGGCCGCTGGTCTGGGCCTGGCTTGGTTGGCCAGTTCGCTCGGTATGGGTGAAGCCTTTGGCAACATCTTGATGGCTTTGTTGATCGGCGTTGCTGTCCTGGCTGTGATCGGCATGATCATGCGGGCCCGTCGTGGTGGCGCTTCGCAGACGGGCGCAAACGGTGGCCTGGCTTATCAAGGTGCAGGTGCCTCGGCAGAAAACCCCGCCACTTACAAACAATACAGCCCCCAAAACGTGGGCAACGATGCTTCGGCCCGCCCTTGGGAAGGCCAAAACACCCGTTTTGACAGCTCTGCTGCATCGCAATCGACCGGCTCCATGATCGGCTCGGGCATCGGTTCAGGTCTGAGCGGTTCACAAACCTGGGGCATCCCTGCCGGCTTTGATGTGGACAGCTTTGTCACCGCAGCCAAGCGCAATTTCGTCACTTTGCAAGACGCCTGGGACCGCTCGGACATCAGCGCCCTGCGTTCCATGATGACCGACGCCATGGTGGTGGAAATCCGCAACCAGCTGTCCGAGCGCGAAGCGCAGTTCCCCGGCCAGCCCAACAAGACCGAAGTGGTCATGCTCGAAGCCCAGCTGCTGGGCATTGAAGAGCAGGCCGATGCTTATTTGGCCAGTGTCGAGTTCAACGGCATGATCCGTGAAGACGCGGCTTCCGGCCCCAGCCCGTTCCGTGAAGTTTGGAACATGAGCAAATCCAAACAAGGCGGCGGTTGGTTGGTCGCTGGCGTGCAAGCGCTGCAATAAACCTGGGCCAGAAAGCCCTGACGCTTTGGGGCTGGCACTTTCGGGAATAATCGGGGACTATGGCAACACAGTCCCCTTTCTCATGGGCCGCTCAGGCGCTCCCCGACATGGTCAACCGGCTCGCGGCCAACTTCCAGCCCCCGGCTTGGGCGGTGGACGAGGGTGTCAATCGCCTGGTTTTGTTCCTCAACCACGTGCTGATGAGCGAGCCTGAGGCCATGGCCCGCCTGGCCCGCCAAAAAGGCCAACGCATCGAGCTGGTTTGGGACCGCATGCAACTTCAACTGAGCCCCACCCCAGCAGGCCTGCTCGAGCGTGGCCATTTTGAAGGCTTTGACTTGCGCCTGACGGTGACCGAAGACTCACCCGTCTCGATCGCCTCGGCCTTGGCCCGTGGCGACAAACCCAAGGTGCGCATCGAAGGCGATGTGCAACTGGCCGCCGAAATCAATTGGCTGATCGACCATGTGCGCTGGGATGCCGAAGAGGACTTGGCCCGCCTGATCGGCGACGCCCCCGCACACACGCTGGCTCAAGCGGCCCGTCAGGCCCTGTCGGCTTTGCGCAGTTTTGTCGCACAGCGCCCCGGCACCGGACTGCGCGCGGGCAGCGCAGCATGATGCGCTGGGGCCGTTTCGGGCGCGGTGCATTCATCGTTTTCATCGTCCTGCGCTACGGCTTGGACGAGTTGGTCCTCTCCAGCTTTCAGAAACCCTGGATTCGCTTGCTGGCCCGTGTTCTCTCGGTGGGACGTGACCTTCGCTCTCCACGGGCAGTTCGCCTGCGGGAAGCGCTTGAGCGGCTAGGCCCCATTTTTGTGAAGTTTGGTCAAGTGCTGTCGACCCGACGCGACCTGCTGGCCCCCGACATCGCCGAAGAACTGGCCAAGCTGCAAGACCGGGTGCCGCCTTTCAGTTCGGCCATCGCGGTGGCGTCGATTGAGCGGGCTTTCAGCCGCCCGGTGGACGACATCTTTGAGACCTTTGAGCGCGAACCCGTGGCCAGCGCCTCGATCGCGCAGGTGCACTTTGCCACCTTGCGCGGCAAATCGGGCAAAGTGCGCGAAGTGGCCGTGAAGGTCTTGCGTCCGGGCATGCTGCCCGTCATCGACAAAGACCTGAGCTTGATGCGCATGATGGCCGGTTGGGTGGAGAGCCTGAGCGCCGACGGCAAACGCCTCAAGCCCCGCGAGGTGGTGGCCGAATTCGACAAATACCTGCACGACGAGCTGGACCTGGTGCGCGAAGCGGCGAATGCCGCACAGCTGCGCCGCAACATGCAAGGCCTCGATCTGGTGCTGATTCCCGAGATGATCTGGGACTTTTGCCACCCCGAGGTCATCGTCATGGAGCGCATGCACGGCGTGCCCATCAGCCAAGTCGACCGCCTGCGCGAAGCGGGCGTGGACATCCCCAAGCTGGCCCGCGATGGCGTGACGCTGTTCTTTACGCAGGTGTTCCGCGACGGCTTTTTCCATGCCGACATGCACCCGGGCAACATCCAGGTCAGCCTGGCCCCCGAGACCTTTGGCCGCTACATCTCGCTGGACTTTGGCATCGTGGGCACGCTCACCGAGTACGACAAAGAGTATTTGGCGCAAAACTTCACGGCTTTTTTCCGCCGCGATTACAAGCGGGTGGCAGAACTCCACATCGAGTCCGGTTGGGTGCCGCCCGAGACGCGGGTCGATGAGCTGGAGTCGGCCATCCGTGCGGTGTGTGAACCCTATTTTGATCGCCCACTCAAGGAAATTTCCCTGGGCATGGTGCTCATGCGTTTGTTCCAGACTTCGCGCCGCTTTCAGGTGGAGATCCAGCCGCAGCTGGTGCTGCTGCAAAAAACCCTGCTCAACATCGAAGGCTTGGGCCGTGACCTGGACCCAGAACTCGATCTGTGGAGCACGGCCAAGCCTTTCCTGGAAAGGTGGATGCTGGAGCAAATTGGCCCCAAAAAGCTGTGGGAAGAGCTCAAGTCGCAAGCCCCGCATTACGCCAAACTGCTGCCACAGTTGCCACGCCTGTTGCACGAGTACCTGCAAAAGCCACGTCAACAAGACGCCCGTCAGCTGGAGCAATTGGTGGCAGAGCAAAGACGCACCAACAGATTGCTACAAACCCTTATTTACGCCGGGCTGGGCTTTGTGGTCTCCTTGCTCGTTTTGCAGGTGGGCATGCACCTGCAACTTTTCATCTGAACCTGATATCTGGAGGAGTTGAAGGTGCTGCTGACTTTTGTGATCGCCTACTTGGCCGTGACCATCGGCATTGGTTTGTTGGCTGCACGCCGAGTCCATGGGGCCAAGGATTACCTGGTGGCAGGCCGAAGTTTGCCGCTGTACATGAACGTGGCCACGGTTTTTGCCACCTGGTTTGGGGCCGAGACGGTCTTGTCGGTCTCGGCCACCTTTGCCAAGGATGGCCTCAACGGCATCCCCGGTGACCCCTTTGGTGCCACCGTGTGCCTGGTGCTGGCGGCCTTGCTCTTTGCCAAACTGTTTTACCGACTGAACCTGCTGACGATTGGTGACTTCTACAAGGTGCGCTACGGCAAGTCGGTGGAAGTGCTGACCAGTGTGGCGATTGTGTTGTCTTACCTGGGTTGGACCTCGGCGCAATTGACAGCGCTGGGTCTGGTCATCCATGTGCTCTCATCCGGGGCCATTGACCTGAACTACGCCATCATGATGGGCGCGGCTGTGGTGCTGGTCTACACCGTGTTTGGCGGCATGTGGTCGGTGGCCTTCACCGATTTGTTTCAGACCGTGGTGATCGTGGTGGGTCTGATCGCGGTGGCCTTGCTGGTGGGAGGCAACGCCGGTGGGTTTGACAAAGTCATTGCCCAAGCAGCAGCCGATGGCAAGTTCGACATGTTCCCGGCCGACACGGATGCCGCCGCCTGGTGGGCCATGGCCGGTGCTTTTTTTGCGTTTGCCTTTGGCTCCATCCCGCAGCAGGACGTGTTTCAGCGCATGACCAGTGTCAAGGATGAAAAAACTGCTGTGCGCGGCACCGTCATCGGGGCCTTGATGTACTTTGTGATCGCTTTCATTCCCCTGTACATCGCTTATGCGGCCCTGATTGCTCACCCCGAGCTCAAAGCCTTGTTCGAGTCAGAAGACGCCCGCGCTATCCAGCGGATCCTGCCCGATCTGGTGTTGGGCAAGATGCCGATGTGGGCGCAGATATTGTTCTTTGGCGCTTTGCTCTCGGCCATCCTGTCCACCGCCAGCGGCGCCTTGCTGGCCCCTACGGCCACTTTCACCGAGAACGTGCTCAAACCCTTTGTGCCCCACATGAGCGACCGCCAGTTCTTGCTGCTGCTGCGCGTCATCCTGGTCACCTTCACCTCGTTTGCCTTGCTGTTTGCCCTCAACAGCACCAGCACCATGTACGAGATGGTGCAAAACGCCTACAACGTCACCCTGACCGGGGCCTTTGTGCCGCTGGTGGCAGGTGCCTTCTGGCGGCGGGCCAACACCCAAGGGGCCTTGTTCTCGGTGGTATTGGGCGTGGGGACCTGGCTGGTGTTCAACTTCCTGGCCCCCGATACCCTGGTGCCTGCCAATTTGCTGGGCCTGATGGCGTCCCTCGTGGGCATGCTGCTGGGTTCTTTGGCGCCGAGCCTGATTGCCAACAGGGGACAGTCCATGGCCAGCGCCTTGGGGCATGCCGCCCAAGACAGCGCCAATCGTTGACCCAGCTGAGCCGCTGCCCTGGATCACTTGGGCGCGGCAATGGACTTGGGCGCTTGAAGGGCACTGCCAAGCCTATAATTGAAGGTTTTCTTGCATCACCTTCAAAGGCTCTTCACATGCCCATTTACGCCTACAAATGCGACGCCTGCGGCCATGCCAAGGATGTTCTGCAAAAAATGAGCGATGCCCCGCTGACCGACTGCCCCGCTTGCGGTGCCCCCAAATTCAGCAAACAGCTCACGGCCCCGGGTTTTCAGCTCAAGGGCACAGGCTGGTATGCCACTGACTTCAAGGGTGGTGGAGCGGCTGCAGTGCCTGCCGCAGCTGGCACCGCAGCCGATGCCGTGACCACACCTTCAGCCGCCCCAGCCAGCGATAGCGCAGCGCCTGCAGCAACGGCCAGCGCCGCAGGCTGCGCCGCTTCATGCGCTTGCCATTGATTTTTCTGAACGCTGACCTCACCGATTGCCCCACCCCATGAAACACCGCAGCTTCAAACAGTATTTCGTCACCGGCTTGCTGGTGTGGCTGCCCATGGGCATCACCGTCTGGGTGATCATGTGGTTGGTGGGCATGCTCGATGCCATCTTTCTGGCGGTGCTGCATGCGGCCGACACCCTGATTCCTGGCGTTCATGCCAGCGCCGAGTACCTTCGAGGCATCCCCGGGTTGGGCGTCGCCATTGTGGCCGTGTTCATTTTTGCCACGGGCGTGTTTGTGGCCAATATGTTTGGTCAGTGGTGGTTGCGCAAATGGCATGGCCTCATGAACCGCATCCCCGTGGTGCGCAGCATTTACACCAGCGTCAAGCAGGTGGCCGACACCTTGTTTTCGGGCAGTGGCAATGCGTTTTCCAAAGCCTTGTTGGTCCAATACCCGCGTCAGGGCTCGTGGACCATCGCCTTTTTGACCGGCAGTCCCGGGGGCGAAGTGGCCAAACATCTGGGTCAGCCCATGGTGAGTGTGTATGTGCCCACCACGCCCAACCCCACGTCGGGCTTTTTCCTGATGATGCCCAAAGCCGATGTCATCGAGCTCGACATGAGCGTTGACGATGCACTCAAGTACATCATCTCCATGGGTGTGGTGGTGCCCGGCACGCCTGTCCCCAAGCCGCCTGCAGCCCCGGTCCAGCCCAAGCTGGACTGACGCGCCTTCTTCTGAATCTTGTTCCCGCGAATCCTGAAAGTTCCTCAACATGTCCATGCGTTCCCACTATTGCGGTCTGGTGACCGAAGCCCTGACGGGCGAATCCGTGAGCCTGTGCGGCTGGGTTAACCGTCGCCGTGACCATGGCGGCGTGATCTTCATCGACCTGCGCGACCGCGAAGGCTATGTGCAGGTGGTGTGCGACCCGGACCGACCCGACATGTTCAAGGTGGCCGAAGAGGTGCGCAACGAGTTCTGCGTGCAGATCAAAGGCGTGGTCCGTGCCCGCCCAGACGGCACCACCAACGACAACCTCAAAAGCGGCAAGATCGAAGTGCTGTGCCACGAGCTGATCGTGCTCAACGCCTCGGTGACACCGCCTTTCCAGATCGACGAAGACAACCTGTCCGAGACGACCCGCCTCACGCACCGCGTGCTCGACTTGCGTCGCCCGTACATGCAAAACAACCTGATGCTGCGCTACAAGGTGGCCATGGAAGTGCGCAAGTACCTCGACGAAAACGGCTTTGTCGACATCGAAACCCCCATGCTCACCAAGAGCACACCCGAAGGCGCGCGAGACTATTTGGTGCCCAGCCGTGTGCACGACGGCCAGTTTTTTGCTTTGCCCCAGTCGCCTCAGCTCTTCAAACAGCTCTTGATGGTGGCGGGCTATGACCGTTATTACCAGATCACCAAGTGCTTCCGCGACGAAGACTTGCGCGCCGACCGCCAGCCCGAATTCACCCAGATCGATATCGAAACCTCCTTCCTGACCGAAGAGGAAATTCGCGACATGTTCCAGGGCATGATCAAGCGTGTGTTCCAAAAGACCATTGGCGTGGACTTGGGCGAGTTTCCGGTCATGACGTACCAAGACGCCATGCACATCTATGGCTCTGACAAGCCCGATCTGCGCGTCAAACTCCAGTTCACTGAAGTGACGGATGTCATGGGCGATGTGGACTTCAAGGTCTTCTCGGGTGCTGCCAACATGAAAGGCGGCCGTGTGGTCGCCCTGCGCGTGCCCGGTGGCTCGGTTGAAGGCGGCGGCATCAGCCGTGGCGAGATCGACGCCTACACCGAGTTTGTCAAGATCTACGGTGCCAAAGGCCTGGCGTACATCCGTGTCAACGACCTGTCCAAAGGCCGTGACGGTTTGCAGTCGCCCATCGTCAAGAACATCCACGACAAGGCGCTGAACGCTGTGCTGGAGCGTTCGGGCGCCCAAAACGGGGACCTGATCTTTTTCGGGGCCGACAAGGAAAAAATCGTCAACGATGCCATTGGTGCCCTGCGCATCAAGATCGGCCACAGCGAGTTCGGCAAAAAGAATGGTTTGTTCGAAGACCGTTGGGCGCCCATGTGGGTGGTGGACTTCCCGATGTTCGAATACGACGATGAAAGCCAGCGCTACACCGCTGTGCACCACCCCTTCACCGCGCCCAAAGACGGCCATGAAGACTGGATGGTCACCGCGCCCGAGAAGTGCATCTCCAAAGGCTATGACATGGTCTTGAACGGTTGGGAAATGGGCGGTGGCTCGGTGCGTATTCACCGCGCTGACGTGCAGCAGAAAGTGTTTGACGCCTTGAAAATCACGCCCGAAGAAGCCCAGCTCAAGTTTGGTTTCCTGCTCGACGCCTTGCAATACGGCGCACCACCCCACGGCGGTCTGGCCTTTGGTCTCGACCGCATCGTGACTTTGATGACCGGTGCCGAGTCGATCCGTGACGTGATCGCCTTCCCCAAGACACAGCGTGCCCAGTGCTTGCTCACGCAAGCGCCCAGCCCTGTGGACGAGAAGCAATTGCGCGAACTGCACATCCGTTTGCGCAATGTGGATGCTGTCAAAGCCGCTTAAGCAGCGCTGAACCTGCAAAGCGACAACGCCACCTTCGGGTGGCGTTGTCGCTTGTGGATGAGATGTGCTGGCCTTCGCCGCAATGGGTCAGACGGTACAAACGCATCGCGACTGTGGCAGTGATGACACGCCCACAAAAAAGGCCTCAAAACCGAAGTCATGAAGCCTTTTGATGTCTAAGCCCTGCGCGGAGCAGGGCCAGAAATTTTGCAACGGCATCGCTGCCGTTTGCGGGGTTTGCAGGGCTTAGTAGCCGCCGCGACCGCCGCCGCCACCGCCGTAGCCGCCACCGCCGGAGCGATCGCCGCCACCGCCGTAGCCGCCGCCACCGGAACGGCCACCGCCGCCGTAGCCGCCACCGCCGGAGCGATCACCGCCACCGCCGTAACCGCCACCACCACCACCGAAGCCGCCGGTGCGTGGAGGACGTGCCTCCATCGGACGGGCTTCGTTCACGGTGATGCTGCGGCCACCCAAAGACTGGCCATTCATGCCAGCGATAGCGGCTTGCGCTTCGGCATCGCTGCCCATTTCGACAAAGCCGAAACCTTTAGAACGACCGGTGTCGCGTTCCATCATGACTTTGGCGCTGGTGATGGCGCCGAATTCGCCGAATGCCTGTTGCAGGTCTTCGTCGCGAACGGTGTACGGCAGGTTGCCGACGTAAAGTTTATTGCCCATGGAGGACTCCTCAGAAATACAAAAAAACAAAGCGATGGGGTCCCGAAAGCACAACAAACTGAAAACTGCCGCCGTAGCGCGCGAAACTGACCGATCACCTGACTTGTGCCGTTTTTCAAGACGTGCACGCATGCATTATGGGGCATAGCGAGAAAAAGGGGGGAATGGGACCGCGGGGGTGTGATTGGCCTTGCGTTGCAAAGGGAAAGCCCGTCTTGAGATTTGTCATGGGCCGGATCGCGTGCATGGGGGGTGCCAAGCCCTCCCAGGGCGGGTCAGAGTGGGTGCACCGCAGCCAGGGGGATATGCGCCGGCTTTTCATAGTCGGCAATCAGCCACGCCCGGTCAGGGCTTGAGGCATGGGCACTCAACACTTCTTGCAAGGTCCGAATGGACGCTGCATCGAGTGAGACAAAAGGTTGGTCCAGCAAAGTGACCGTGGCCCCTGCCGCCAGCGATGCGACCAAGCCGACTTTGCGTCGACTGCCGGTCGACAACATGTTCAAGCGCTTGTCCAGGTGGGGGCTCAACTGAAGGGCCTGGATCAGGGACGTTTTCACTGTCTCCGACCAATGGGGCAGGCGCGATGCCCAAGCTGACCAGCATTGAACAGGCGTGTCTTCATCGTGCAGGGGCAGACGCAAGTCGGTCCAAAACACAGCGCTGGGCTGAGGTTGGGGCCAAGGCACAGCCGCGCCCAAGAGCGACATCTGTCCCGATTGAGCCTGCAAATCTCCAGCCAGCAATCGCAGCAGGGTGGTTTTTCCACTGCCCTCATCGCCAATCAATGCAGAGACTCCGGGGGGCAAAGAAAGACCCATGCCGGAAAAAAAAGGCGTTGCACCAGGGCCTCCGGTGAGCCCGGTGACTTGCAACACCATGTTGTGCGCAAGCGGATGGGGGGGGCGGTTGGACATCGACATGTTCGGCATGCTAACAGCCGGTTCGGCTGTCCTAAACCGCCAATCCAGAGGGCTTGAGGCCTGGAACTGTGAACTGATCGAATAAAAATTATTTTTAATTTTTTATGCAACAAAATATACTTCTTAATAATTCAATAAATCAATCGAAAAAATTCGACCATGAACTGCAGTCCTCCATTTAAATTCAGTCAAACATCGAAAAATCGACAAGCAACACGGTTGCTGCGGTGGTGTGTGGCGGGCTGTTGGGTGTGGATGATCTTCGGTCACAGCGCATGGGCGCTGGGGCCGCCCCAAGGGCCAGTGGTGTTGGAGGTTTCAGGCCTTATCGATCGAACCAACCAAGGCAAGCGGGCCCTGTTGGACATGGCGATGCTGCAAGCCTTGCCGCAAAAAAGCTTCACGACCCAAACGCCGTGGGAACACAAGCCTGTGACCTTCACGGGCCCTTGGCTGCGCGACGTGCTGCAGTTGGTCCAATCCAGAGGGCAGCACATCCGAGCCGTCGCCCTCAACGATTACCGGGTCAGATTGCCCGTTTCGGATGCCATTGAACACGACGTTGTGCTGGCCTTGCAAATGAACGGGCTGATGATTCCTGTGCGCACCAAAGGACCTCTGTTCATCATTTACCCATTCGATGCCAAAAAGCAGCTGCAGCACAAAACCTATTACGAGCGCTCCATTTGGCAACTCAAGGCGATTGAGGTGGAGTGATGTCTGAGTCTGAAGCACCCATTCAGACACCTCCCGAGCCGTGGCGGCCTGCCTCCCGCTTTTTCTGGGGCTTGGCGATATGGACCGCATTGGTGATCTCGGCCTTGATGGTGGCCACCCATGTGCAATGGCGCCAGGCCCAAGCGTTGCAAACGGCGGCGCGTTTGCAAGAAGATTCGCCCACCGCCATGATCACGAATTTGGAGCGTGAATTGTGGCGATTTGCGGCTGCCATGCGGCCAACAGAGCGTGCGACGGCGGAGCAAGACACCCAGCGCGCCTTGCGGTTTGACATTTTGGTCAGTCGGGTGGACTTGCTGCTCAACAGTCCAAGTTTGACGAGGTTGCACCACCGCGAGGAGTACACCGCCTTGATGCCTCGTTGGGTGGATTGGTTGGCGCAAGCCAGCCCATTGGCCGATCAAAAAAATTGGGACGCAGCCCAATGGCCGGGTCTTCTGAACACCTTGCAAAGCATGGCCCCCGATGTCCAAGCCTTGAATGCAGCTTCCGATGCCGTGCTGAGTGATTGGGTGCATCGCCAAGCGCAAACGGTGCAAGAGCAAAGTTGGTGGATCGTTTGGTTGACCGCCGCACAAGTGCTGGGTTTGCTTCTGGGCGCTTGGGGCTTGTATGTGCACGAGCGCAAACAAAACAAGGCCCAAAGAGCGCAGCAACGTTTGCACGCCCAGTTGGAGCTGGCCAAAGACCAGGCCGAGCGGGCAAGCCTGGGGAAAAGCCGCTTCTTGGCGAACATGAGCCACGAGTTGCGCACCCCTTTCAATGGCATATTGGGCATGTTGGGTTTGCTCGAAAAAACCCCACTCAACCCTGAGCAAGTCGATTTGATCGGGACCGCCAAAAGCAGTGCATCCCACTTGCTCAATGTGCTCAACGATGTGCTGGATGTCTCAGCGCTGGATGCGGGCAAGATCCAAATCCGTCCGGTGGCCACCGACATCAGCACTTTGTTGGAGGAGGTACGCCAAGTCATGGCCCCTCAGGCCACCGCCAAAGGCCTTGTGCTGCAATTGACAGGTGAGAAGTTGGGGCCTTGCCGTGTCATGGTCGACCCCTTGCGGTTACGACAAATTTTGTTCAATGTGGTGGGCAATGCGGTCAAGTACACGGACCATGGCCGCATTGATATCCAGGTCCAAGTCCGCCAATCGGCGCAGCAGGTGCTGTGGCAAATCGAGATCATCGACACAGGTGTGGGCATGAGTGAAGCCTTGCAAAAAGGTTTGTTTGAGCGCTTTCACTGGGGTGATGCCTCCTTGACCCGCAGGCAATCGGGCTCAGGCTTGGGACTGGAGATTTCCCGCTCTTTGGCGCATTTGATGGGCGGCGACCTGATGGCCCGCAGCACTGAAGGGCAGGGCTCGGTGTTCACATTGCACTTGCCCACGACTTGCGCGGTGGACCCCATCAAGGAAGGCCTTAAAGCCTCAGATTTGCCCCTCGCCACCCCTGAAACGGACCCGCAAATTCAGCCTGCAGTGCCGTTGCGGGTGTTGGTGGCTGAAGATCACCCGGTCAACCGCAAAGTGGTGGGCCTGCTGCTGCAAAGCATGGGCCATCAAGTGAGCTTTGCCGAAAACGGGGAGCAAGCTTTGGCATGGGTCCGTGCGCATGATGTGGATGTGGTGTTGATGGACATCCACATGCCGGTGATGGATGGCCTGAGCTGTGCGCGCCACATCCGAGCTTTGACCGGTCCCAAAGCCCGGGTGCCGATCGTGGCGCTGACGGCCGATGTCATGAACGATGCGGCCGAGCAAGCCCTGAATTCAGGGATGAACGCTTTTTTGGCCAAACCCTTGCAGAAAGAACAGTTGGCAGCGGTGTTGCTGCGTACAAAACCCATGACGGGATGCCCAGACCGCTGACTACAATGGGTTGACCCTGTGAATGGCAACCCGAGTACCCAAGCCCATGTCTGTTTCTGCGGTTTACAAAATTCCGGAATCGGTGCTGGTGGTGATCCACACCCCTGAGCAAGAGGTTTTGTTGATCCGCCGCACCGATGCGGGCACTTGGCAGTCGGTCACCGGCAGCAAAGACCACCCGGACGAGTCCTGGGCCGATACGGCCATCCGCGAGGTCCACGAAGAAACCGGCATCGATGCCGGCCATTCAGGCTGTTTTTTGCACGACTGGGCATTGGAAAACCAGTACGACATTTACCCGGCCTGGCGCTGGAAGTACGCGCCCGAGGTCAGTCGCAACACCGAGCGCGTGTTCGGTCTGAGCGTGCCCTACAAAATGCCCATCACACTGAGCCCTGCCGAGCACACCGACTGGATGTGGCTGCCTTGGCATGCAGCGGCTGACCAGTGTTTTTCGCCCTCGAATGCCGAGGCCATTTTGATGCTTCCCCGTTTTTTGAAGGCCATCGGCTGAAGATGCCCAAGCGACACGAACACCCGCTCTTGCGTGTGGCCACCTACAACATCCACAAGGGGGTGCAGGGCTTGGGCCCAACCCGGCGGCTGGAAATTCATAACCTGGGTCACGCGGTCGAGCAGCTCGATGCCGACATCGTGTGCTTGCAAGAGGTGCGCCGCATGCACCGTCGCGAGGAGCGGTTTTTTGCGCATTGGCCGAGTCAGCCGCAAGCCGACTACCTGGCCCCTGAAGGCTATGCGTCGGTGTACCGCACCAATGCCATCACCCGCCATGGCGAGCATGGCAACGCGATGCTGTCGCGCTGGCCCGTGCTGTCACACCAGCACCAGGACATGTCTGACCACCGTTTTGAGCAGCGGGGCTTGTTGCACACCGAGGTGCAGGTGGTGGACCGCGTGGTGCACGTGATCGTGGTGCATTTGGGCCTGGTGCCTGCCAGCCGGGTGCGTCAAGTGGTGCAGTTGCTGGCTTTCATCGATCAGACCATCCCGGCCCACGCGCCCGTGCTGGTGGCTGGCGATTTCAACGATTGGGGCACCGGGCTGGGGCGGCGCATGGCTGGCGCCGGTTTTCGCGAGTGGCGTGAGCAGCCCACGCCCACCTACCCATCGAGATTGCCGCTCAACCAGCTCGACCATGTGTATGCCCGTGGCCTGACACCCGTCCATGCCATGGCCCCGACGGGGCGCATTTGGCAACGCATGTCGGACCACCTCCCCCTGGTGGCCGAATTTGCCTGGATCGATTGACCATGCGCCACGGCGTGACCTTGCGTGACGGCCATCAAATCCGCCTGATCGAAGGGGGGCAAGCCTATTTTGAAGCCTTGGAGGCCGCCTTGGAGCAGGCCCGATCGCAGGTGCACATCGAGACCTATATTTTTGATTTCCACGGTGCAGCCGAGCGGGTGGCCGAGGCGCTCGAGCGTGCGGCCTTGCGCGGCGTGCAGGTTTGGGTGGTGGTCGATGGTGTCGGCACATTGGCGCTGCCGCCGGCCTGGCGCGAGCGCTTTGAGCGTGCCGGGGTGGATTGGCGTATTTATTCGCCTTTGGGCACCTGGGGTTTGTTGATCCCCAGCCGATGGCGGCGCTTGCACCGCAAGTTGTGTGTGATCGATGGCCATCTGGCTTTTTGTGGCGGCATCAACATCCTGGACGATTGGTACGACCCGCACCATGGCGCCTTGCTCCAGCCCAGGCTGGACTTTGCCGTGTGCGCCAGGGGGGCATTGGTGCAGCAAATGCAGGAGACGATGACGCAGCTGTGGTGGCGCATCGAAGGGGTGCGGCATGTCCGGCAGCAGCAATTCCCGCAAGCGTTCAGCTCGTTCAGGGCGGCAGGGCTGCATGCGCCGTGGGTGCAGCAGACTGAACCTACCGAGGTGCACCTGGTGGCCAAGGCTGGATTGTTGCTGCGTGACAATGTGCTCAACCGCACCCAGATCGAGCGCGCTTACTTGAAAGCCATCGGTGCGGCCCGCCACGAGATTGTCATCGCCAATGCTTATTTCTTGCCCGGTCGGCGATTGCGAAAAGCCCTGATCCATGCGGCGCAACGGGGGGTGCGCGTGCGCCTGCTGCTGCAAGGGCGTTACGAATACTTCATGCAATACCACGCCGCCCGCCCCGTTTACGGGGTGTTGCTGGATGCGGGCGTCGAAATCCACGAGTACACCGCCAGCTTTTTGCATGCCAAAGTGGCCGTGGTGGACCCGGACAACGATCGCCCTTGGGCCACAGTGGGGTCGTCCAACCTGGACCCGCTCAGTTTGCTGCTGGCGCGTGAGGCGAATGTGGTGGTGGCCGACAAAGCCTTTGCCCAGCAGTTGTACCAAAGGCTGTGCTTGGCCATCGAGCAACAAAGCACTGATGTGGTGGCCGCCCATTACACCCAAAGGCCTTGGCATCAAAGGCTGCGCGACCGGGTTGCGTTCGGTTTGATGCGTTTGGCCTTGTTTTTGACCGGCAACCGCTATTAGGATGGCGATCCCCCCCTGCCCGTCATGGGCGTTTGCTGGCCGTGGGGGGCGCTGATCAATCGCTGTTACGATCCCTGACATGTTAATGAAAGCCCCAGACGCCATGACTGCCTCTGCCGCCACGCCCGAAGACGAAGGCGTTCCTGTTTCCGTCAAAATCCGCGAGCGCATCAACGCCGCCCGCAAGCGATTCCACGCCAACGACAACATCGCCGAGTTCATCGAACCCGGTGAGTTGGACAAATTGCTGGACGAAGTCACCGACAAGATGGCGGGTGTGCTCGACAGCTTGGTCATCGACACGGTGAACGACCACAATACGGGGGACACTGCCCGCCGAGTGGCCAAGATGTACCTCAAGGAGGTGTTCAAGGGCCGCTATGTCGAAGGCCCCGAGATCACCGAATTCCCCAACGCCGAGCACCTCAACGAGCTGATGATCGTCGGCCCCATCACGGTGCGCAGCGCTTGTAGCCACCACTTTTGTCCGGTGATCGGCAAGATCTGGATCGGCGTGCTGCCCAATGAACACACCAACGTGATTGGCTTGTCCAAATACGCCCGTCTGGCCGAGTGGATCATGGGCCGCCCCCAGATCCAGGAAGAAGCCGTGGTGCAACTGGCTGACCTGATCCAGCGCAAAACCCAGCCCGATGGTTTGGCCATCGTCATGGAAGCGAGCCACTACTGCATGGGCTGGCGCGGCGTCAAAGACATGGACAGCAAGATGATCAACTCGGTCATGCGTGGTGCCTTCTTGAAGGACCCGAACCTGCGCCGTGAATTCCTCTCCCTGATTCCTGGAAAGAACTGACCATGTTGGTACGCCTGCTTTACGCCAGCCGCGCTGTGGACACCCGTGCGGAGACCATTGAATCCATCTTGGCCCAGTCGCGCCAGTTCAATCCGACCAGCGGCATCACCGGCATCCTTTGCTATGGTGGCGGCATCTTCCTGCAAGCCATCGAAGGCGGGCGCAATGCCGTCAGCGAGCTGTACGGCCACATCCAGAAGGACCCGCGCCACAAGGATGTGGTGTTGTTGCACTACGAAGAAATCTCTGAACGCCGCTTCGGCGGTTGGACCATGGGCCAAGTTGATGCCTCGCGGGTCAACACCAACATCTTGCTCAAATACTCTGAGCGTGCCGAGCTCGACCCGTACAACGTGTCTGGCAAAGTTTCACTGGCACTGCTGGAAGAGCTCATGGCCACCGCGTCCATCATCGGTCGGGCTTAAACCCACTCCATGCCAAGCCCCGCAAGGGGCTTTTTTACGCCCATGCCCCTGAGTGCGCTTGCCCTTGTCGTTCTGGCGGGTTTCATCCACGCCTGTTGGAACATCGCCGCCAAAAAAGCCGGTGGCGATGTGCGTTTTGTCGCCTTCACTTCGGTGGTGCTGATGGTGTTTTGGGCCCCTGTAGGCCTGTGGGTGGGCTGGCAGCAAGTGCCCGCCTGGGGACTGCTGGAATGGGCCTTGGTGCTGGCCAGTGCCTTGCTGCACGTTGGCTACTTCATCGTCTTGCTGCGCGGTTACCGACAAGCCGACTTGACGGTGGTCTATCCGCTGGCGCGAGGCTCGGGGCCGTTGCTGTCGTCCATGGTGGCGATTTTTTTCTTGGGGGAGCAGATTTCGGCGCTGGGCCTGATGGGCATCCTCGGCGTGGTCGGTGGCGTGTTTCTGATCGCGGGTGGCCCAGGCTTGTGGCAAGCCGCGCAAGACCCGCAGCAGCAAGCGCGTGTGCGCACAGGTATTTTTTATGGCGGCATCACCGGCCTGTTCATCGCCAGCTACACCGTGGTCGATGGCTACGCCGTCAAGGTGGCGCTGATGTCGCCCATTTTGGTGGACTACTTCGGCAACCTGGTGCGCCTGGTATTTTTGACGCCCACGTTGCTGCGCGATCGACAGACTGTGTGGGCATTGTGGCTGCAGCAAAGGCGTTACGCCTTGATCGTTGGCATCTTCAGCCCTTTGTCTTACGTGCTGGTGCTGTACGCACTGCAGGTGGCGCCCCTGTCGCATGTGGCCCCGGCGCGTGAAGTGTCCATGCTGTTTGCCGCCTTGCTGGGTGGTCACCTGTTGGGCGAAAAAGACCGGGGACCGCGCATTGCCGGGGCCGTGCTGATTGCCGCTGGTGTCATGGCCTTGGGGTGGTGAGATGAACAGTGCGCCATTGATTGGTTGCGATTTCTCCAGCAGCCCCTCTAAACGCAAGCCTATCGTGCTGGCGCTTGGCCAAGCCCGGCAGGGCAGGGTGCAACTGCAGGCGCTGCAAACCTTTGACTCGCTGGCCGCTTTTGGCGCCTGGCTGGCGCAACCTGCCGACTGGGTGGGCGGTTTTGATTTGCCTTTTGGCTTGCCGCGCGAATTGGTTGAGACCTTGGGCTGGCCCACCGACTGGGCCGCCTGCATGGACCATTACTGTGCGCTGGCGCGCCCCCAGATTCGCGAGCAATTTGCGGCGTTTTGCAACGCCCGCCCCGCAGGCGGCAAGTTCGCGCACCGCGCTGCCGACCGGCCCGCAGGCTCCAGCCCGTCCATGAAATGGGTCAACCCGCCAGTGGCTTACATGCTGCACGCGGGCGTGCCGCTGCTGCGCCAAGCGGGTGTGCATCTGCCCGGCTTGCACGCAGGTGATGGGCGCCGCGTGGCGCTGGAGGCCTACCCCGGCCTGCTGGCCCGAGAGGTGCTGGTCAACACCAGCTACAAAAGCGACGACAAAGCCAAACAAACCCCCGAGCGCCTGCTGGCCCGGCGCGAACTGCTGAGCGCACTGGAGCGCGGCCAAACCCGCCTTGGCCTGCGCCTGGTGGCCAGCAACGCCTTATTGGGGCGTCTGGCCGACGACGCCAGCGGCGACAGCCTCGATGCGACCCTGTGCCTGATGCAAGCGGCTTGGGCGCAACAACAGCACGAAGCTGGACACCCGCAATACGGCTTGCCGAGCTTTGATCCGCTGGAGGGATGGATAGTGACGACTTGAAAGTCAGCTGCCAGTGAAAGACCAGGCAGCCGGTGTGTGTGAAAATTTTTGAATATTGAGCCCGAGTTTTACCAATGGGAGAAAAGCATGCGTCATTTGTCGGTTTGGAAAATTGTTTTTGCTTTTGTCTCAATGGCAAGCAGCGTGATGGCTCAAGACTGCAACCCTTCACCCAAAGATGTTGCAACGCTCAAAGTGATTCGTCCTCAATTCCACACAGTTGAGGGGCCTCTGGCTGAGTTTGACCCGTGTCATTCTTCAGTGAAATTTCAAAAACCCTTGTTCAGTGACAAGTCACCATTGATGATTCTGGTTCATGGCGGCGGCGGCGTTGACAGCGCCACGAAAAATGCAGCAGATGCTTTTCGCAGCAGGGGCTTTGCTACGCTTTTGTTCGATGCCTATGAACACAATGGGTTTTACCAAGGCATGAGGTTCTGGGCTTCTCAAGCGACCAATGAAGCCCGGCAAAAGATGATTTACAAAGTCACTTTGGGCGCTTATGAGTGGGCGATCAAGCGCAAAGACATCAACGTATCGCAAATTTACTTTCATGGACTGTCTAACGGCGGCATTGTGGTCGCCAATATTGCGGGTGCTGTGTCGCCAGACCATGTCAAGGGCGTGTTTGCGGAAGGTGCTCCTGGCATGGGTCTTGGACTCCCGGATAAATTAAAAGTTCCCTTGCGCCTTGTATATGGAAAGATAGACAACTACGGTGGCAAAACAGAAGAAGATTGGATTTGGATCCGGCAAGACCCCTGCTTCACCAATACAGCGGCCTTCATCCATCCTCATGGCAACGCACAAACCTGTAATGGGCTGGTGAATCGTTTTGAACAGACCCCAAAGCCTATTGACTGGTTTGAAGCCCAAAAGAGTCAAGGCGCAGACATTGAAATTTGGTTTTATGACAATGCAGCCCATGGAATTTTTCTCGGACCCATTCAAAAGAACGTGATTACCTACGGCGTGGACATGCGTCGGTTTGCTTGGGTGGGGGCTGAAAATTCGGCAAAAACCAAGTTGCTCGATGATGTTCAAAAATATCTCAAATCCAAACAATGACCCATTCAATCCAGCAGTCTTCACCCCTCAGGATTTGCACATGACGACACAAGGTTTCGTGGTCACCCACGCCAAGGACGCGCAGTTTGAAAAAGGCCTGCGCTCGTTTTTTGAATACCGTGACTTGGGGTTTAAGCATGCCACGGACGGGCGGGTCACGGCCAGCGTGATCCGTGCAGCCGGAGGGCAAGATTTTTCCAGTCAGCCGCATTTCCACAAGACGCAGTTTCAGCTGGTCTATGTGCTCAAGGGTTGGATCGAGTTCGAGTACGAAGGGCAGGGCGTGGTGCGGCTGGAGGCCGGCTCGTGCGTGCACCAACCGCCCGGCATTCGCCACCGCGAGATGGGTCACAGCCACGATGTGGAACTGCTCGAGGTGGTGCTGCCCGCCGACTTCGACACCGTGACGGTGGATGACGTCAACCCGAAAGAGGCTTGAGCCCATGTTTCGCAGTTTTTTTCTTTCTCGCCGTTGGGCTTTGTGGGCCTGGGGCGGATTGCTGGTGTTGGTGGCCCTGGTGTTCATCACGGTGCAGCAGACGGTCAAACTCAATGCTTGGTACGGTGATTTTTACGACCTGCTGCAAAAGCCCGAGCAAGCTGGTGGTCTGGAGAAGTTCTGGGGCTTCATGCAACAGTTCGCATGGATCGCTTTCCCTTACATGCTGTTGCGCAGCTTAGAGACTTATCTGGCCTCGCACTACGCGTTCCGGTGGCGCCAGGCGATGACCGAGTTGTATTTGCCCCGTTGGCAGCGAACCACAGAAACGGTGGAAGGCGCTTCCCAGCGCATCCAAGAAGATTGCATGCGTTTTGCCCGCCAGACCGAAAACCTCGGCTTGGGGCTGGTGCGTGCGGTGCTCACGCTGGTGTCTTTCATCCCGATTTTGTGGTTGCTCTCCAAAGGCATGGCCATTGCCTGGTTGCAGTTTGAGGGCTCGCTGTTCTGGGTGGCGCTGGTCACCGCGCTGGGGGGGACGGTGCTGTCGTGGTTTGTGGGCATCCGCCTGCCAGGGCTGGAGTACAACAACCAAAAGACCGAGGCCGCTTTGCGCAAGGATCTGGTGTTTGCTGAGGATGACCGTGCCCGCATGGATTTGCCCACAGTGATGGGCCTGTTCACGGGTGTGCGCTTGAACAATTTTCGGCTGTTCAACCACTATGCCTATTTCCATTTGTGGAGCAATTTTTACAGCCAGACCATGGTGATCTTTCCTTACCTGCTCATGGGGCCGTCGCTGTTCACAGGCTTGATCACCCTGGGTGTGATCCAGCAGGTCAGCAATGCGTTCGGCAAGGTGAACGAAGCGTTCTCGTACCTGATTGAGCGTTGGACCGACATCACCGAGCTGCGCTCGATCCACAAGCGCTTGACCGAATTTGAAAAGGGTTTGGCCTGAGCGTTGGCAAAATGGCCGTTAGCAAGGAGAACGCATGCCCCATACCGTCACATTCCAGCGCGTTTTGCGCGCCCCTGTCGAACGTGTGTTTCGCGCTTTCATTGACCCCGATGCCATGGCCAAGTGGTTGCCACCGCACGGCTTCACGGGCCGTGTTCACGACATGGACGCCCGCGTGGGGGGTGGCTATCGGATGTCGTTCACGAATCTGGGCAGCGGCCAAAGCCACAGTTTTGGCGGCACCTTTTTGGAGCTGGTGAGTGGGGAAAGGCTGAGCCACACCGACACCTTCGATGATCCGAACTTGCCTGGTCAGATGGTGACCACGGTCACTTTCAAGCCCGTGTTGGTGGGCACTGAAGTGAACATCGAACAAGCTGGCATTCCCGACATGATTCCGCCAGAGGCCTGTTGCCTGGGTTGGCAAGAGTCCTTGCAGTTGCTGGCGCTCTTGGTGGAGGCGGAAATCCCCGGTTGATGGCCCTCAGATGGCGGCTGCGCCCATGTCGGCTGGTAAGGGATCGAGTGACCTGAGGGCCTGCAAGGCCTCTGCGTCGGTGCGGTACATCTTGAGGTGGGCACTCTCAGCGAGTTCCCCGGCACGCTGCAAAGCTTTTTCGACGGGCAGCTTGAGTCCGCTGATGTGCAGCGTGATGCCCCGGCTGCTCAGTTGACGGTGCAGCTGGCCAAAGGTCTCCACGCCTGTCACGTCGATGCGGTTGATGGGTTGGGCAAACAGGCAAACATGCAACACATCGGGGTGGCGTGCCAAGTGGTCGGTGATGGCCCGGTCAAATTCGCTGGCGGCGGCAAAGTCCAGTTCAGCGTCCATGCGCAATGCGTACAAATGAGGTGCCAATGGTGGCAAATGCCACAGATGCCGGTCGCGCAAACTGCCATCGGGGTGCAGGCCCACTTCGATGATGCGTGGGTGCAGACGGGTGTGCAAAAAGTGACTCAGGCCCACCAGGACCCCGGTCAGCACGCCCCAGTAAATGCGCGGCGCAGTCAACAAGGTCATGGCAAAGGTGATGCCAGCCGTCACGGTCTCGATGCGGTCCACGCGCCAGAGGTTCAGGAACTGGCGGGGTTGGAACAAATTGAGCACGGCCACGATCACGGCTGCCGACATGACCGAGCGCGGCACATATTGCAGCGCGGGCATGAGGATCAGCAAAGCCAACAGCACAAAGCCGACCGAAGCGACCACCGCCCAGCCCGATCGCGCACCGGCGTAGAGCATCAGGGCCGAGCGAGAAAAAGAGGTGCTGGTGGCAAAGCTGCCCGAAAAAGCCGAGGCGATTTTGGCCAAGCCTTGGCTGAAGAGTTCGGTGCTGTCGTCCCAGCGCTTGCCGTCGCGGCGGCATTCGATGCGGGCACTCGATGCTGTTTCTAAAAAGCTCACCAGCGCGATCACCATGGCGGGCACCCACAACTGGTTGATGATGGGTAGGCCCGGCCACGCAGGCCAGTAAAAATCGGGCAGCCCCGAGGGCAGCAGCCCGACCACTTCGCCATGGTTCTGGTAATCGGTGGCATAAGCGATGGCCGAGGCGATGCCCATGACGATCATGATGCCAGGCCAGCGCGGCTTGAAACGCCGCAGCAGCAAAAGCACAGCCAGGCTACCCAGGCCAAACAAGGCGGGCCAACTGCTCAGCCAGCTGGGCCAAGTCTGCACGTTCCAACTCCAGGCCTTGACACCCAGCAAGCCGGGCACTTGCGAGGCCATGATGAGCAAAGATGCGGCTTGGGTGAAGCCCGTCATCACCGGGGCGCTGACCAGGTTGATGAGCCAGCCGAAATGTCCTAAGCCCAGCAACAGCTGAATGGCCCCCGACAGCAACGACAACCACACCGCCAGCGCCACCCATTCGGGCGAGCCGGGTTGTGCCATGCCCGTGAGCGAGGCGCCAATCAGCACGCAGGTGAGTGCAGCCGGGCCGATTGACAAGCGGTTGGCGCTGCCAAACAGCACGGCCAGCAAAGCGGGTATCAGACAGGTGTACAGCCCAGTGACCAGCGGCATGCCAGCCAGGCCCGCATAGGCCACGGCCTGAGGGATCATGACCAAGGCCACCGTCAGGCCAGCCAGCACCTCGGTACGGGCCAGGGGCGCCGTCAGGCGTGGCCATTGGCGAAAAGTCAAAAAGCGTTGCAGGTCAAGCATGCCCGATCTTAGCCGCCAAGGCCTCAGCGCTGAGGCATGTCCTTGACCGAGTAGCCCAGGCTGATGGTGGCGTCTTCGGGGATGGCGGGCACGGTGCTGTCCCAGGCCTCCCATTCGGCACGCAGGCTTTGCAGCTTGTCAGGCTGGCGCTGGGCCAGGTTGGCCCGCTCGCGTTCGTCGGCCGGGATGTTGAACAAATAGTCGTGGCCGTCCACCCTCAGGTATTTGTAGTCGCCCATGCGCAAGGCGCGCTGGCCCCGGTGGTTCATGCGCCAGTACAAGGGGCGGTCAAACTGGTGCTTCGCATCGCGCAGCACGGGGGCGAGCGACACACCGTCAAACGGGTGATCCGCGTCGGCCTGGGCACCGGCGAGCGCCACCATGGTGGCCGACCAGTCCATGGTCATGCAGTGTTGGGCCGATGTGCCGCCCGGCGCGATGACGGCGGGCCAGTGTGCAATCCATGGCACGCGGATGCCGCCTTCGGTCAGGTCCATCTTGCCGCCGACCAAGGGCCAGTTGTCAGAGAAGCGCTCGCCGCCGTTGTCGCTGGTGAAGACGATCAGGGTGTTGTCGAGTTGGCCTGTCTTTTGGAGTGCGTCCACCACCCAGCCAATGCCTTCGTCCATGTGGTGGATCATGCGGTGGTAAGTGTGGATGTTGCCGCCGTGCAGGTGGAACAGGTTGTCTTTGACTTCTTGCGCCAGCGCATGGTCTTCGCGGGTTTCCCAGGGCCAGTGCGGCGCGGTGTAGTGCAGGCTCAAAAAGAAGGGCGTGCCTTGCGCAGCGCCCGGGGCCATGCGTTCGACAAAGTTGACCGCCTTGTGTGAGATCAGGTCGGTCAGGTAGCCGTCTTCGGGCGTTTCGTCTTCACCGCTGTAAAGGTCGTGCGCGCCGCTGGAGGCGCAGTGTGTGAAGTAATCCACCCCGCCCGACATGGGTCCGAAGAATTCTTCGTAGCCCGACTTGATGGGGCTGAAGTGGGGTGGGTAGCCCAGGTGCCATTTGCCGATCAACGCCGTGCGGTAGCCACTGGCCTTGAGCAGCGAGGGCAGCGTGGGGTGCTCGGGCGGCAGGCCCAGCACAGCGCTGCCTTTGCTCTTGCTGTTGATGGGCTCGTCGGCCCCGCCGCGCAGGCGGTACTGGTAGCGGGCGGTCATCAGCGCAAAGCGGGTGGGCGAGCACACAGGCGAGTTGGAATAACCTTGCGTGAACTTGAGGCCGTTGGCTGCAAGTTGATCGAGCACAGGCGAGACCTTGCCAAACTTTGCGTCGCGGCCGCCGTAGCAGCCCAGGTCTGCAAAGCCGAGGTCGTCGGCCACGATGAAAATGATGTTGGGGCGTTGGGAGATCATGTGACCAGGTGGGTGTGGCGTGCCTGAAAATCAGCGCACGATGGGGCTCAGGCCCTCTTGTGGAATAAGCAAGACAGAATGTAGCGCCCTGACCGACAATTGATCTAAACAATCATCCCCCCGGAAAACCCTGATGTCCATGTCTCCATCTCAACGTCTGGCCTCGATTGAAGATCTGCTTTTGTACAGGTTGGGACGGTTGTCGAGCGTGGCAGGGGCGATGGTGGTGCGCTTGTGTGAAGGCGGCTATGGCATCACCCGTCGCGAATGGTCCGTGGTGGCCCAACTTTATGAAAACGGCAGCTTGCCGCCATCTGCTCTCGCCGAGCGCATGCACCGCGACCGTGCCCGCACCTCGCGCACCCTGACCGCTTTGGTGGCCAAACGCTTGGTCTTGCGCACCATTCCCGCTCACGACAGGCGCAGTGCATTGGTGAGTTTGACGCCTGCAGGTAGGCAGATTTATGAGGTGTTGATGCCTCAGATTCAAGCCATCAATAGCCAAATTTTGAAAGCGCTACAACCAGAAGAAGCTGCTCAATTTGACGAAGCATTGGAGCGCTTGCAAGCCCGCGCCCAAACCTTGCTTACCGAACTGAGCCCCGACTTACCCAAGGCCAATCGTCGTCAGGGCCAGCGTAGCAAGGAGGTGTCATGACGCCATGGCGTCTTTGCTTGTGTGTGTTGGCCTTTGCGCTGCCTCTAGAGGGCCAGGCTTCCGAGGCTTGGAAGGGATGGGTGAGTTGGGTCATGGATGGCGACACCGTGTTGCTTGTGCGCGACGGGCTGCCTGATCCGGTGAAGTTGCGCATCGACGGTATTGACGCCCCCGAGACCTGTCAGCCCGGCGGACCTGAAGCCCGCGACGCGATGATTCGCCTGGCCTTGCGCAAGTCTGTGCAAGTGCTGGATCACGGCCACGATGTTTATGGCCGGCAGATTGGCCGTTTGTTGATGGATGACGTGGATTTAGGTGCTGAGATGGTGCGCTCGGGCATGGCTTGGGCCTACCGGTTTCGCACAGGCAAAGGCCCCTATGCGGGTCTGCAACGTCAGGCCCAAAAACAAAAAATCGGTCTTTTTGCTGCACCTGAGGTCGCCATGTCGCCTCCCGTCTTTAGAAAATTTCATGGCGCTTGCCATGGCGACTGAGCGCGGCAGGGGCCTTCTTCCACGCGCGTCAACACCATCATTCATAGGGGTGTTCAATGCATGGCCAGTCTCATAGAGTTAATGGGTTTGATTCTGAACCTCTATGGACCCCATTGAACTCTCACTGATTGAAGCTCAAAAAGCGATCCGTCGCAGAAAGCTGGGGCACCAAGAGTACGTTCACGCCTTGCTGCAGCAAACCGACCGATTGGCACATCTGAATGCTTGGATCAGCCGAGATAGGGAGCGACTGATCCAGCAAGCCAAAGTCCTTGACCAAGCCTCCTGTGCACAGCCTGATTGCCGACCCTTGATTGGCATACCCGTGGCGATCAAGGACAACATCGACACCGCCGATCTGCCCACCAGTGGTGGCACGCGGGCATTGCTCGCTTCCAGACCTCAGCGCAATGCCGCTGTGGTCGATCGCCTGCTGCAATCCGGCGGCTTGATCGCTGGCAAAACCAATCTGCACGAATTGGCCTTGGGGGGCACCACCCACAACGCGGTCACGGGTCCTTGTCGCAACCCCTGGAACCCCCTGCGCGTCCCGGGTGGCAGCTCTGGTGGATCGGCCGTGGCCGTGGCCTCACGCATGGTGCCCGCCGCTCTGGGCACAGACACCGGTGCTTCGGTGCGCCTACCAGCCGCTTTGTGTGGTGTGGTGGGGTTCAGGCCCAGCATGGGCCGCTACCCCTCGCAAGGCATCTTGCACTTGTCACCCAGCAAAGACACCGTGGGGCCGATGGCCCGCAGCGTTGCCGACGTGGCTTGGCTCGACGCGCTCTTGGCTCAAGACCCAGCTGACCTGCCGGATGTGTCACTCAAAGGCCTGCGCTTGGGCATTCCGCGTGGGGACTTTTTTGAAGGTGCCGACCCGCAAGTTTTGGCGGTCATTGAACAAGCGCTGGATACGCTGGCCTCTGAAGGCGTTGTGTGCGTGACTTTGGATGTGCCCGACCTGAAGCGGCACAACGACACCACGGGATCGACCTTGGTGATGTTCGAAATGATGCAAAGCCTGCCCGCTTATGCCAAGGCGCAGGGCTTGTCGATGGACGCCCTGCTGGCGGGTGTGGGCAGCCCGGATGTGGTCCGGATCTTGTCTCGGCAACTCGGCCATGAACGCGTCACAGCCCCGGCCTACGCTGCGGCGCTGGCCAGGCGGCAAAAGCTGCAGGCCGCTTATGCCCGGCACTTTGCCGACCACCGCCTGGATGCCCTGGCTTTCCCAACTTGCCTCATGACGGCCCCACCCATTGGTCACGACGACTTGGTGGATTTGCATGGGCAAGCAGTGCCCACATTCAAAACCTTGATCCGCAACACCGATCCCGGCAGCAATGCCGGACTGCCCGGCATCAGCGTTCCGGCAGGTTTGACTGCGGAGGGCTTGCCCGTGGGGCTGGAGCTGGACGGCCCCTTGGGCTCGGATCGCCACCTGTTGACTGTGGCGGCGGCCATTGAGCGGGTTTTGCCACGCCTGCCTCGGCCACCGATGGTTCAGGCCTGATGCAAAAGTTGCCCAATGCGGGCGGGCAATTTGTTACGCCCCTGAACGCCGAGCTTTTCAAACGCGTGGCCCAGGTGGTAGCGCACAGTGGTAAAGCCAATCTGAAGCTCCCGCGCAATGTCCTTGTCTGAGCAGCCGTTCAGGCAAAGCAGCACCACATCGGCCTCGCGCTGGCTGAGCTGACAAGGCCCGCTCAACAAGCTGCGCAGCTCGGCTTCTTCATGGCCCATCCAGGCGGGTTTGGTGGAATCCACCGCCTCCAGTCGGCTTAATGCCGCTGTGAACACTGGCGCCAGGATGTTCAGGCAAGCCATGTCCTGGGGGCTGAAGTCTTTTCGTCCCCTGGCCCGATAAATGACGAGATCGCCCAGACACGTATCACCACGGTAGGCGTAGAGGTTCACTCCCCAGTGAATGCCGTCCTGGCGCAGGTGGTCGTTGTAAAACTCGGAGCCCTCCAGTTCTTGCGCAGAACACACATCGCTGACCCGCGCGGGTGTACGCATGGCCCGAAGGCGCGGTGTGATGGGGTCGCAAAACTGGAAATGCGCTTCATACGCTCGGATTCTCGATGGCTTGACGTTGTAAGACGCGCAGATGGCGTAGCGATTGGTCTGGGCATTCCATTGGCGCGAGACCAGATGATCGGCCTGCATGAACTGCGCCAAGGGTTGCGCCAAGGACTGGAGCAATTGCGCTTTCGTGACATCCGAGGCCATGACCGCGCACAGATCTGCCAGCATTTTGGATTGTTGGGTGTTCAGGTACATGGGGGTCTTCTCACAAGCACTTCAAATTAACAAATCCAAGGGCAAGGTCAAGAGAGATTACCCGCTGTATGGGCGCCTTGAACTGGACCAACCATCAATTTTGAGGGTGTTCGCTACCGGCAGAAAACCCTAAAGTCCTCTGGTGTGTTTTTCAACTTTTGAATATCAAGGAAGCGCGATGAAAACGAAACTCTGGTTGGGCAGCATGTTGCTGTTGTTGTCTGGGTTGGCGCAAGCCAACGAGCCGGTCCCCCTCAAAGTGTTGGTGGGTTTTGGTGCTGGCGGCTCTGCCGATCTGGCCGCACGTCTGTTGGCCGAACGCCTCAAGGACGAATTGGGCCGCCCTGTGGTGGTCGAAAACCGCGTGGGGGCAGGTGGCCGCATCGCCGCTGAAGCCTTGAAGAATGCTGCGCCCAACGGGACCACGATCATGCTGGCACCGATTGTGGTGCCGGTGCTGGCGCCGCTGGTGTTCAAGAAACTCAACTACGACGTGCAAAAAGACCTTGCACCTGTGGCGCACATTGCCGACTTCCAGTTTGGTGTGTCGGTCAAGGCCGACAGCCCGATTCGCAGCATTGCGGACTTGGTGCCCGTGGTCAAAAAGAATCCCAAAACCGGCTCATTTGGCTCACCTGCCCCAGGCAGTTTGCCGCATTTCTTTGGCGTGATGATTGGCCAGAAGACGGGGCTCGATCTGACCCATGTGCCCTACAACGGCGGTGCGCAATTGATGACGGCCCTCATCGGCGATCAAGTGACCTTGGGCATTGACACCTTGGTCGACCAGGGCGAGATGCACCGCGCAGGCAAAAGCCGCATCCTGGCCACCTCAGGCCCTCAGCGCAATGCCTTGTTTCCGGATGTGCCCACGCTGCGCGAGTCAGGCTTCAAGGATTTGGTCGGCGTGGGCTGGTTTGCCCTGTTCGCGCCGGGCGGCATGGATTCCGCGCAGATCACCACTTTGAATGCCGCTGTGAACCGCGCGTTGAAAAACCCGGCGATTAAAGATCGTTTCACCAAAATGGGCTTAGAAATCGGCGGCGGTACCCCGCAAGACCTTCAGACATTGATCAGCTCAGAAACCGCTCGCTGGGCACCGGTTGTGAAGGCCTCTGGTTTTACGGCGGACTGAGCCAGATCTCCACAAAAAAGGCCAGGTGCTTTGAATGACACCCGGCCTTTTCTGGCGTTTCTGACCGGCTCAGGGCCGGTCTTGATCAGATTGCCGGTGCTTTGACCGACCCCCAAACCGCCTCGATGCCCATGCCAATGGCCAGCAGATTGCTGTCCGAGCCCAAGGGGCCGTCGATTTGCATGCCCACGGGCAAACCGCCTGCCGTCAAACCTGCCGGAATCGACACGCTGGGAATGCCAGCATTGGTGCAGGGGTCGGTGTTGCGGATGCAAGTGCCAAAGGTGTCTTTGTCTTTTTGCACCACACCGCCGACGGTGTAGCTGAGGTTTTTGGAGCCATTGGCGGCGTCGATCTTGGGCGCGGCCAAGAGGGTTGTTGGTAACAACACGCACTCCACACCTTGCGTGGCGAAATAGTCTTTGTAGAGTTTTTGCAAGGCTGGACGCTTGGTGGCCATGATGCCCAAATACGCATCGTGGAAAGCGGCTTCACTGAAGGGGCCTTGAATGGCGCCAAAGGCACCCGCCACATCCGGGCTGGCAAGTTGATCCGCCACTTCCTTGACGGTTTTGACAGGCGCGTTATTGGCCGACAAATAGGCCGGAATGGCGTGCACCGGCTCGTGCAAGGCAATCGGAAACGACATCTCCCCATTGAGTGCCATGATGCCCGCCAGATCGGCATCCACAAACACCACACCGGCAGCCGCCAGCTTTTTCTTGGCGTCATCGGCCACCGTCTTCACGCTGTCATCCAAGCCCGCCCAGAAGGTGGCAGGAATGCCGATTTTGAGGCCTTTGAGCGATTTGGCCACAGGCACATCGCCGCCTGCAATCACGGCATCCAACAAGGCCAAGTCGGCCACTGTGCGGGCCATGGGTCCCACCGTGTCGCGCGTGGTGCTGATGGGCAGGGCATCGTTGACGGTGTCGGGGTAGCGGCGGCCTTTGCCTTCGCCATCGCCCACCGAGGGACGGAAACCGGCCACACCACAGAAGGAGGCTGGCACGCGGGTTGACCCCCCCGTGTCTGTGCCCAGACCGGCCGGTGCAAATCTTGCGGCAATGGCTGCAGCCGTGCCCCCCGACGAGCCGCCAGGAATGCGGGTGCTGTCATAGGGATTTTTGCAGGGGCGTGCAGCGCCGCCAGATTGGTCTGTGCCCAGCGTGAAGTTGGTACTGGTGATGCCAAAAGCCCATTCGTGCAGATTGGATTTGCCCAGGACAATGGCGCCAGCATCGATTAACTTTTGAACGGAGGGTGCATTTTTGCTGGGCTGAAAATGGCGCAGCGAGGGTGTGCCCCCCGTGGTCTTCATGTCCTTGGTGTTGATGTTGTCCTTGACGACAATCGGCAAACCGGCCAAAGCACCGAGTTTTTTGCCGGCGGTACGGTCCGCATCGACCTGACGTGCCGCCGCCATGGCTTTGTCTTCATTCAGGTAAATCATGGCATTGAGGCTGCTGACAGCCTTGGCACGCGCAATCATGGCGGCCATATAGGTTTCGGCCTTGAGCTTGCCATTGCTGATGTCGCGAACCACTTGCGTCGCGGTCAATTCAGACAGCGCATCCTTCGTTTTGGCCTGTGCCATGTGGCCGCCGGCGGCCGTGAGGGCCAAGTCGCCCATGACGGCAGCTGCAGAGACGGCTGTGGTGTTTTTGAAAAATTGGCGTCGTGATGTATCCATGCTCATGTGGGTCTCCTGTGAGGTGTTGTCAACGCTGAAATGAGCGTTCACACCATGCTAAGAAAACCTTGGATGAGCCACCATCCTTGATTCGCAGGATACCTTCAGGGCCTGAGTTTGTGCACCAGTGCGGCCCGATTGCTCACACCGACTTTGCGAAATGCGTTTTCCAGGTGGGTGCGCACCGTGGTGGTGGAAATGTCCAACGCCCGGGCTATTTCCTTATCGGTCATGCCCAGCATGACGAGCCGTGCGGTGTCCTGCTCGCGCGTGGTCAGGCGTTGGGACAGGGTGTTGAGCGTCAAGACTTCGTGCTGCTTGGGTCTTTGCGCACGGGCCAGCGCCGTGACAAAAGCCGGCTGCAGCATGTCGAGCAAGCGCAGCTCGTCGGGTGTGAAGTTATCCCTGCGTTTGTCGCGCCAGATGCGCATGTCACCCAGGTTTTGCCCTTGGTGCCAGGCGTAAAGGTTCACACCCCAATACAAGCCATCCTTGTTCAGGAAGTCGTTGAAGAACTCGGTTTTCTTCAGCTCGTCAATTCCCAGCACATCGGTGGCACGCACGGCCACCTGGTAACGCTGCATGAGTGGCGTGATGGGGTCATGGAACTGGTAATAACTTTCATAGGCCCGCAGATTCATCGGGTCCATGTTGATCTGGATGGGCTGGGCAAAAATTTGGCTGTCGGGCTGCCAGACAAAGCTGGCGTAATACTGAGCCCCGACCAGCTGCATGACCAAGTCACCCATGATCTCGCGAATCTCGGTTTCTTCATGCGGCTCGGCCAGAGTTTGCATGATCTGGCCCAGTAGCGTCGCCTGTTTGGAGCTCAGGTACATGGTGTGCGTGTTTTTACGGAATGGCCTTTATGGATTACATACCGAATCGGCATGCTTGGAGGTCCGGGTTTGCCCCATCCTCTTTATTCAGGATGGGAGAGCTCTTTGAATAGGCGCCAACGGTTTGCATGCATTCGCGAGCAGGGGCTCGCTCCCACGAAGATTTCAGGGCGTCTGCGCTGTGGGAGGCCCCCCCTGCAGCCGAATGCTGGCTTGCTTGAGTCTGTTCAGCCTTGGCGGTGCGGTGCGCACACCAGGCAAGCCGGGTTGCGTTGCATGCGGATGTCGGTCCAAGACAGTTCGCGCCCATCGAGCATCAGCAAACGTCCGGCCATGTGGCTGCCCATGCCGCTCAGGATTTTGAGGGCTTCAGCCGCCTGCACCGTGCCGATGATGCCCACCAGCGGTGCGAACACGCCCATGGTGGCACAGCGGGTTTCTTCGGGCAGCTGCTCAGGCGGGAAAATGCAGGCGTAGCAGGGCGCTTCAGCCTGCGTGCTGTCAAATACCGAAACCTGGCCGTCCATGCGGATGGCCGCGCCTGAGACCAGCGGCTTGCGGTGCACCACACAGGCCAGGTTCACGGCCTGGCGGGTTTCAAAGTTGTCGCAGCAGTCGACCACCACATCGGCTTGCGCCACCAGCGTGTCCAGCAGGGCAGCCTCCGCGCGTTGGGTGATGGGGGTGACGCGCACATCGGGGTTGATCTGGGCGATGGCGGTTCGCACCGAGTCGGCTTTGGATTGGCCCACCCGGTCCAGCGTGTGGGCAATTTGGCGCTGTAAATTGGTGGCGTCCACCTCGTCGTGGTCGACCACGGTGATGTGGCCTACACCTGCACTGCCCAGATACAGGCTGACCGGAGAACCCAGCCCACCCGCACCGATGATGAGGGCGTGGGAGGCCAAGAGTTTTTCCTGGCCGTCGATGCCCAGTTCGTTGAGCAGGATGTGCCGCGAATAGCGCAGCAGCTGCGTGTCATCCATGCGCGTCACCTGTGGGGCTCAGTCGACTTTCTTTTCGATCTTGCGTTCGGCCAGCGTCGTGCTGGCCTTGACGGGCAGACCCTTGAGCTGGTTCAAGGCCTGGATCAACTGGAAATCCTTGTCCGAGCCGAACTCGGGCAAGCGGCGTTCGGCCACAGGCTTTTTGGACTCTTCTTCGAGTTTCTTGATCGCGTCTTCGCGGGCTTTCTCGCGGACCGGGTCTTTTTTCTCTTGGGCTTCCTTGCCATTGGACAGGTGTTTGTCCAGGTCCGCTTCGCGGGGGCGCAGGGCCGAGAAGACGTTGCCGTTTTCGGTTTCGTCCAGCATCACCTCCGGCACGATGCCTTTGGCTTGGATGGCGCGGCCATTGGGCGTGTAGTAGCGGGCCGTGGTGATTTTGAGGGCGGTGTCAGGACCCAGTTGGCGCACCGTTTGCACCGAGCCTTTGCCAAAAGTCTGGCTGCCCATGAGGGTGCCGCGCTTGTAGTCTTGCAGGGCGCCCGCCACGATCTCGCTGGCCGAGGCCGAGCCTTCGTTCACCAGCACCACCAAAGGCACTTTTTTCAGCGCACCACCCGTGGCCACCGTCATGCGGGTGATGGGGTCGTTGCTGCTGTTGCGACGCCAGAACTGGGGTGTCGCCTTGTAGATGGATTTGCTTTCTTCAAGCTGGCCATTGGTGGTGACCACCGTGACGTTTTCAGGCAAAAATGCGGCAGACAAGGCCACGGCCGCGTCCAGCAGACCCCCGGGATCGTTGCGCAGGTCGAGCACCAGGCCTTTGAGCTGGGGCTCTTGCTTGTACATCTCTTCGATCTTGCGGGCAAAGTCGTCCACCGTGCGTTCTTGGAACTGGGACACGCGAATCCAACCATAACCCGGCTCGACGATTTTGGATTTGACCGATTGGGTCTTGATCTCTTCGCGCACGATGGTCACCGGGAAGGTGCGGTTTTCGGACTTGCGGAAGATGGTCAGCAATACCTTGGTTTTGGGCTCGCCGCGCATGCGTTTGACCGCATCGTTCAAGCTCAGGCCTTTGACCGCGGTGTCATCGATTTTGGTGATCAGGTCGTTGGGCTTGAGGCCGGCCCGATCGGCCGGTGAGCCCTCAATGGGCGAGACGATCTTGACCAAACCGTCTTCCTGGCTGATCTCGATGCCCACGCCGACAAACTTGCCCGAGGTGCCTTCAGAAAATTCTTTGAAGGTTTTTTTGTCGAAATACTGGGAGTGGGGGTCCAGGCTGGCGACCATGCCGGAGATGGCTTCGGAGATCAGTTTTTTCTCATCCACGGGCTCAACGTAGTCGCTCTTGACCATGCCAAACACAGCGGCCAGCTGCTGCAGCTCTTCCAGCGGCAAGGGGGCCATGTTGCCGCGTGCCACGGTTTGCAGCGACACGGTGGTCAACGCACCGGCCAGTGCCCCAACGCTGAGCCAGCCCGCGATTTTGAGTTTTTGTCCCATGTGCTTGTGTGTTCCCCATCAGAAGCGAATCAATATACACCCGCCAGCAGGTGAGTTGGGTGACGGGGTGTAAATCCCCTGTCACGCCCGTGCAGATCAACCTTCAGGCTTTGCCTTGGCTGGCGACCGCGGCAGCGGCTTTGGCAGCAGCTTCGGCGTCACCCAGGTAGTAGTGGCGAATCGGCTTCAGGTTCTCGTCGAGCTCGTACACCAAGGGGATGCCGTTGGGGATGTTCACACCCACGATGTCCTGGTCAGAGATGCCGTCCAAGTACTTCATCAGGGCTCGGATCGAGTTGCCGTGCGCCACGATCAGCACGCGCTTGCCGGCCTTGATGCTGGGGGCGATGCTGTCATTCCAAGCAGGCAGCACGCGGGCCACGGTGTCTTTCAGGCATTCGGTCAGCGGCACGACATCGGGCTGGGGATAGCGGCGGTCGCTGCGCTCGCAGCGGGGGTCGGTCGCTTCCAGTGCCGGCGGCGGGGTGTCGTAGCTGCGACGCCAGACCAGCACCTGTTCGTCACCGTATTGCTTGGCCATGTCGGCTTTGTTCAGCCCCTGCAGTGCGCCATAGTGGCGCTCGTTCAGGCGGTAGTCATTGACCACCGGCAGCCAGGTGCGGTCCATCTCGTCCAGGGTGAACCAGAGGGTGAGGATGGCCCGCTTGAGCACCGAGGTGTAGCACAGGTCAAATTCCAAGCCTTCAGCCTTGAGCAATTTGCCCGCCGACATGGCTTGGCTCACGCCGGTGGGGGTCAGGTCCACATCGGTCCAGCCGGTGAATCGGTTTTCAAGGTTCCAAGTGGATTCGCCGTGGCGTATGAGGACGATTTTGTACATGTTGGGCAAGCAGCAGAGGCTGCGAAAAACAGAGGGAAAGTCCCTCATTTTAGAATCAGCACTTGGCGGCCCGCTGACGGGCCGGTATTTTGTGGTTTAAAAAGGTCTGATTCGTGAAATTTCTCCTCGACAACTGGATGCTCATCGCCATGGCCCTGGCCTCGGGATTGGCCTTGCTTCTTCCCACTTTGAACAAAGGCCAAGGCCTCAGCCCCCAGGACATGGTGCAGCTGATGAACCGCGAAAAAGCCATCGTCATCGACGTGTGCGAACCCGACGAATTCGCGCGCGGCCATGTGATGGGCGCCAAAAACCTGCCTTTGGGCCAGTTGGAAGACAAATTGGCCCAGCTCGTCAAGAGCAAATCGGCCCAGGTGGTCATGGTTTGCCAGGTGGGTGCGCGTTCGGCCCGCGCCGCTGCCACAGCCCGCAAGCTGGGCTTTGAAAATGTGAAATCCTTGGCCGGCGGCCTCAAAGCCTGGCAAGCCGCCAGCATGCCCGTCGAAAAAGCCTGAACCCAGAAAGCTCCCATGCAAAACGTCAAGATGTACACCACGGCTGTCTGCCCTTACTGCGTGCGTGCCAAGCAGTTGCTCAAAGCCAAAGGCGTCGAGCAGATCGAAGAAATCCGCATCGACCTGGACCCGGCCCAGCGCGACCACATGATGCAGATCACCGGTCGGCGGACCGTCCCGCAAATTTATGTGGGTGACACCCACGTGGGCGGCTGCGACGACCTGATGGCGCTGGACGCCAAAGGCGGCTTGGTGCCTTTGTTGCAAGCGGCCTGACAACCCTTGGGGTTTTCACAGGCAGGGCGATGTCCCCGGCCCACATGTGATCGCTGATAATTGACCCGTTTCATCCTTGGGCGGTCCCTTGTGGACTGCCCGTATTTTTTCAAGAGAATGTCATGACCGATACCGCCGTCAACGCCGAAGCCCAAGCCCCTGTTTTCCAGATTCAGCGCGTCTACCTCAAGGAGGCTTCGCTGGAGCAACCCAACTCCCCTGCCATCCTGATCGAGCAGCAGCAGCCCAGCGTGGACATCCAGCTGGGTGTGGAAGCCACTCCGGTGGCCGAAGGCGTGTTTGAAGTCTGTGTCACGGCCACCGTGCACACCAAGATCGCTGACAAGACGGTGTTCCTGGCCGAATGCAAGCAAGGCGGCATCTTTGAAATCCGCAACGTGCCCGAAGACCAGTTGGGCGCGATCATGGGCATTGCTTGCCCGCAAATCGTTTACCCCTACTTGCGCGGCAATGTGGCCGATCTGATCACCCGTGCGGGTTTCCCGCCTGTGCATTTGGCCGAAATCAACTTCCAGGCCATGTTCGAGCAGCAGCAGGCCCAAGCTGCCGCCACCCAGCAGTAAAACAACACCGCACCCGGCATGCAGATCACCTTCATCGGTGCAGGGGCCTGGGGCACCGCGTTGGCCATTGCCGCCAGCCAACAGCCCGCGACCCACCGGGTGGTTTTGCATGCGCGTGACGCTGCACAGGCCCTCACCCTGCAGCAGCAGCGCCGCAACGAGCGCTACCTGCCCGGCATCGAACTGCCGCAAGCGCTCGCCATCATTTCAGGCCCGCTGGACGCTCTGCTGCAGTCCGCCACGGCCGAAGACCTGTTCATCATTGCCACCCCCATGGCTGGCCTGCGCAGCACCTTGCTGGCGCTGCAGGACGTGCCCGCATCGGTGGCCTGGTTGTGCAAGGGCTTTGAGGCGGGCACAGGCCTCATGCCCCACGAAGTGCAGGCTGAGGTCGCCCCCCAACTGCGGGCAGGGGCGCTGAGCGGCCCCAGTTTTGCACAAGAGGTGGCCAGCACCCAACCCACCGCGCTGGTGGCGGCCAGCCCACACGCCTCGGTGCGTGATGCGCTGGTCAAGGCCTTTCATGGCGGGTCGCTGCGCGTGTACGCGAATGAAGACATCGTCGGTGTCGAGGTGGGCGGCGCTGTTAAAAACGTGCTGGCCATCGCCACGGGCCTGTGCGATGGCTTGCAGCTGGGGCTGAACGCCCGGGCCGCGCTCATCACCCGAGGCCTGGCTGAAATGACCCGCTTGGGTGTGGCGCTGGGCGCCAAGCCCGAAACATTCATGGGCTTGTCGGGCCTGGGTGATCTGGTGCTGACGGCCACAGGCGACCTGAGCCGCAACCGCAAAGTGGGTCTGCTGCTGGCACAAGGCCTGAGCTTGGCACAAGCCGTGACTTCGCTGGGCCATGTGGCCGAAGGCGTTTACAGCGCCCGCACCGTCTGGCAACGGGCCCAAAGTTTGGGGGTGGACATGCCCATCACCGAGGCCGTGGTGGCGCTGCTCGATGGCCGCTTGCAAGCCCGAGAGGCCGTTCAGGTCTTGATGGGGCGTGGGCCTCGGGGCGAGGCGGTTTGACCGATCAATTGGGCGTGTAAGCCAGCCGAACGTAAATCGGCGCAAAGGCTTCGGCTTGGGTGATCTCGATCAGGGTTTCCTTGGCCAGTTCCAGCAGGGCAATGAAGGTCACCACCAGCACCGGCACGCCCAAAGTGGGGTCGAACAGGTGTTCAAATTCGACAAATTTGCGCCCTTGCAGGTGCTTGAGCACGATGCTCATGTGCTCGCGCACGCTCAGTTCTTCCCGGCTGATCTTGTGGTGCTGCACCAGGTTGGCGCGTTTGAGGATGTCGCGCCAGGCTGTTTGCAGCTCGTCCATGCTGACGTCTGGAAAGCGCGGTTGCAGGCTTTGCTCGATGTAGACCTCGGCCTGCAAAAAATCACGGCCATATTGGGGCACGGCATTGAGCTGCATCGAAGCCAATTTCATTTGTTCGTATTCGAGCAGGCGGCGCACCAGTTCGGCACGCGGGTCTTCGGCTTCTTCGCCTTCGGCCACCTTTTTGGGGGGCAGCAGCATGCGCGATTTGATCTCGATCAGCATGGCCGCCATCAGCAGGTACTCGGCGGCGAGCTCCAAATTGCGCTGACGGATTTCATCGACATAGGCCAAATACTGGCGCGTGACACCCGCCATGGGGATGTCGAGGATGTTGAAGTTCTGCTTGCGGATCAAATAGAGCAGCAAGTCCAGCGGCCCTTCGAAGGCCTCCAGAAACACCTCCAGTGCATCCGGTGGGATGTACAGGTCGGTGGGCATAGAAAACAGCGGCTCGCCATACAACCTTGCCACGGCCACATGGTCCACCACCACCGGCATGGAGGCAGGCGTGTCCTGTCCCGCTGCGGGCAGCTCGGTGGGGTAGGAGGGCAAGGTCATGGGGGTCCCGTTGGAGGCGGAGTTTGCTCTGCGCGCGATCAGCGCCAAGTTCAGCGCCAGATTCAGGAGGCCTGGGTTTGGTAGACGTAGGGCTTTTGGGCCACGCGTGCGTTTTTGAAAGCCTGCTGCTCGTCACGGCTCAGCTGCTTGTCCCACAGCAGGGCGCGGCCCTGGCGTTGCTCGGCCTCCAACTCGGGGTGCTGCGCCTTGAGTTGCTCGATGAACTGGGTGGTGTCAGATGTGTAGTCAGGGCGGCGGAAAAAGGACATGGCAAGCTTTCAGGCGGATAACAAGAGAATCAGGGGATGGGGCCCAACAGGGCTGGATTTTAAGGGTTCGGCCATCACGACAGGCTGAGGGCCCGCTGGATGGCCGCAGGCAAGTCCGATTCCAGGGGGCCTTGCAGGTGATTGAGCAAGCCGCTGCGTCGGGCAATGTCCAGCGGTTGGTGCTGCAAACCGCAAACGATCAGCGTCACCTCTTTGCGGCGGCAGGTATCGATCAAGTTCATCAAAGCATCTGCACCCGATGAATCGATGTAAATCACGTTTTTGAGGTCCACCAACAATACTGGAGTGCTGATTTTGTCCTCGATGTCTTCGATCAACTTCACGGCACCGAAAAACAGGGCGCCATAAAGGCGCCAGGCTTGGATGGCGCCGTCTTGCCCAGCCAAGCCGGGATGGTCCAGTCGGCTGACCGCCTCGCAGCGGCTCAGGCTGGAGATGCGGTAGATGAAGGTCAGGCAGGCGGCGATCAGGCCCACTTCGACGGCCACCGTCAGGTCAAACACCACGGTCAGGAAAAACACCGCCAGCAAGGTGATGCGGTAGGGCATGCGGTACTGGCGCAGGTGCAAAAATTCGCGCCACTCGCCCATGTTCCAGGCGACAAACATCAAGATGGCTGCCAGCGCTGCCAGCGGAATGTGCCCGGCCAGCGGCGCTGCCACCAACACCACGGCCAGCAAGGTCAGCGCATGCACCATGCCCGAAATCGGGGTGGTGCCACCGCTTTTGATGTTGGTCACGGTCCGGGCAATGGTGCCGGTCGCCGGCATGCCGCCAAAAAATGGCGTGACAAAGTTGGCCACGCCCTGCGCCATCAGCTCTTGATTGGGGTTGTGGCGGTCGCCAATCATGCCGTCGGCGATGCGGGCGCACAGCAGCGATTCAATCGCCCCCAAAAGCGTCAGCGTCAAGGTGGGCATGAGCAAAAAGCGGGCGCTGTCCCAGCTGAAATCCGGCCAAACCAAACCAGGCATGGCCGAAGGAATGCCACCAAACTTGCTCCCGATCGTCTCCACAGGCAAAGACAGCAACCAAGTGGCCAGGGTGGCAAAAACCAGCGCAATGATGGAGCCGGGCACGATGCTGATGGCTTTCAAAGGGGTGTGCGCCAGCCGGCGGCTCATTCGCAACCAGCCCACCACCAGTGACAAAGAGGCCAAGGACAGCAGCAAGGCGGCCAGATTGGCTGTGTGCAGGTTTTGCCAGAGTGTGTTCAATATGCCAAAAAAATCCGCCGGCATGCTGACGACTTTGAGGCCCAGCAAGTCCTTGATTTGCGTCAGCATGATCAGCACCGCGATGCCGTTGGTGAAACCGATCACCACCGCCACCGGGATGAAGCGGATCAGTGTGCCCAGGCGGAACAAGCCCATCAAAAAGAGCAGCACCCCCGACATGGCGGTGGCCAAAATCAGATTGGCCAGGCCATAGCGCTCGACGATGCCATAGACGATGACGATGAAGGCACCGGCTGGGCCGCCGATTTGCACCCGGCTGCCCCCCAGTGCCGAGATCAGAAAGCCGGCGATGATGGCGGTGAACAGACCCGCCTCGGGTTTGAGGCCGGAGGCGATGGCAAAGGCCATGGCCAGCGGCAGGGCCACGACACCAACGGTGATGCCAGCGCCCACATCTTGGGTGAACAGTTGGCGGTTGTAGCCTTGCAGGCTGTCCAGCAGCCGGGGGCGAAACAAGTCGAAATGCCATTTCATGCGTTCAGGCCCCGGCTGTTTGGCTTGATGGACAGGTCAGTGAATCCGCATGCCGGGCTTGGCGCCAGGCCAGGGATGCAGCACGTAAATGCCCGCGTCCGTCTTGTTGTCGGCGTGGCTGGCGGCCAGCACCATGCCTTCAGACACACCAAACTTCATCTTGCGCGGGGCCAGGTTGGCCACCATCACCGTCAGTTTCCCGATCAGGTCTTCGGGCTTGTACATGCTGGCGATGCCCGAAAAGACGTTGCGCGTGCGGCCTTCGCCCACATCGAGCGTCAGGCGCAACAGCTTGACCGAGCCTTCCACGGGCTCGCAGTTGACGATTTGGGCAATGCGCAGGTCCACCTTGGCAAAGTCGTCTATGCCGATGGTGGGGGCGATCTCTTCGCCGCCGGGGATGACTTTTCCCTCCAGCACCGCAGGCGGCTCGAACAAAGCGTCGAGTTGTTCGGGGGTGACGCGCTGCATCAGGTGTTGGTAAGCGTTGATGGCGTGGCCCGCGCCGAGCAGGCTTTGCGCTTGGGTCAAGCTGAAGGGGGCGACGTTCAGGAACGATTCGACCTGCGCGGCCAGGGCGGGCAGCACGGGCTTGAGTTGCAGGGTCAGCAGGCGGAAGGCTTCGATGCAGGTGGTGCACACGTCGTGCAGACGGCCGTCCTGGCCGGCTTGCTTGGCCAGGTCCCAGGGTTTGTTTTGGTCCACATAGCTGTTGACTTTGTCCGTCAGCAGCATGATCTCGCGCAGGGCTTTGCCGTATTCGCGCTCTTCGTAAAAGCCCGCGATGGCAGGCGTGGCGCTTTGCAAGGCGGCCAGCAGGGCCTGGCCGTCGGCGCTGACAGCGCCCAGTTGACCGTCAAAACGCTTGGCAATGAAACCGGCTGAGCGCGAGGCGATGTTGATGAACTTGCCCACCAAGTCGCTGTTGACGCGGGCCATGAAGTCTTCGGCGTTGAAGTCGATGTCCTCGTTGCGCCCCGACAGCTTGGCCGCCAGGTAGTAGCGCAGCCACTCGGGGTTCATGCCCAGGCTCAGGTACTTGAGCGGGTCCAGACCCGTGCCCCGGCTCTTGCTCATTTTTTCGCCGTTGTTCACTGTCAAAAAGCCGTGCACGTTCACCTTGTTGGGTGTTTTGCGCCCAGAAAAGTGCAGCATCGCGGGCCAAAACAGGGTGTGGAAAGTGACGATGTCTTTGCCGATGAAATGGATCTGCTCCAGATTCGGGTTGGCCATGTAGGCGGCGTAGTCTTCGCCCCGCCGATCTAGCAGGTTTTTCAGCGATGCCAGATAGCCCACGGGCGCATCCAGCCAGACATAAAAGTACTTGCCCGGGGCGTCGGGGATCTCGATGCCGAAATAGGGCGCGTCGCGCGAAATGTCCCAGTCGCCCAGGCCTTCGCTGGTGGTGCCATCGGGGTTGGTGCGCACGCTGAACCACTCTTTGACCTTGTTGGCCACTTCGGGCTGGAGCTTGCCGTCTTGCGTCCATTGGCTCAAAAAGTCCACGCAGCGCGGGTCAGACAACTTGAAGAAAAAATGCTCTGAGGTTTTGAGCTCGGGCTTGGCGCCCGACAAGGCCGAAAACGGGTTGATCAGGTCAGTGGGTGCGTAGACCGCGCCGCACACCTCGCAGTTGTCGCCGTACTGGTCTTTGGCGTGGCACTTGGGGCACTCGCCTTTGATGAAGCGGTCGGGCAGGAACATGTTCTTTTGCGGGTCAAAGAACTGCTCGACGGCGCGCACTTCGATCAGCGAGCCACCATCGGCGGCCGAGATGTCGCGCAGGTCGCGGTAAATTTGGCGGGCCAATTCGTGGTTTTCTGCGGCGTCGGTGCTGTGCCAGTTGTCAAACGCGATGTGAAAACCGTCCAGATAAGGCTTGCGGCCCGCGGCGATGTCGGCCACGAACTGCTGGGGTGTCTTGCCCGCTTTTTCGGCGGCGATCATGATGGGCGCGCCGTGGGTGTCGTCGGCCCCGACAAAGTTGACCTGGCTGCCCTGCATGCGTTGGTAACGCACCCAGATGTCGGCCTGGATGTATTCCATGATGTGGCCGATGTGGAAGTTGCCGTTGGCGTAGGGCAGGGCGGTGGTGACAAAAAGCTGGCGGGGCGCGTTGGGGGCAGACATGGTGGGGCAGTTTGTAGGGGAATCGGTGATTTTAGGGTGTACCGCCCAGCTTGTCGGTAAACTCCGCCCCATTCTAGAAAGTGACCATGGCGACCACCGAACAACTCCTGCAGGCCCTGCAAGCCGTCATTGACCCGAACACGGGCAAAGATTTCGTTTCCACCAAAACCCTGAAAAACCTGCAAGTCGAAGGCGGCGATGTTTCTTTCGACGTGGAACTGGGCTACCCGGCCAAGAGCCAAATTCCCGGGATTCGCCAGGCCTTGATTGCTGCGGCCAAGGGCGTGGCAGGTGTGGCCAACGTGTCGGCCAACGTGACCAGCAAGATCACGGCGCACGCCGCCCAGCGCGGCGTGGCCCTGCTGCCGCAGGTCAAAAACATCGTGGCCGTGGCCTCGGGCAAGGGCGGCGTGGGCAAGAGCACCACCGCCGTCAACCTGGCGCTGGCGCTGGCCGCCGAGGGCGCCAAAGTGGGCTTGCTGGACGCCGACATTTACGGCCCCAGCCAGCCCATGATGATGGGCATTGAAGGCCGGCCTGAGAGCGAAGACGGGCAGACCATGGAGCCGATGGAAAACTACGGCGTACAGGTCATGTCCATCGGTTTTCTGGTCAGCCAGGACGAAGCCATGATCTGGCGCGGCCCCATGGCCACCCAAGCGCTCGAGCAACTGCTGCGCCAGACCAACTGGAAAGAGCTCGATTATTTGATCGTCGACATGCCCCCCGGCACCGGCGACATCCAACTCACACTGAGCCAGCGCGTGCCCATGACCGGCGCGGTGATCGTGACCACCCCGCAGGACATCGCTCTGTTGGACGCCAAAAAAGGCGTCAAGATGTTTGAAAAAGTCGGCGTGCCGATTTTGGGTTTGGTGGAAAACATGGCGGTGCACGTGTGCACCAATTGCGGCCATGTGGAGCACATCTTTGGGGCCGATGGCGGCAAAAAAATGGCGGCCGAATACGGCATGGACTACCTGGGCGCACTGCCTTTGGACATGCAAATTCGCCTGCAGGCCGACAGCGGCAAACCCACCGTGGTCTACGACCCCGACGGCGAAGTGGCCCAAATCTACAAGGCGGTGGCCCGCCAGGTGGCGGTGAAGATCGCGGCCAAGGCCAAGGACTTTTCGAGCAAGTTCCCGACCATCAAGGTCAGCAAAGACACTTGAGGCCCTGGGCCTGGCCCTTCAAGCGGTTTTGTTTTCCAAGTCACGCAGCCGAAAGCGCTGGATCTTGCCCGTGGCCGTCTTGGGCAGCTCGGCCACAAAGTCGATGAAGCGCGGGTATTTGTAAGGGGCCAGGCGCTCCTTGACGAAAGCCTTGACCTCCTCTTGTGTCAGGCTTTGGCCTGGTTTGAGCACGATGAAGGCCTTGGTCTTGGTCAGGCCGTCGGTGTCTTCCTTGCCAATCACGGCGGCTTCCAGGATGGCGGGGTGTTGCACCAGGGTGGACTCCACCTCAAAAGGCGAGACATAGATGCCGCTGACTTTGAGCATGTCGTCGTTGCGGCCCGCGTAGGTGTAGTAACCGTCTGGGTCGCGCGTGTATTTGTCACCGCTTTTGGTCCACACGCCTTGGAAGGTGTCGCGGGTTTTTTCGCGGTTGTTCCAGTACATCAAGGCGCTGCTGGGGCCCTGGATATAAAGGTCGCCAATCTCGTCGTGGCCGGTGACCACGCTGCCGTCTTCGTTGCGCAACTGCACCTCGTAGCCAGGCACAGCCTTGCCGGTGGTGCCATAGCGCACGTCGCCGGGGCGGTTGGACAAAAACACGTGCAGCATTTCGGTGGAACCAATGCCGTCGATGATGTCGCAGCCAAAGTGCGCCGACCAGCGTTCGGCGATGTCGCGCGGCAAGGCTTCTCCGGCCGACGAGCACAGGCGCAGTGCGACCTGGCTCTTGGCGGGCAGCTCGGGGTTGGCCAGCATGCCGCCGTAGCCGGTGGGCGCACCATAAAACACGGTGGGTTGGTGCTCGACCAGGCGTTTGAATGTGGCTTGCGGCGTGGGGCGCTCGGCCATCAGTACCACGGTGGCCCCGACGCTCAGCGGAAAGGTCAGGGCATTGCCCAGACCGTAGGCAAAGAAGAGCTTGGCGGCCGAGAACACGGTGTCGCTGTCTTGCAGGTTCAGCACCCCTTGGCCATACAGCTCGGCCGTCCAATACAAGTTGCCTTGGCTGTGCACGGTGCCCTTGGGTTTGCCGGTGGAGCCCGACGAATACAGCCAAAAAGCCGGTTCATCGGCCAGTGTTTGCGCGGGCAACACCGGGGTGTTTTGCGCCACAAAGTCGGTCATGTTGAATTGGCCTTGAGCCAGTGCTGTGGTTGGGCGTGAAACGACCACTTGGCGCACTTCGGTTTTGACCAGATCCATCGCCGCTTGCAGCGTGGGCAGCAAGGCGCCCGACACCAGTGCTGCTTGCGCCCGGCTGTTGCTCAGCATGAAGGCATAGTCTTCGGCCGTCAGCAAGGTGTTGACCGCCACCGGCACCACGCCTGCATACAGTGCGCCCAGAAAAGCCACCACCCAGTCGCTGCTGTCTTGCATGAGGAGCAGCACGCGTTCTTCGCGCCGTATGCCCATGGCTTGAAGACCGCCTGCAAAGCGGCGGATCTGCTCGGTCAGTTCACCATAGGTCAATGTGCCCACATCGTCGATCAGGGCGGTTTTGGCCGCACGGCCAGCGTTGGTGGCGATCAGGTGTTGGGCAAAGTTGAAGTGGGTGCTGGGGGCGGTCACAGTGCGTGTCATTTTTTGTCTCCTCGGGGTGTCCAGTGTGGTGAAAATGTGGTTTTGCGTGTCAGGTTTTTGTGGGAGGTCGCCCCTGCGACCGAATGCTCAATGAACCCACATTCGACTGCAGGAGCAGCTTCCTTCAGGGTCACAGGGGCAAGGCTGCGCCTTGAGCCGCCAGCGCATCCAGCGCCAGCGAGCTGCCCTGCACGGCTGTCCGACAGTGGTAGAAGTTGAGCGCCCTGAGGCCGCCCAATTCTTCGCCACCTCCGGCGCGGCCGGGGCCGCCGTGCAGGCTCATGGGCATCACGTTGCCGTGGCCGCTGTGCAGGGCCGCCACGTCGGGCGAAATCGCATGCACCCGGCCATGGCTGCTGGCCAGTTCGACCGAGGCCTGTGCGGTGAAGAGGTGGTCTTCGCTGTAGACCGAACACACCAGCGAGCCTTCGCCGCGGCGGATCATGGCGTAGGCCTCTTCGATGCTGTCGTAAGGCATCAGGGTGGACACGGGGCCAAACACCTCGACCGCATGCAAGACCTTGGCCGTCATGGGCGACTCGGTGCCCAGCAGCACCGGGGCCACGCAAGCGCTCGATGCGTCGGCGTCCACCAGGCCAGCTGCGTTGCCATCGAACAACACGGTGGCTTCGGTTTTGAGCTGGGCCAGGCCCGCCAGCACGCTGGCTTTTTGTTCCTGGCTCACCAATGAGCCCATGCGCACGGTCTCATTGCGCGGGTTGCCCACGGTGGTTTTGGCCAAGCGTGCGCCAATGGCCTCTGAAGCGGCTTTGTACAAGGCACGCGGCACAAAAATGCGGCGGATTGCGGTGCATTTCTGGCCCGATTTGACGGTCATCTCGCGGGCGACTTCGGTCACCAGCAGCTTGAAGGCTTCGCTGTCTGCGGTCGCGGCGGGCGAGAGCAGGGCGCTGTTGAGGCTGTCGGCTTCGATGTTGCAACGCACCGACAACTCGGTCACGGCGCGGTGGCTGCGGATGATTTGGCCTGTCTCGGCCGAGCCGGTGAAGCTGACCACGTCAAAGGCCTGTAACTGGTCCATCAGGCCAGCGGACGAGCCGCAAATGACCGAGAGCGCGCCCACAGGCAGCACACCCGCGTCGACCACGTCTTTCACCATGCGCTGGGTCAACCAAGCGGTGGCGGTGGCAGGCTTGATGATGACGGGCACGCCCGCGAGCAGGGCTGGGGCGGCTTTTTCCCACAAGCCCCAGCTGGGGAAGTTGAAAGCGTTGATGAACAGCGCCACGCCGCGAGTGGGCACCTGGATGTGCTGGGTCTGAAAGGCTGGGTCTTTGGCCATGCGGATGCGTTGGCCGTCCAGCAGCAGAGTGGCGTCGCCCAGGGCCGCGCCTTGTTTGGCGTAGTAGCCCAGGGTGAAGATGGCACCGTCGATGTCCACACCCGAGTCCTTGGCCACGGTGCCGCTGTTGGCGGTGGCGATCTCATAGTAGGCATCGCGGTGGGCTTGCAGCACTTCGGTGATTTTCGTCAGGAGGGCTGCGCGCTGGCCGTAGCTCAAGGCGCGCAGGGCCGCACCGCCTTGTTCGCGAGCAAAGGCAAAGCCCTCGGCCAAGTCGATGCCCGAGCTGGACACACGAGCCAGTTCGGTGCCCAGCACCGGATCAAACATCGGCGTGCCTGCGCCGGAGCCGGTTTGCCAGCGGCCTGCGAAAAAGTTGGGGAGCAAAGCGGTGGTCATGTGCAAGTTCTTTCCGGGTGCGCCCTGAGGCGCTTTGTGGGTGTTGACATGCCGTGGCATGCAACAAAAAACTGTTCCCAGGGTTCAGTTGGCGGTATAAACACGGATTGATGCATTATTTTGCGTGTTCGTGAGTATGCATTAAAGTGCATGTTTTGTGTTTGTTGAAATTAAAGGGTTTTCCCTAATCAATGGGAGAAAGTTGAGCATGGCATCACAAGAGGAATCGGTGCAGGTGGAGACAAACGCGCAGGACGCAGACAGCAAGCGCAGCCCGTTTTTGGAATCGCTGGGCGAGCGGGTGCGCACACTGCGCTCGCGCAAGGGCATGACGCGCCGCGCTGTGGCGGTGGCGGCCGATGTGTCTGAGCGGCATTTGGCCAATCTGGAATACGGCACGGGCAATGTGTCGGTCTTGGTGCTGTTGCAAGTGGCCAATGCTTTGCAATGCTCGCTGGCCGAGTTGCTGGGTGACGTGACCACCACCTCGCCCGAGTGGCTGCTGATCCGCGAGTTATTGGGAAAGCGCAGTGAGGCCGATTTGCGCCGGGCCCGTGTGCAACTGAGCGAGATGTTTGGCGAAGGTGGCAATGCGCAAGAACGCAAAAACCGCATCGCCCTGATCGGTTTGCGTGGCGCTGGAAAAACCGCGCTGGGCCAGCGCCTGGCCGACGATCTGGGCTTTCCCTTCATTGAGCTGAGCCGCGAGATCGAGCAGTTTGCCGGTTGCCAGATCAGCGAGATCCACAACCTCTATGGCGCCAACGCCTACCGCCGTTACGAGCGCCGTGCACTCGAAGAGTCGATCCAGATTTACCCCGAAGCGGTCATCGCCACGCCGGGCGGCCTGGTGTCGGATTCGGCCAACTTCAATTTGCTGCTCTCGCACTGCACCACCGTGTGGCTGCAAGCCGATGCGTCCGACCACATGGGCCGCGTGGCGGCACAGGGCGACATGCGCCCCATGGCCGGCAGCCGCGAAGCCATGGAAGACCTCAAGCGCATTCTGGAAGGGCGAGCGGCCTTCTATTCCAAGGCGGACATGGCTATCAACACCAGTGGGCGGAATGAAGACCAGGCCTTTGCGGCCTTGCGTACTTCGGTTCGCCAGCATTTGACGCTGCCGAATTGAAGCGTGGAAGAAAAATGCATTTCCTAGGGTAAATACTTAGTAAATGCATTAAAGTGCATGTTGCGGGACCGAATAACCTGCAATAAAATTCAATGCAACATGCACTGAAATGCATTTTTGACCGAAATCAAGACCCACCTTCTTCAACGGAGACACCCACATGACGCAAGCTTTCCAGGTTGACTACCAAACCAACCCTTCTCAATACAAGCACATCAACCTGGCTTTTGATGGCGAGATTGCGACCTTGTCGATCAATATCAACGAAGACGCCGGCATCCGCCCTGGCTACAAGCTCAAGCTCAACAGCTATGACCTGGGTGTGGACATCGAACTGCACGACGCGCTGCAACGCATCCGTTTCGAGCACCCCGAAGTGCGCACGGTGGTGGTGACCAGTTTGAAGGACCGCGTGTTCTGCTCCGGTGCCAACATCTTCATGCTGGGTGTGTCCACCCACGGCTGGAAAGTGAACTTCTGCAAGTTTACCAATGAAACCCGCAACGGCATTGAAGACTCCAGCAAGCACGACGGCCTGAAATTCGTCGCTGCCTTGAATGGTGCCTGCGCTGGCGGCGGCTACGAGCTGGCCCTGGCTTGCGACGACATCGTGCTGGTGGACGACCGCTCCAGCGCCGTGTCGCTGCCCGAAGTCCCCCTGCTCGGCGTCTTGCCCGGCACCGGTGGCCTGACCCGCGTGACCGACAAGCGCCATGTGCGCCACGACCTGGCCGACATCTTCTGCACCAGCGTGGAAGGCGTTCGCGGTCAAAAAGCCGTGGACTGGCGTCTGGTCGATGCGATCGCCAAGCCTGCTGTGTTCAAGGAAGCCGTGCAAACCCGTGCCAAAAAACTGGCTGCCGGCAGCATTCGCACCGCAGGCGTCAAAGGCGTTGAATTGACCCCCCTGAACCGCAGCATTGCGGCCGATGCCCTGACTTACACCAACGTCACCGTGGAAATCGACCGCGCCAAGCGCATCGCCACCTTCACCGTCAAGGCCCCCGCCACAGCGCAGCCCACCGACATCGCCGGCATCGAAGCCGCCGGCGTGAACTGGTGGCCGCTGCAGATGGTGCGCGAACTCGACGACGCCATCTTGCACATGCGCACCAACGAACTCGACATCGGCACTTGGGTACTCAAAACATCGGGCGATGCCGCCGCCGTGTTGGCGTCTGACGCGACCTTGCTGGCCCACAAAGACCACTGGTTGGTGCGCGAAACTATAGGCCACCTGCGCCGCACACTGGCGCGCATGGACGTGTCTTCGCGCAGCCTGTTCGCCCTGATCGAAGAGGGGACATGCTTTGTCGGCACACTCGCCGAGCTGGCTTTCTGCGCCGACCGCGCATACATGCTGGCTTTGCCTGACGATGCCGCCAAGGCCCCCAAAATCCAATTGAGCGAGATGAATTTCGGCTTTTTCCCCATGGTCAACGACCAGACCCGCCTTCAGCGCCGCTTTTATGAAGAAGTGCCTGCCATGGAAGCCGCTCGCGGCGCCATTGGCCAAGCACTCGATGCCGACGCCGCTCTGGCCCTGGGCCTGGTCACGGCTGCACCGGACGACATCGATTGGTCCGACGAGATCCGTCTGGCCTTGGAAGAGCGTTCGTCCATGTCGCCGGACGCCCTGACCGGTTTGGAAGCCAACCTGCGTTTTGCCCAAAAGGAAAACATGGCCACCCGCATTTTCGGTCGTTTGACCGCATGGCAGAACTGGATCTTCCAGCGCCCCAACGCCGTCGGCGAAAAAGGTGCCCTGAAGGTCTACGGCAAGGGCGAAAAAGTCCAGTTCGACATGAACCGCGTTTGATGTTTTTGCGTTGTGCTGCGTGGTGCCCGGTGGTCCGCGCTGCAACCGAAATTTGACCCCACCGTTGCTTTTCATTTCTGGAGACTCTCATGTCCGGTATCAACTACAGCGAAAAAATCCCCAACAACGTCAACCTGAGCGAAGACCGCACGCTGCAACGTGCCTTGGAGCAGTGGCAGCCCAACTTCATCAACTGGTGGGACGACATGGGCCCCGAAGGCTCCACCGACATGGACGTGTACCTGCGTACCGCCGTGAGCGTGGACCCACAAGGCTGGGCCCAGTTTGGCCACGTCAAAATGCGCGACTACCGTTGGGGGGTGTTTCTGAACCCTGGCGAGCAAGACCGCAAGATTCACTTTGGTGACCACATTGGCGAAAAAGCCTGGCAAGACGTGCCTGGCGAACACCGCGCCAACCTGCGCCGCATCATCGTCACACAAGGTGACACCGAACCCGCATCGGTGGAGCAGCAGCGCCACCTGGGCCTGACAGCCCCCAGCATGTACGACCTGCGCAACCTGTTCCAGATCAACGTCGAAGAAGGCCGCCACCTGTGGGCCATGGTGTACCTGTTGCACAAATACTTCGGCAAGGACGGCCGTGAAGAAGCCGACGCCCTGCTGCAACGCAACAGCGGCAACGAAGACAACCCCCGCATCTTGCAGGCCTTCAACGAGAAGACCCCCGACTGGTTGTCCTTCTTCATGTTCACCTACTTCACCGACCGCGACGGCAAGTTCCAGCTGTGCGCTCTGGCCGAGTCGGCTTTCGACCCCCTGGCCCGCACCACCAAGTTCATGCTGACCGAAGAGGCGCACCACATGTTTGTGGGCGAGTCCGGCGTGAGTCGCACCATCCAGCGCACGGTGGACGTGATGAACCAGCTCAAGACCGACGACGTGGGCAAGTTGCGTGCCGCCGGCGTGATCGACCTGCCCACCATCCAGCGCTACATCAACTTCCATTTCTCGGTGACCATCGACCTGTTTGGCGCCGACCAGTCGTCCAACGCCGCCACTTTCTACAGCTCGGGCTTGAAGGGCCGTTACGAAGAGGGCAAACGTGGTGATGACCACGTGCTCAAGGGCAACAGCTACAAGATCTTGTCGGTCGAAGACGGCAAACTGGTCGAAAAAGAAGTGCCGATGCTCAACGCATTGAACGAAGTGCTGCGCGACGACTACATCACCGACTCCAAAGGCGGCATCGACCGCTGGAACCGCGTGATCAGCAAGGCCGGCATTCCTTTCACCTTGACGGCGCCGCACAAGGCTTTCCACCGCAACATCGGTTCTTTGTCTGGTGCCAAGATCACGCCCGATGGCCGTGTGGTGACCGACGCCGAGTGGATGGCCCAAGTGGGCGAGTGGTTGCCCACCAACGAAGACCGCGCTTATGTGGCCAGCCTGATGGGTCGCTGCGTTGAGCCCGGCAAGTTCGCCAACTGGATCGCGCCACCCGTCATGGGCATCAACCGTCAACCTGTGGACTTTGATTACGTCCGCTTCAATTGATTGATCTTCCGATTTGACTGCTGTCTCTGTTTCGTTACGGGGGCGGCAGTTGACAGAGGAAGGGGCGGGTTCCTCATACTGGGGTACCAGAAATCGTCACCCGCCCCGTCCCCTGTCAACTGCATGGTGTTTGTTGAGCGTCTGTTGGTGGCTGTGTGGCTGGTCGTTTCTATGTTCTGCATTGATTGGAGGCGGTCATCGAAAGGGCAAGGGGCGGGTTCCTCATGACGGGGTACCGAAAATCGTCACCCGCCCCTTGCCCTTTCAATGACATGGGTGTGCTGAGCGATCAGGGTCCCAGTAGACTCTGAGCGTTGAAGCAGGCTCAGAGCGACGGAATGGCTTGGGGCCGGGCACCGATTTTCCGGTACTCCGTATGAGGTGCCCGGCCCCAAGCCATTCCGTTGCGGACCTCGCAGACCACAGACATAAAACACCAAATATAAGAAAGTCAAAGACATGAGCACCGAAGCCACGCTGATCAAACAACACCTGATCGACCCGGAAATTTGCATCCGCTGCAACACCTGCGAAGCCATCTGTCCTGTGGGAGCGATCACGCACGACTCACTCAACTACGTCGTCAAGGCCGACATCTGCAACGGTTGCATGGACTGCATCTCGCCATGCCCCACAGGCTCGATTGACAACTGGCGCATGGTGCCCAAGGCCAAGGCCTACAGCATCGAAGAACAACTCAAGTGGTTCGACCTGCCCGCTGAACTGAGCGCCGAAGAATTGGCCGAAGCAACAGGTGACACGGGTGGCGATGCCGGTCTGGCACAGCAAGAAGCCCAAGCTGCCGTGCAAGCTGCAGCATCGTCTTCGTCGGCCGTCAGTACCGCCGCAGCCTCGGGATTTAACTCGGCCCAGTTCGGCGCGACCATCCCCCCTTGGTCTGCGGCCCACGCCTACACCAACCTGTATGGACCTAAGGCACAAGACAAAACCATCACCGCTACCGTGACCGGTAACTTGCGTGTGACCGAAGTGGGCAAACTCGATGGTCAGCAAGACTACGACACCCACCACATCGTGCTGGACTTCGGCAGCCTGCCTTTCCCGGTGCTCGAAGGCCAGTCGATCGGCATCATTCCGCCCGGGATGGATGCCAACGGTAAACCCCACCATGCCCGCCAGTACTCGATCGCCAGCCCCCGCAATGGCGAGCGCCCCGGCCACAACAACCTGTCGCTGACCATCAAGCGCGTGCTTGAAGACCACGACGGAAAACCCGTGCGTGGCGTGGCCTCCAACTTCATGTGCGATCTGAATGTGGGTGAAAAAGTGCAGGTGATTGGACCGTTTGGCGCGAGCTTCCTCATGCCCAACCACCCCAAGAGCAACATCGTCATGATCTGCACCGGCACGGGCTCGGCCCCCATGCGCGCCATGACCGAATGGCGTCGCCGCCTGCGCGCCAGCGGCAAGTTCGAGGGCGGCAAACTCATGCTGTTTTTTGGGGCCCGCACGCCTGCTGAATTGCCGTACTTTGGTCCGCTGAACAACCTGCCCAAAGATTTCATCGACACCGAGTTCGCGTTCTCGCGCGAGGTGGGCAAGCCCAAGCGTTATGTGCAAGACGCCATGCGCGAGCGCGCGGCCGACATCGCGGCCCAGCTCAAGGACCCCAACACCTGTTTTTATGTGTGCGGCCTCAAGAGCATGGAAGAGGGCGTGGTCATGGCCTTGCGAGACATCGCACAGAACGCCGGGCTCGATTGGGATACTGTGGGCGCTGCGCTCAAAAAAGAAGGCCGTTTGCACCTCGAAACCTACTGAACAACATGGCGAACGCTACCCACATTGGCCTGGACCAGGTTCGCCAGCAACTGCGCCAGCCCCGCGCCCAATTGAAAGGCCGCCAGGCCTCGGATGAGGCCCGCGCTGAGGTGCGCACCCTCATCGGCCTGCCGCCCAAAGACGGCCACCGCCGGGACCTGCTGATCGAACACCTGCATGTGCTCAACGACCACTTCCACGGCCTGTTCGAGCGCCACATCGTGGCCTTGGCCGCCGAAATGCGCCTGTCGGTGGTCGAGGTGTTCGAGGTCGCTTCTTTCTACCACCACTTCGAGATCCTGAAAGACGAGGCAACCGCGCCACGGATCACCGTGCGGGTGTGCGACAGCCTGAGCTGCAGCCTGGCGGGCAGCGACACGCTGCTGCGTCAATTGCAAAACGATTTGCTGGACGTGAAAGTGGTGCCTGTGCCTTGTTTGGGACGTTGCGAGCAGGCGCCTGCCGCGCAGGTCGGCCAGCAGGCCGTGGCGCAAGCCACGGTGCAGACCGTGACCGAGCGGGTGGTCGCACAGCAAACGTCGCCCCATCCTTTGCCAGAGGCCATTCGGCTGGAGGCTTATCGGCAATCGGGCGGTTACCAACTGGCAATGCAGGTAGCGGCCGGTATTAAGGACCATGAATCGGTCATCCAGTGCCTGGAGTCTTCGGGCCTGCGGGGTTTGGGTGGCGCGGGTTTCCCGGCCGGGCGCAAATGGCGCATCGTGCGCAGCCAGCCCGGCCCACGTCTGATGGCGGTGAACATCGACGAGGGCGAGCCCGGCACCTTCAAGGACCGCACCTGTTTAGAGGCCGACCCGCACCGTTTTCTGGAAGGCGTGCTGATTGCCGCCAGCGTGGTGGGTTGCGAGGCGGTCTACATTTACCTGCGCGACGAGTACCACGAAGCGCGTGTCTTGCTCACGCAAGAAATCGCTGCATTGCAGGCCAAGCCGCCTTGCGCCTTGCCACGCATCGAACTGCGCCGGGGCGCGGGCGCGTACATCTGCGGCGAAGAGTCCGCCATGATTGAGAGCATCGAAGGCAAACGGGGCGAGCCGCGCATGCGCCCACCCTACATCGCCGAGGTGGGCCTGTTTGGTCGACCGACACTGGAACACAATTTCGAGACCTTGTACTGGATTCGCGAACTGTTGGAGCAGGGCGCGGACAGTTTTGCATCGCAAGGGCGGCATGGCCGAAAAGGCTTGCGCCGCTTCAGCGTGAGCGGGCGCGTCAAGCACCCGGGCGTCAAGCTCGCGCCCGCAGGCATCACCCTGCGCGAGTTGGTAGATGAATATTGCGGCGGTATGGCCGAGGAGCACACGCTTTACGCCTACCTGCCCGGTGGTGCCAGCGGCGGCATCTTGCCCGCGCGGCTGGCCGATGTGCCGCTGGACTTTGACACGCTGCAAACGCACGGTTGCTTCATCGGCTCGGCGGCCGTGATGGTGCTCAGCCAGCACGACAGCGCCCGCGAAGCGGCCCTGAACGTGATGCGCTTTTTTGCGCACGAAAGCTGCGGCCAGTGCACGCCTTGTCGCGTGGGCACCGACAAAGCCGCGCAACTCATGACCGCCCCAGTTTGGGATGCCGACACCTTGCAAGACTTGGCGCAGGTGATGGGCGACGCGTCGATTTGCGGTCTGGGACAGGCCGCGCCCAACCCGATCCGGTGTGTGCTGCAGTATTTCCCGCACGAAGTGGGGGCACCAGCATGAGCACCGTTCAATTCACCCTCAACGGGCAAAGCGTCGAGGCACCAGCCGGCCAAAGCATTTTCAAAATCGCCAAAGAGCTGGGCATCGCCATCCCGCATCTGTGCCACAAGGAGGGCCTGGCCCCTGACGGCAACTGCCGCGCCTGCGTGGTCGAAGTGCAAGGCGAGCGCACGCTGGCCCCCAGCTGCTGCCGCAGCGCCACGCCCGGCATGCAGGTGCAAACGAACAGCGAACGTGCGGTCAAAAGCCAAAAAATGGTGCTCGAGATGCTGTTGGCCGATCTGCCCGAGCAGGGCTACAAATGGCTGGACGACCGCGCCGAAGCCCCGCATGGCGAACTGAGCCAATGGGCCGAACACCACGGGGTGCAGGTGCGCCCGGCATTGGCTCAATTGCGCCGCGAGGCGGTGTCCGCCGACCTGTCGCACCCAGCCATGGCCGTGAATCTGGACGCTTGCATCCAGTGCAACCGCTGTGAACGTGCTTGCCGCGACCTGCAGGTCAACGATGTGATTGGCCTGGCATTTCGGGGCGCGCACACGCAGGTGGTGTTTGACTTGGCCGACCCGATGGGGGGCAGCAGTTGTGTGGGTTGCGGCGAATGCGTGCAGGCCTGCCCGACGGGGGCGCTCATGCCCAAGAGCCACATGGGTCCGCAAAAAGTGGACCGCGAAGTCGACTCGGTGTGTCCGTTTTGTGGCGTGGGTTGTCTGGTCACTTACCAGGTCAAGGACGAAAAAATCATCAGTGTGAAGGGGCGCGAAGGCCCGGCCAACGAAGGGCGTTTGTGTGTCAAGGGCCGATTTGGCATGGACTACATCCACAGCCCGGACCGCATCACCCAGCCGCTGATCCGAAAGCCAGGCGTGGCCAAAGACCTGGGCCTGATCGATGGCCACACCGACTGGCGCGAAGTCTTTCGTGAAGCCACTTGGGAAGAAGCGCTCGACCTGGCCACCCAGCCGCTCAACACCTTGCGCCAGCAACACGGCCCCAAGTCACTCGCCGGTTTTGGCTCAGCCAAAGGCAGCAACGAAGAGGCTTACCTGTTCCAGAAGTTGGTGCGCACCGGCTTTGGCAGCAACAACGTGGACCATTGCACCCGCCTGTGCCACGCGTCCAGCGTGGCGGCCTTGCTCGAAGGTGTGGGCTCTGGCGCAGTGAGCAACCCGGTGCGCGATGTCGAGCATTCAGACCTGATCATCGTCATTGGCTCCAACCCCACCAGCAACCACCCGGTGGCGGCCACCTGGATGAAGAACGCCGCCCAGCGCGGCACGCGCATCGTGCTGGCCGACCCGCGCATCACCGACATCGGCCGCCACACTTGGCGCACTTTGCAGTTCAAAGCCGACACCGACGTGGCGCTGCTCAATGCGATGCTGCACGTCATCGTGACCGAGAACCTGTGCGACGAAACTTTCTTGCGTGACCGTGCCGACAACGTGGCCGAACTCAAGGCCCATGTGCAGGACTTCACGCCCGAGGCCATGAGCGCGGTTTGCGGCATCCCGGCCGACACCCTCCGCGAGGTGGCGCGGGCCTATGCCACAGCCAAAGCTGCCATGATTTTGTGGGGCATGGGCGTGAGTCAGCATGTGCACGGCACCGACAACGTGCGCTGCCTGATCGCGCTGGCCAGCATCACGGGCCAGATTGGCCGCCCCGGCACGGGTCTGCACCCGCTGCGCGGCCAAAACAATGTGCAAGGCGCGAGCGACGCGGGCCTGATCCCGATGATGTACCCCAACTACCAGCGCGTCACCGACCCGTCGGCGCACGACTGGTTCGAAAAATTTTGGGGGACGAGGCTCGACGACCAGCCCGGCTACACCGTGGTCGAAATCATGCACAAGGCGCTCGCCCCCGACAGTGACCCGCACAAGGTCAGGGGCATGTACATCATGGGCGAGAACCCGGCCATGAGCGACCCGGACCTGAACCACGCCCGACACGCGCTGGCCAGCTTGCAGCACTTGGTGGTGCAGGACATCTTTTTGACCGAAACCGCTTGGCTGGCCGATGTGGTGCTGCCAGCCAGCGCCTGGCCCGAAAAGACCGGCACCGTGAGCAACACCGACCGCACGGTGCAAATGGGCCGCCAGGCCGTGCAGCCGCCGGGCGATGCCAAGCCTGATTTGTGGATCATCCAGCAAATCGCCCAACGCATGGGTCTCAACTGGCAATACGCAGGCGCACACGAGGGTGTGGCCGAGGTCTATGAAGAAATGCGCCAGGCCATGGCCCCGGCGATTGGCGGCATCGACTGGGCGCGCCTGAACGCGGGCTCGGTCACTTACCCCTGTGTGAGCGCCGACGATCCGGGCCAGCCCATCGTATTCCATGACCATTTCCCGACGGCAGATGGCCGTGTGCGGATCATGACGGCCAGCCTGATCCCGGCCAACGAACAGCCCGATGCCGAGTACCCGATGGTGTTGATCACCGGGCGTCAACTGGAGCATTGGCACACCGGCAGCATGACGCGGCGCGCCACCGTGCTCGATGCGCTGGAGCCTGCAGCCACGGCGTCCATGTGCAGCGTTGATCTCGGTCGACTGGGCCTGCAGGCCGGGCAGCGCGTGCGCATTGCATCGCGCCGGGGTCAGGTGGCGCTGCAACTGCGATGTGACGATGGCACGCCTGAGGGCACGGTGTTCATCCCGTTTGCCTACCAAGAGGCGGCGGCTAACTTGCTGACCAATTCGGCGTTGGACCCGTTTGGCAAGATCCCGGAGTTCAAGTACTGCGCTGTACAAGTCTCTGCACTACAGCCTTCATAATCCTGCGCTGACCGTCTTGGGTTCTGCACAGTTTGTGGGGCACCCAAGCCCTCCACAGATTCAGGTCGGGGAATTTCACTTGAACATCGACGTGCAAGCCATCTTTTGGATGGATGCTTTTCTCTACCTGATGCTGCATTCGGCCATCTGGTACGGCATGGCGCGCTACCGCAGTGGCCTGGTCACCTTGTGGAGTGTCTCGGGCCTCTCCAGCGCGGTGGGGGTGTTGGTGCTGGGCAGTCGTGGCATTTTGCCCACCGCTGCGGTGGTCTTTTGGGGTGTACTGCTCATGGCGCTGGGCAATTTTGGGCGCCAAGTTGCCTTGCGCTCCCTGGATGGTCCAGCTGATCGCCTCTGGTTGTGGGGCATGGCGGCGTTCAATGGCGCTTACCTGTTGGTCACCTATGGCTATTATTTTTCGGGCGGTTCTGAAGCTGGCGTGATCCTGCTTTTTTACGGGTTCTACACCCTCAATTGCCTGGAGTACGTGGTGTCGGGTCGGCGCATTGCCACCACACACGACCCTTTTGGCTCCCGTGCTGTGCAGTCGGCCGGGTGGCTGCTGGTGCTCACATTGGGCATCAAGACGGTTGCCATACTGGGCGGTTGGGGTGCGGCGGATTTGTATGACATGTCTTGGGATCAGGCGGTGGTGTTTGCGGGGCAGTTTGTCGCGGTCACCATGCTCAGTGTGGGCTTCATGCAAATTTTTGTGGACCACATGCACAAAGCGCAAATTCGTGCCGAGCAAGGTCTGGCGCGCGAGCAGGAGCGTTCGAGCCTCCTTCGTCAACACTCCCAAGATTTGTCCACGCTGCTCAGTGAGCGCGAAGAAATCATCCGCCAGTTGACGCTGTCCAACAAGTCGGCGGGCATGGGGGCGCTGGTGGCCAGCATCGCCCACGAACTGAATCAGCCGCTCACCACCATTGTGCTCAAAACCGAGCTGATCGAGTCGCATCTGCAGCGCAATCGCGATCCCCAAGCAGCTCTGGCCGAGGCCCACAAGCTGGCCGATCTGATTCGGGAGGATACCCGCCATGCTGCTGCCATCATCCGTGCCTTGCGCAGCATGTTTGCGACCGGCAGGGGGGAATATGCCCGGCTCGACCTGGCCCAAGCGGTGCGCGATGTGGTCAACATCGTGAATGCCCACGCCAAGCGTTCGGACATCGCGTTCGACATCAAGCTGACCGAGCCCTTGATGTTGACGGGCGATGCCACCCAGTTGCAGCAAGTGGTGCTCAATTTGTTGAACAACGCGATCGATGCGTTGGTCGAAAAACCAGGCCAGCCCTCCCGCATTGTCATTTCCGGGGAAGTGCGCTCCAACTGGGTTGAGCTGCGGATTGCCGACAATGGTTGTGGCATCGATGGGACCCAGAAGCAGGATGTCTTTGCGCTGTTCAAGACCTCCAAATCCCAAGGCATGGGTGTGGGCTTGTGGCTGAGTCAATCCATTGTGGAATCACATGGGGGGCGTTTGAGCTTTGAGAGCGAGGCGGGCCAAGGTACGGTATTCTTGCTTGCTTTGCCCTCATTCAAGTATGTGTTGGGTTCCTGAGCCTTCAATTCGCCAAAGGTGGTTTGTCCATGTCTTCACGTCCACAAATTGATGTGGCAGTTCTGATGCGCCGCGAGGCGGTACAAGGCCCGATGGCGCGTTGGCAAGCTTGGCGTTGGATATTGGCCGATGTGGTGCCCAACGAGGCGGGCTTTGGCACAGACCCGCGCAGCCTGCGCCAATCTGGGGCCGAGTCGCTCTGGCTTTATCCGGGCTGGCCAGTGACGCTGTTCACCGACGACGCGGAAGGTTACTGGCTCAACGCCACATCGCCCACACCTTGCTACTTTGTCATGTGGCGTCTCATCGATGGGCAAGACGGCAGCGAGCCGATGGCTGTGCCGCAAGCCGTGAGCCTGAGTTACCACGACGCTGGCCGTTGGCTGGACGCACAGGAAACCGTGGAGACCATTCCTGCCCCCGCCGATGTCGTGGCCTGGATGCACAGCTTTGCCGAGCAGCACTTTGTGCCCGAAGAAAAAAAGCGCCAGCGCCCCCAAAGTTTCCAGCGCCTGACAGACCGTTTTGGTCAACCCGTCTCGGTCAGCACCGACAGCAAACGCAAAGGCGCAAGGCCGGACGCATGAGCGACAACTTTTTCAGCCGTTGGTCTCGCCGCAAGCAGGGCCTGGAGCCGGGAGAAGCTCCGCCGCCAGAGTCTGTGCCGCGGGTTGCGCCTGCAAAGGAAGCTTCGCCCTCCGGGCTTGGGCCCGATGCACCGCCGCCGCACCCAGTGCCAGGCCGCACGGTCACCGCCGAGGCCCCCTTGCCGGCCGATGCGCCGCAGCCTGCGCTGCCCACCATGGCCGACGTGCAAGGGCTCACGCCGGCCTCTGATTTTCAGACCTTCATGCGCCAAGGCGTGCCTGGGGAGGTGCGCAATGCCGCCATGAAGAAGCTCTTCACCGATCCGCACTTCAATGTGATGGACGGTTTGGACATTTACATTGGCGACTACAACACCCCAGACCCTTTGCCTGCAGGTATGCTCGAAAAAATGGTCGGGGCCGAGCTGTTGAACCTCTTCCCCAAAAAAGACCCAGCCGACACGCCGCAGACCGAGGCCAGCGAGGCGCAGGAAAACCACGCAAAAAGTCCCGACGAGACGCAAGTCTCGCCACTTGTGGCACAGTCGCCATCCTCAACGACACAGGCACTGCAGCCCATACCGGCGCTGCAAGCTTCCGAAACGACAGCACATGACCACCCTGATTTGCAATTGCAACCAAACCATGCCCCTGCAAGCCCAAGCCCTGGGGCAAGCACTGGGTGAAGACCTGACACTGCACACCACCTTGTGCCGACGTGAGGCCGGACAATTCCAGAAAGCCGTGAAAACCGGTGAGACCGTGGTGGTGGCCTGCACCCAAGAAAAACGTCTGTTTTCTGAGCTGGCCGAGCAAACCGAAGGCGCGATTTCGCCCATTCGCTTTGTCAACATTCGCGAAACCGGCGGCTGGGGCCACGAGGCTGCGCACGCCACACCCAAAATGGCTGCCTTGCTGGCCGCTGCCCGCTTGCCCGAGCCAGAACCTGTGCCGACGGTCACCTACAAAAGCGAAGGCCGTGTGCTCATCATCGGGCCCATCGATGACGCCGAGCGCGCTGCCACCCTCTTGGCCGACGCGATGCAGGTCACGATTTTTGCCCAGGGCCCGGGCCAGGCCGGGGGCAGCCAAGAGCGCCGTTTTCCGGTGGTGGCCGGGCGCCTGCAAGGGCTCCAAGGTTGGCTGGGCGCTTTCGAGGTGTCGTGGGACGCGAGCAATCCGATTGACCTGGACCTGTGCACCCGCTGCAACGCCTGCGTGGCCGCCTGCCCCGAGCAGGCCATTGGTCTCGATTACCAAGTGGACCTGTCGCGCTGCTCATCGCACCGCGACTGCGTGAAGGTGTGTGAAGCCGCCGGCGCGATCGATTTCTCGCGCGATGCCCGCCCGCAAACCGAGCGCTTCGATGTCGTGCTGGACTTGCGTGGCGAAACAGCCTCGCCCACCTTCACCTCGCACGCTTTGCCTCAGGGTTACTTCCGCTGGGACGGGCAAGACCTGCCAACCTTGCTGAAGGTGCGCGAACTGGTCGGGGAGTTTGAAAAGCCCCGCTTTTTTGCCTACAAACAAAAGCTCTGCGCGCACAGCCGCAACGAACAAGTCGGCTGCAGCGCTTGCATCGACATCTGCTCGGCCGAAGCCGTGCGCTCCGACAAAAGCCGCCAGCAAATCGTGGTCAACCCCAATTTGTGCGTGGGCTGCGGCGCGTGCACCACGGCGTGCCCTACTGGCGCGCTGACTTACGCCTATCCGCGCCCGGCAGAGCAGGGCGCGAAGATCCGCGCATTGCTCTCGGCTTACCAGGCTGCTGGCGGGCGCGATGCCGCCTTGCTGTTGCACAGCCAAGAAAAAGGCCAGGCTCTGATCGATGAACTCGGTCGCGGTGCGCAGCTGGGTGTCATGCAAGGCGTGCCGGCCCGCGTGATGCCCGTGGCTTTGTGGCACACCGCCAGTGTGGGCATGGAGCTGTGGCTCTCGGCCGTGGCCTATGGCGCACGGCAAGTCCTGGTCTTGCTCACCGACGAAGAAGCGCCGCCATACCGCGCAGCCCTCATGGAACAAATGGCCGTGGCGCAAAGCCTGCTCCACGGCCTGGGTTACACCGGCGTGCATTTTCAGCTCATCGAAGCCAAAACCGCCACATCTTTGGATGGTGATTTGCAGCGCCTGTGCGCCCGCAGCCTCAAGTCCGCCAGCCTGCCCACTGGCCCGGCCATCTCAGCCCGCCACGCGGTGCAGGCCGAAAAGCGCAGCAACCTGGAGCTGGTCATCGACCACTTGATGGCCCAGTCTCCCGTGATGGCCATGGACGAGACCCGTCGCCCCAAAGCCCTGGACTTGCCAGCGGCCGGCTCCCCACTGGGCACCATCGTGGTCGATGCCAATAAGTGCACGCTGTGCATCAGCTGCGTGGGCGCATGCCCCTCTTCGGCGCTGCAAGACAACCCGCTGCAACCCGAGCTTCGTTTTGTTGAGAAAAACTGTGTGCAGTGCGGCCTGTGTGCCAAGACCTGCCCCGAAAACGCGATCACACTGCAGCCTCGCTTGTCGCTGCAGCCCGAGCGCACCCAGGTGCGTGTTTTGCACGGCAGCCCCCCTTACGCCTGCATCCGCTGCAGCAAACCGTTTGGCACGCTCAAAGGCATCGAAGCCATGCTCGGCCGCCTGGCCGGGCACAGCATGTTCCAAGGCGCGGCCCTGGAGCGCCTGAAAATGTGCGGCGACTGCCGCGTGGTGGACATGTTCACCGATGAAAATCAGGTGCGCGTCCCGGGTGCCAACACACCTTCCAAACCCCAATAATTTGTTGCCATGAGCCAAGATCTGAACCTGTCCGCCAGCAGCCACGCGCTGGACGAAGAAACCGCACGTGCCGAAGTCTATGGCCTGTTGTCACAGCTGTATTACCAGGCCCCCGGCGAAGAGTTGCTGGGCCAGCTGCAAGTCGCGGTCACCGAGGCGCCCGACGCCGGTGGTTTTTTGGAGGAGCCTTGGCGTGAACTGGTGGCTTGCGCCCGCAGCCTGAGCCAGGCGCAAATCGCGGCCGAATACACCGGCCTGTTTGGCGGTGTGGGCAAACCCGAGGTCTATTTGTTCGGATCGCACTACCTCAGTGGCTTTCTGAACGAAAAACCGCTGGTGCGGCTGCGCGACGACCTGACCGAGCTGGGCCTGGCCCGCAGCGAGGCGATGCCTGAAACCGAAGACCATGTGGCCTATGTTTTTGAGGTCATGCGCTTTTTGATTGCCGGCGATGATGTGGCGGTGTCGAACCTGACGCGTCAACAAGCCTTTTTCACCCAGCATGTCCAATCGTGGTTGCCCGCCCTGTGCCAGACCTTGCAAGGCCATCCCCGTGCTGTTTTCTATGCGCGGCTGTCGGCTTTCACCGAAGCCTTCATCAGCGTCGAAGCGCAAGGCTTCGATCTGGTGGCGTGATTGAAAATTTTTCTGAGCCGAATTGAAATAAATGTCGGGGAGGGTGCGGGTTTTTACTTAGATTTCTGCGGCCAGCTCCTCCGATAATGGTAACCAAGCGGTAACTTTTTACGCTTAAAAGTTCAACAACCACTGGAGACCTCCTTGACCGAAGCCCAAACCCCACGCCGTCGCAACCTCCTCAAAGGCGCAGCTGTCGCCGCAGGTGCCATTTCTGCCCCCATGATCGCCAAGGCCCAGACCGGCCCGATCAGCATGCGCTGGCAGAGCACTTGGCCCGCCAAGGACATCTTCCATGAGTACGCCTTGGACTACGCCAAGAAGGTCAACGACATGACCGGTGGCGATCTGAAGATCGAAGTGTTGCCCGCTGGCGCTGTGGTGCCTGCGTTTGGTTTGCTCGAAGCCGTGTCCAAAGGCACGTTGGACGGCGGCCACGGCGTGTTGGGTTACCACTACGGCAAGCAAAACGCTTTGGCCCTGTGGAGCTCCGGCCCCGCCTTCGGCATGGACGCCAACATGATCCTGGCTTGGCACAAGTACGGCGGCGGCGCTGAGCTGCTGGCCAAGTTGTACGCCTCTATCGGCGGTAACGTTCAGTCCTTCCTCTACGGCCCCATGTCCACACAGCCTTTCGGCTGGTTCAAGAAGCCGATCACCAAAGCTTCTGATCTGAAAGGCCTGAAGTTCCGTACCAACGGCTTGGCCATTGACCTGTTCACCGCCATGGGCGCTGCCGTGAATGCCTTGCCAGGCGGCGAAATCGTGCCAGCCATGGACCGCGGTTTGCTCGACGGTGCTGAATTCAACAACGCCACCTCTGACCGTATTTTGGGTTTCCCCGACGTCTCCAAAGTCTGCATGCTGCAAAGCTACCACCAGAGCGCCGAGACGTTTGAGATCATGTTCAACAAGACCAAATACGACGCGCTGCCAGCCAAGTTGAAGTCTGTGATCGCGATCGCGACAGAGGCCGCTTCGGCCGACATGTCTTGGAAAGCCATCGACCGTTATTCCAAGGATTACGTCGAACTGCAAACCAAAGACAAGGTCAAGTTCTTCAAGACGCCTGATGCGATCTTGCAAGAGCAGCTGAAAGTTTGGACCGAAATCTTGGAGAAGAAGTCTGCAGAAAACCCCATCTTCAAAGAGGTGGTCGCTTCTCAAAAGGCTTTCGCAGTTCGCGCTGTGAAGTGGGACCAAGACACCAACATCAGCCGTCGCATGGCTGTGAACCATTTCTTCGGAGCCAAAGCGGCACCCGCGAAAAAAGGTTGATTTTTATTTGACAGTTTTGTCAGCCATCCAGGTCTCCTGGATGGCTGATTCATTTATGTGGTTCCCTTATGCAAACCCTGTTGCTCTTTATTGACAAAGTCAGCACTTGGATTGGCCAGTTTTTTTCCTGGTTGATCGTGGCTTTGACTTTCATGATTTCCTGGGAGGTTTTCTCCCGTTATGTGTTGGACAACCCCCACGCCTGGGCCTTTGACGTCATGAGCATGATGTACGGATCGCTCTTCATGATGGCCGGTGCTTATACCTTGTCCAAAAACGGCCACGTGCGCGGCGATGTGCTCTATGGCTTTTTCCCGCCTCGACTGCAGGCCTGGCTTGATCTGATTCTTTACATCTTGTTCTTCATTCCTGGTGTGGTGGCTTTGGCCTACGCCGGCTACGGCTTTGCAGCCGAGTCTTGGGCCATCAACGAACACTCCAACATCACGGCCGACGGCCCACCTGTTTACCCCTTCAAGACCATTTTGCCCATTGCAGGTGCTTTCCTGTTGGCCCAAGGCCTGGTTGAAATCGTTCGCTGCATTGTCTGCATCAAGCAAGGCGAATGGCCCAAGCGCGGCGATGACGTGGACGAAGTCGACGTCGAAAAACTCAAGGAAATGGTCAACGTCAAAGACGAAGACATCGCCAAGTTGGGCGAGCTGGCAACTGCCAAGGGAAATCAAAAATGAAAAAAGAAGTCTGGTTTGGCCTGACGATCATGGCCATGGTCGTGCTCGCGGCCTTTGTATTGTTGCCATCTCCTGCTGAAATGACCAACGGTCATCTGGGCTTGTTGATGCTGGCCTTGGTGGTGGTGGCGATCATGTTGGGTTTTCCAACCGCCTTCACCTTGATGGGCATGGGCATGATCTTCGCGTGGATCGCCTACAAAAGCCAAAACCCCGATTTGGCGGTTCAGCAAACCTTGGACCTGATGGTCCAGCGTGCCTATTCGGTCATGTCCAACGACGTGCTGATCTCGATTCCCTTGTTTGTTTTCATGGGCTACCTCATTGAACGAGCCAACCTGATCGAAAAGCTCTTCAAGAGCATGCACTTGGCCATGGCCCGTTTGCCCGGCTCTTTGGCCGTGGCCACCATCGTGACCTGCGCGATTTTCGCCACGGCCACGGGCATTGTGGGTGCCGTGGTCACACTCATGGGTTTGTTGGCGCTGCCCGCCATGCTGAGGGCAGGTTACAGCGTGCAACTGTCTGCGGGAGCCATCACCGCAGGTGGTTGTCTGGGCATCCTGATTCCGCCGTCGGTCATGTTGATCGTCTATGGCGCGACCGCTGGTGTGTCGGTCGTCAAGCTGTATGCGGGCGCATTCTTTCCTGGTGTCATGCTGGCCACTTTGTACGTTCTGTACGTGGTCATCATTGCCAAAATCAAGCCCAGCATGGCCCCGCCCATGTCGGCCGAAGACCGCATCGTGCCTTTGCCGGCGTTTGCCCAAGTGGTGTCCAAAGACATCAGCAGCACTGTCTTGCCTGGCTTGATCGGTGCGATCAAGGGCAAACGCAATGCAGCCGTGCCTATGCGTGAGTTGCTCAACCATTTGGTCATTGCTTTGTTGCCGCTTTTGGCTGTGGCAGCGATCATGGGCACCATTTATTTCAAGGTCACAGCACCTTTGCCAGTCGAGGCGGTGGAGGGCGTGGTGGCCATGGGTGGCGAATTGTCTGACTCCGCTGACGGAGCCGAAGAAGAGGGTGAAAGCGTCAGTGGCTTGTCTGAGCCTGAAGCCGACGGCTTGAAGCAGCCACCCGGCACAGAATCTGTGCAGGCAGCAACTGCGCCGAATGTAGAAACAGCCAAAGAAGCCACACCTGCACCCGCTGCTGTGGCGGCCGCCGCTGAGACGCCTGCTTCTGCTGAACGTCAAGATGCACCCCTGTATTTCTGGATCGGTTTGGCCAGTTGCGCAGTGGCCTTGGCCATCTTTTATGCCTACTTCAGCTTTGTGCGCCTTGAGATCTTCAAGATGCTGCTGGGTTCGTTCTTCCCACTGGCCCTCATGATCTTGGCGGTGCTGGGCACCATCGTGTTTGGCTTGGCCACCCCCACCGAAGCGGCGGCCATGGGCTCCTTGGGCGGCTTGCTGCTCGCAGCCGCTTACCGACGCCTGAACTACGTGGTGCTGCGCGAGTCGGTGTACCTGACGGCCAAAACCAGCGCCATGGTGTGCTGGCTGTTTGTGGGCTCCAGCATTTTCTCGGCCGCGTTTGCGCTGCTGGGTGGGCAGGAGATCATCAACACTTGGGTGCTGGGCATGGATCTGACGCCGGTGCAGTTCATGATCCTGGCGCAGGTCGTCATCTTCTTGCTGGGCTGGCCGCTGGAGTGGACCGAGATCATCGTGATTTTCATGCCGATCTTCATTCCTTTGTTGCCTCACTTCGGCATTGATCCTTTGTTCTTCGGCTTGTTGGTGGCTTTGAACCTGCAGACCGCATTCCTGAGCCCCCCCGTGGCCATGGCAGCGTTCTATCTGAAGGGTGTGAGCCCACCGCACGTCACGCTCAACCAGATCTTTGCAGGCATGTTGCCCTTCATGGCGATCCAGGTCTTTGCGATCGTGTTGCTCTACATGTTCCCTGCCATCGGCATGTGGTTGCCTGAAGTCCTTTACAAGTAAGCAAACACCGTGCGCTCGCGCACACGAAACCTTGTGTTTTGTGTGTGCGGGCGTTTTTTTTGCCCATTGACTGCTCGTGCTGTCACCTTCTTGACGCCCAAGCCTTTGAAGTAAGGGTTTTTACATGGCCATCGCGCTGGCGAATCGCTAAGATCACCTATGCAAAACGTTGCTTAAGGCAGATGTTCTGGTGAGCGATCACCTTGTCCCTATTTCAGGAGTCTTTGATGTCTTCCAAAACTTCCTCTGTTTCACGTCGCAGCCTGTTTTCAGGTGCTGCCACGGTGGGCGCTGTGGCTGCCGTCACAGCTGTTCTGCCCGGTGTGGTCAAGCAAGCAGCACCTGCGGCTGTCGCCTTGCCCAAGCCTACCCGCGGCGGTGGTTACACCCTGAGCGAACACGTTCAGCAGTACTACAAGACGACCCGCGTCTGATTCACTTTTTCCTGTCCTTCCTGTTCATCCCCAACTGGAGCCCTCCATGTTGCTGACCAAAAAACAAACCGGTACCGCCGGTGCTGTCTCCTCCCCCTTCATCCACAGCCTGCGCCGTGGTTTGTCGCAGGCCTTGCCCACACTGGACCGCCGCAGTTTCCTGCGTCGCTCGGGTCTGGGCGTTGGTGTGGGCCTTGCCGCCTCACAACTGAGCTTGGTGCAAAAAGCCCAAGCCGCAACAAGCGCATCCATCGTGGGCGCTGGCAAGGTCGAAGTCAAACGCACCATCTGCACCCATTGCTCGGTGGGTTGCGCGGTCGATGCGGTGGTTGAAAACGGCGTCTGGGTGCGCCAAGAAGCCGTGTTCGATTCGCCCATCAACTTGGGTGCACATTGCGCCAAAGGTGCGGCGCTGCGCGAGCACGGTCACGGCGAGTACCGCCTGCGCTACCCCATGAAGCTGGTCAACGGGAAATACGAGCGCATCAGCTGGGACGTGGCCCTCAATGAGATCAGCGCCAAGATGCTGGAGCTGAAAAAAGCCAGCGGTCCGGACAGTGTTTACTACATCGGCTCGTCCAAGCACAACAACGAACAAGCCTATTTGCTGCGCAAGTTCGTCAGCTTCTGGGGCACCAACAACTGCGACCACCAGGCCCGCATTTGCCACTCCACCACGGTGGCCGGTGTGGCCAACACCTGGGGTTATGGCGCCATGACCAATTCGTACAACGACATGCAAAACAGCAAGGTCGCTTTGTACATCGGCTCCAACGCGGCCGAAGCCCACCCCGTGTCCATGCTGCACATGCTGCATGCCAAGGAAAACGGCTGCAAGATGATCGTGGTCGATCCTCGTTTCACCCGCACCGCGGCCAAGGCCGACGAGTACGTGCGCATCCGTTCGGGCACGGACATTCCTTTCCTGTTCGGTCTGGTGTATCACATCTTCAAGAACGGCTGGGAAGACAAGAAATACATCAACGACCGTGTGTATGGCATGGAGGCCGTCAAGGCCGATGTGATGGCCAAGTGGACACCTGACAAGGTGGAAGAGGCCTGTGGCGTCAAAGAAGAACAGATGTTCAAGATCGCCAAGATGCTGCACGACAACAACCCTGGCACCATTGTCTGGTGCATGGGCCAGACCCAGCACACGATTGGCAATGCCATGGTGCGTGCGTCCTGCATCTTGCAACTGGCGCTGGGCAATGTGGGCAAGACCGGTGGCGGCACCAACATTTTCCGTGGCCACGACAACGTGCAAGGCGCGACCGACGTGGGCCCCAACCCCGATTCATTGCCCGGCTACTACGGCTTGGCTGAAGGCTCGTGGAAGCACTTTGCCAACACCTGGGGTGTGGATTTCGAGTGGATCAAAAAGCAGTTCGCCAGCCCCGCCATGATGGGCAAGAACGGCATCACGGTGTCACGCTGGATCGACGGCGTGCTCGAAAACAACGAGCTGATCGACCAGGACAGCAACTTGCGCGGCGTGTTCTATTGGGGCCATGCCCCCAACTCCCAGACCCGGGGTCTGGACATGAAGCGCGCCATGGACAAGCTGGACCTGCTGGTGGTGGTGGACCCCTATCCATCGGCCACGGCCGCGATGGCTGCGATGCCCGGCAAAGCATCTGACCTCAACCCCAACCGCGCCGTTTACCTGTTGCCAGCCGCGACCCAGTTCGAGACCAGTGGTTCTTGCACCGCCTCCAACCGCTCCTTGCAATGGCGCGAGAAGGTCATCGATCCGCTGTGGGAGAGCCGCAGCGATCACATGATCATGCACCAACTGGCCGAAAAACTCGGGTTTGCCAAAGAGCTGTCCAAGAACTACAAGATGCAAAAGGTCAAGGGCATGGACGAGCCCGTGCCCGAGGACATCCTGCGCGAAATCAACAAGTGTGTCTGGACCATTGGCTACACCGGCCAAAGCCCAGAACGCCTGAAGGCCCACATGAAGAACATGAACGTGTTCGACGTGAAGACCTTGAAGGCCAAAGGCGGCAAGGACAAGGAAACCGGCTACGACTTCACGGGAGACTATTTCGGACTGCCATGGCCTTGCTATGGCACGCCCGAGATGAAGCACCCGGGCTCGCCCAACTTGTACGACACCTCCAAGCACGTCATGGACGGCGGCGGTAACTTCCGTGCCAACTTTGGCGTGGAGCGCGAAGGCAAGAGCCTGCTGGCCGAAGACGGCTCGCACTCGCTCGGTGCCGACATCACCACCGGTTATCCCGAACTCGACCACATCCTGCTGAAGAAACTCGGCTGGTGGGACGAGCTGACCGAGGCTGAAAAAGGCAAGGCCGAAGGCAAGAACTGGAAGACCGATTCGTCGGGCGGCATGATCCGTGTGTTCATGAAGAACCACGGCTGCCACCCGTTTGGCAATGCCAAGGCGCGTGCCGTGGTCTGGAACTTCCCCGATCCGATCCCGCAGCACCGCGAGCCTTTGTACGGCACCCGTCCAGACATGATGGCCAAGTACCCCACCCACGACGACCGCAAGGCCTTCTGGCGTTTGCCCACCTTGTTCAAGACCGTGCAGGACAAGAACATCGCCGACAAGATGCACGAAAAGTATCCGCTCATCCTCACCTCCGGCCGTTTGGTCGAGTACGAAGGCGGCGGCGAAGAAACCCGTTCCAACCCCTGGTTGGCCGAGTTGCAGCAAGAGGCCTATGTCGAGATCAACCCCAAGACCGCAGCCGACCGCGGCATCCGCGACGGCGACCGCGTTTGGTTGACCGGTGCTACCGGCGCTCGACTGGACGTTCAGGCCTTGGTGACCGAGCGTGTGGACACCGGCACGGTGTGGATGCCCTTCCACTTCTCGGGTCGTTGGCAAGGTGCCGACATGCTGGCGCACTACCCCAAAGGCGCTGCGCCCATCGTGCGCGGCGAGGCGGTCAACACCGCCACCACCTATGGTTATGACAGCGTCACCATGATGCAAGAGACCAAGACCACCATCTGCAACATCGAAAAAGCCTAAGCGCCCCAGGAGAACACGATGGCACGAATGAAATTCATCTGCGATGCAGAGCGCTGCATCGAATGCAACGGTTGCGTCACCGCTTGCAAAAACGAGCACGAAGTCCCGTGGGGCGTGAACCGCCGCCGCGTGGTCACCTTGAACGATGGCGTTCCCGGTGAAAAGTCGATCTCGGTGGCTTGCATGCACTGCTCCGATGCACCTTGCATGGCAGTTTGCCCCGTCAACTGCTTCTACAAAACCGAAGAAGGCGTGGTGCTGCACGACAAGGACATTTGCATTGGCTGCGGTTACTGCTCGTACGCCTGCCCGTTTGGTGCACCCCAGTTCCCGTCCAACGGCACCTTTGGCCTGCGTGGCAAGATGGACAAGTGCACCTTCTGCGCCGGCGGTCCAGAAGAGCACGGAAGCCAGTCCGAGTTCGAGAAATACGGTCGCAACCGATTGGCCGAAGGCAAGTTGCCGGCCTGCGCTGAAATGTGCTCCACCAAGGCGCTGCTCGCCGGCGACGGCGATGTCATCACCGATATCCTTCGCGGCCGGGTGATCAGTCGTGGCAAAGGTGCCGAAGTCTGGGGTTGGGGCACTGCCTACGGTAACCAAGCCCAGCCAGCCAAAAAAGGAGCCTGAACATGAAAGCAGCTTTCATTTTTTGCAGCGCCATTTTGTTGGTGGCTTGTGGCGAAAAACCGCAAGATGCCAAAGGTGTGCGCACCGACAAGCCGCCCTACAGCGGCACGGGCGTGGCAACTTTCACAGAACCTGGCTGGAAAGCCGGCGACAAAGACGGCTGGGCCAACCACCTCAAGGCCCGTGCCACTTACGGCCAAAACGACCACGTCCGCGCACCCAAGTGAGCGCCAAGGAGAAGTTCATGCGCCGCATGTTATTGACTTTTGGGCTCGCCATGGCGGTGTTGGGTGCATCTGCCCAAACACCAAGCCCGGCTGCGCCTGCGCCCGCTGCCCAGGCTGAAACCAGCCTGGGTGTGAAAAGCGCCAACATCTTCCAGATCGCGCCCAGTGCGGACGCCGATCCGAAGTACAAAGACCAGACCAACGCCGAGCGTAGCCAGGTCCAGCCTGGCAACAACGCGCCCGTGTGGCGCGCGGTGGGTCAGGGCGTGAGCGGCTACACCAGCCTGCCCAAAAGCCAGGCCCCCGAAGCCGGCAACCTGATCCAGCCCTTCGTCCAATACCCCGGCTCCCGTCTGGCTTCAGCCGGTGAATCCTGGCGTCAAGTGCGCAACAACATCATCATCCCTTATGGCGCTGCTTTGTTGCTGATTGCCGTGGGTGCGATGGCGCTGTTTTATTTCAGCAAAGGCACGATGGAGTTGCACGGCCAGGAAACCGGCCGGAAGATCGAACGCTTCACACCGTTTGAGCGATCGGCCCACTGGGCCAATGCCATCGCTTTTGTGTCGTTGGCCATTTCTGGCATCGTCATGGCCTACGGCAAGTTCTTTTTGTTGCCCATCATTGGCAGCACCTTGTTTGGCTGGTTGTCATTTGCTTTGAAGAACATCCACAACTTTGCAGGTCCGCTGTTCGCAGTGTCCTTGGTGATCGTGTTCGTCACTTTCGTCAAGGATAACTTGCCTTCCAAAGAAGATTGGGCGTGGATCGCCAAAGGCGGCGGCTTGTTCTCCGGCACCGAAGTGCCTTCGCACCGCTTCAATGCCGGTGAAAAGGTGGTGTTCTGGGGCGGTGTGTTGTTCCTCGGTTTGATCGTGGTGGGTTCTGGCTTGGTGCTGGACATGCTCATCCCCGGTCTGATCTACGAACGCGGCACCATGCAAATCGCAGCCATGATCCACGGCGTGGCCGCCTTGTTCATGATGGCCATGTTCATTGGTCACATTTACATGGGCACGATCGGCATGCGCGGCGCCTACAAAGCCATGCGCGAAGGCTATGTGGATGAAACTTGGGCCAAAGAGCACCATGAACTTTGGTACAACGACGTCAAGTCCGGCAAGATCCCTGCGCAGCGCTCTGTGCCTGCATCGGACGCCGCTGCGACACCCGCTAAAACGGCTTCGGTTTGAGCCAGGAGAACACCATGAAAAAATACCTGCTTGTCATGTCTGCGCTGGCCATCAGCTTTGGTGCCATGGCCAAATTGCCCGCCCTGAGCGACGAGGCCAAAGCCAAAGCTGCCGAAGCTGCTGCCAAAACAGCGCACGCCAACAAAGTGGCCGACTTCCAACTGTGCAAGTCACGTGAAAAGACGGCAGCGCACTATTACAAAACCAACGGCAAAGGCAAAGCTGCACCCACAGCCACGCCCGCTTGTGTGGACCCAGGTGCCTACAAGCCTGCTGACACCACCGCCGCTGCACCCGCAGCCGCACCAGCGGGTGCCAAACCAGCGGCAGCACCTGCCAAAAAAGGCTGATCCTTTTTTCAGCGTCACCGCAAAATCCCCCGTCGGTAACGGCGGGGGATTTTTACGTTAGGCTCAAGCCATGTCTGTTGTTTTGAACGCCCCCGTGGCCACTTCGGCCCTGCCCAAGCCCCACATCACCCGAGCGCGTGCGCCTCTCACGCGCACCGTGCCCGTGCACAACGAATTCGGTGACGTATCCGAGACCCAAATCCCCGCCGAGCGGGCGCTCACCATTTACCTCGACAAAAAAGAGCTGGTGACCCTGATGTCGCTGGGGGCCGAACCCGAGTGGTTGGTGTTGGGTTTCTTGCGCAACCAGCGCCTGATCGACTCGGTGGACCAGATTGAATCCATCACGGTGGACTGGACGATAGGCGAAGGCGAAGTGGGCGAGCCCGGTGTGGCCGCTGTCAAAACCCGAGCCAACGCCCAGGTGGTCATCGAGCGCAGCGCCGATCGCGTGGTCACCACCGGATGCGGTCAGGGCAGTGTGTTCGGCGACCTGATGGCCCACATCGATGAGATCGAGTTGCCGCCTGCCCAGATCACGCAAGGCCAGCTCTATGGCTTGGTGAACGCCATCCGCCTGCAAGAAACCACCTACAAATCGTCCGGCTCGGTGCACGGTTGCGCCCTGTTTCAGGGCGACGAGATGCTGATGTTCGTCGAAGACGTGGGCCGTCACAACGCGGTGGACACCATCGCCGGCTGGATGTGGATGAACGACGTGAGCGGGCAAGACAAAGTGTTCTACACCACGGGCCGTTTGACCAGCGAGATGGTCATCAAGTCGGCTCAGATGGGTGTGCCCGTGGTGGTGTCGCGCAGCGGCATCACGCAAATGGGCCTGGATGTCGCCAAGCGTCTGGGCCTGTGCGCCATCGGACGCGCCACCAACAAGCGCTTCCTGTGCTTCAGCGCTCCCGAGCGCTTGGTCTGGCAACCCGAACTGGCCCGATAAACCATTCGCGAGCAGAGGCTCGCTCCCACAAAAAGCCAGACGAGGCCTATCTCTGTGGGTGGCCGCCCCTGCGGCCGAATGCGTGAACAGGCACTAAATCCCTGTGGGAGGCCGCCCCTGCGGCCGAATGTTTTTCAAAGCCACATCGCGTCCCAATGCGGGTAATCGCCCACACGTTTGACCAAACCCGCCCTCAAAGGATTGGCCACGATGTACCTGGCCAAGGCCTGCAAGTCCTCTTCTTTGCGCATGGCCCGGTCGTGAAACCCCGCTTGCCAAACCGTTTGGTCCAACTGACGCGTAACCAGCGACTTCACCCCTTGCACGCACCGCGCCAAATCCACTTCTTCACCCAGCTGCATCAACCAGTGCAGATGGTCAGGCATCAGCACATAGGCCCATGTGCTGGCTCGGCTCAAGCGCTCTTCTGCTTGCAAAGTGCGGATCAGGCAACGAGCTGCTTGAAATTCCGCAAAAACAGCTTGGCGGTTGTGGGTGACCATCGTCAGCAGATACACCTGGCCTGCTTGTGAATGACGGCCAGTGCGCAAGCGGTTTGACTCGGCTTTTTGTGCCATGTTGTGCTCCCTGAGGTGATGCTACTGACTACCCTCAGTGCTAGCAAGACAGTTTTTCCATCATTCGCGATCAGGGGCTCGCTCCCACAAACTCCCAAAGCCCTGCCCTTGTAGGAGGCTGCCCCCGCAGCCGAATGTGTGCAGTGGCTCTGGCTCTCATTCGCGAGCAGGGGCTCGCTCCCACGAAATGCAGGATGCCTTGTCTTTGTGGGAGGCCGCCCCTGCGGCCGAATGGGTGAATTGACATAAAAAAATGCCTTGCTGCCCGCTGTGAATGGCTTGTGCGGTAAGGTGGCGGCATGAATCAACAAGGATGGATGCACGGCCTGCGATTGGGGGGGCGCAATTTGTGGCGCGATTTGCGTGCGGGCGAGTTGCGGCTGCTCATGGTGTCGGTGGCACTGGCGGTGGCCGCGCTCACGGCGGTGGGGTTTTTGGCCGACCGGATGCAGTCGGGTTTGTGGCGCGATGCGCGTCAACTGCTCGGTGGCGACGCGGTGGTGGTCAGCGACCAAAGCACCCCGGCCGCCTTTGTGCAGCAGGCCCAAAGACTGGGCTTGCAGACCAACACCAATGTGAGCTTTCCCACCATGGCCCGCGCCTTGGCCGAGCAAGGTGGTGCCAGCCGCCTGGTTGCCCTCAAGGCGGTGGAGCCTGGCTATCCCTTGCGCGGCAAATTGCTCGTCTTGCCCGAAGTGGGCCCGCCGGTTGCTGCGGGCGTTCCACCCCAGCTGCCTCCTGTGGGCGAGGTGTGGGTGGACCCTGCGCTGCTCGACAACTTGGGCCTGAAAACCGGGCAGATGCTGGGCCTGGGCGAGCGCAGTTTCCGCATCTCTGCCGTCATCGAGCGTGAACCTGACCGGGGCGCTGGTTTCATGACCTTTGCACCCCGCGTGATGATGAACGCGGCCGATTTGGCATCCACGGGTTTGGTGCAACCCGCAAGCCGCATCACTTGGCGCATGGCGGTGGCGGGCGATGCTGCAGCGGCCGAGCGCTTTGTGCAGTGGGCACGGCCTGAGGTGGAGTTGGCCCATGTGCGCGGCGTGCAAATCGAGTCGCTGGACAGTGGACGCCCCGAAATGCGCCAGACGCTGGACCGTGCCTCGCAGTTCTTGAACCTGGTCGCCTTGTTGGCCGCCTTGCTTTGCGCCGTGGCCGTGGCTTTGGCGGCCCGCAGCTTCGCAGAGAGGCAACTTGATGCCTGTGCCTTGCTCAGGGTGTTGGGTCAAAGCCAGCGCACACTCACTTTGAGTTATGGCCTGGAGTTCTTGGGCGCTGGCCTTTTGGCCAGTGCCGTGGGTGTGCTGGCCGGCTATGCGGTTCACCTGGGTTTTGTGGTGTTGCTGGCGGGCCTGGTCGATGCGCAGCTGCCCTCCGCCACCATGCAGCCGGCACTGATGGGCATGGCCATGGGCCTGACCTTGTTGGTGGCCTTTGGCTTGCCGCCTGTTTTGCAGCTGGCTCAGGTCCCGCCCTTGCGCGTGATTCGGCGCGATTTGGGCAGCGTGCAAGTGCGCTCGTGGTTGGTGTTGGTCATGGGGCTGGTGGGCTTTGCGCTGACCTTGCTCATGGTCAGCCGCAGCCTGACGCTGGGCCTGATCACTGTGGGCGGTTTTGCCGTGGCCTTGTTGGTGTTTGCCGGACTGGCCGCTGCCGCCTTGTGGGTGTTGCGCCGAGCCGTACCCGGTGAGAACTCGCCGAGTTGGTTGCGCTTGGCCACGCGCCAAGTGGCGGCACGCCCGGTGTTTGCGGTGGTGCAGGTCAGCGCTTTGTCGGTGGGCTTGTTGGCACTGGCCTTGCTGGTGCTGCTGCGCACCGATTTGATTGCCAGCTGGCGGCAAGCCACGCCCGCCAACGCCCCCGATCGATTTGTCATCAATGTGCAGCCTGAACAAGCCACCGAATTTTTGGCGAGTTTGAACAAGGCGGGGGTGCAGTCGCCCGACTGGTTCCCCATGATCCGTGGCCGTTTGGTCGCCATCAACGGCCGCGAGGTCAGCCCCTCCGACTTTGAAGTTGACCGCGCCAAACGCCTGATTGACCGCGAAATCAACCTCTCGCACTCGGCCACTTTGCCTGCCCATAACCCTCTGACCGCAGGCCGTTGGGTGCCTGAAGAAGCCGACGGCGTGAGTGTGGAGCAAGGCATCGCCGACACTTTGGGCCTGAAACTGGGCGACCAACTGCGCTTTGACATCGCGGGCCAAGCTCGCGAAGCGCGTGTGACCAGCTTGCGCAAGGTCGACTGGACCTCCATGCGGGCCAACTTCTTCATGATGTTCCCCGTCTCGCAAATGCCCGACCTGCCCATGACCTACATGGCGGCCTTCCGCTCACCCGCTGGCCCCGAGGGTTTTGACAACGCGCTGGTCAACCAGTTCCCCAACATCACCAACGTGGACATGCGCAGCACTTTGGCGCAGGTGCAACGCGTCATGGACCAGGTCATCCGGGCTGTGGAATACCTGTTTGCCTTCACTTTGGCCGCAGGCCTGATGGTGCTGCTGGCCGCCGTGGGCGCCAGCCGCCAAGCGCGTGAGCGCGAATACGCCATCATGCGGGCGCTCGGGGCAGGGCGCGGCTTGTTGGCCCAAGTGCAGCGCACCGAGTTGCTGGGTTTGGGTTGGCTGGCCGGCTTCATGGCCAGCAGCATGGCCTTGGTGGTCGGCTGGGCGCTGGCCCGTTTCGCGTTCGAGTTTGCGTGGCAGCCGCCGCTCTGGGCCCCCTTGGCAGGCGGCGCCTTGGGCGCTTTGCTGGCCTGGACCGCAGGCAGCCTCAGCTTGTCGGGTGTGCTGCGCCAACCCGTCATGCAAACCCTGCGGCAATCCACCGAGTAAAACGCTGAGCCTGCAAAGTCATCACCATGCAAATCGAAGACAAACCCCCGTTTGACACCCCGTTCGAGTGGATCGGCGGCGAGGCCCGCGTCAAAGCCTTGGCCGAACGCTTTTATGACCTCATGGACATCGAGCCCGGCTACCAAGAACTGCGTGCCGCCCACGGCAGCACCTTGCAAGATGCACGCGACAAATTGTTTTGGTTCTTGTGTGGTTGGCTCGGCGGTCCGGCGCACTACACCGAGCGCTTTGGCCACCCGCGCCTGCGCATGCGCCACATGCCGTTTTCGATTGGCGTGCTCGAGCGTGACCAATGGCTGGCCTGCATGGACCAGGCCATGCAGGAAACCCAGGTTGACCCGGTGCTGCGCGAACGGCTGAATGACAGCTTCTTCAAAACAGCCGACTGGATGCGCAACCGCGGCGCTTGACAGCCATGCCTGCGTGGGAGGCTGCCCCTGTGGCCGTATGGGTGAAACCGCTCAACCTGCTGGTTTGAGCAGCACCAGCAAGGCGCCGGCGCCGCCTTCTGCGGGTTTGGCCTGCACAAAGGCCATGACCTGGTTTTTTTGGATCAACCAACTGTGGACCTTGGGTTTGAGCACCGAGGTTTTGCCTGGCGAGCCCAGCCCTTTGCCATGCACCACGCGCAAACAACGCAAGCCTTGACGGTGGGCGATGCGGATGAATTCGGCCAGTGCCACGCGGGCTTCGTCGCTGCGCAGACCGTGCAGGTCGATCTCGCGTTGGATGGACCAACCCCCTTTGCGCAGCTTCTGGGTGACGTCGATGCCAATGCCGGGACGCCGAAAGCTCAGGGTGTCATCGGTGTCGAGCAAGGTGCTCACATCAAAACCATCGCTCAAGGCGTCACGCAAAACCGCTTCTTCGTCTTTTTTTCGCTGCAAGGCCACCGGTGCAGGCGCGGGGGGGCTGATGGTGGCCAGGTCATGCAAGGGCAGCCGCTGCACAATGCCCACCGCACGCACAAACAAATGGGCCTCGGCTTCGCGCTGGCGTGCAGCGGACAGGCGAGCGGCCTCTTCGGCCTTGGCTTTTTCATGGGCCTCGGCGAGTTGTTTCTGGACCTTTTTGAGGTCTTGCAGGGCATGGATTTTCACCCGCTGATCGTGCCACAAAAAGACCCGGTCGGACCAGCGGCGCGCCTGGTGACACCTTGGGCCGCAGGGGCAGCCTCCTGCTGGGATTCAATCGGGGCCAGGTCCTGTTCATTCACCCTGGACGCTGCGCCTGCTCGCACTTCACCTGAACCAACTCGTGCTGTCCGTCGGCGCCCAGCCGCATCGCGCTCAGGCAGCCACCCCACACGCAACCCGTGTCCAGCGCCCACACGTCATGGCGCTTGAGCAAACCCAAAGTCGACCAATGCCCAAAAGCCACCGTCACATCGGCGGTTTGCCTGCCCGGCACGTCAAACCAGGGCAAGAAGCCCGCAGGCGCTGCATCGGCCGCTTCTTTGCTTGCAAACTCCATCACGCCTTGGGCAGAACAAAAGCGCAGCCGTGTTAGCGCATTCACCACCACGCGCAGACGGTCCACACCCGTCAAACCATCGCGCCATGCTGCAGGCTCGTTGCCATACATCTGGTGCAAAAAATCGCTCAAATCGGGCCCTCGCAAAACCGACTCCACCTCGCCCGCCAAAGCCAAGGTCTGAGCCACCGTCCATGACGGCATCACCCCCGCATGCACCATCAGCACACCCTGGTCCCAAATGGCCATGCGCTGATGGCGCAGCCAGTCCAGCAGGGCAGGGCGGTCGGCCGCGTGCAAGATGCCGTCCAGCGTGTCCATGGGCTTGAGTCGCCCAGCCCCAGCGGCCACGGCCAACAGATGCAAATCGTGGTTGCCCAGCACGCACTGCACCGCATGGCCCATGGCCATCAAGCGCCGCAGCACCTTTTCTGAATCGGGCCCTCGGTTCACCAGGTCGCCCAACACAAACAAGCTGTCCCGGCTTGGAGAGAAATCAATCTCATCCAGCAGTCGTCCCAAAGGCGCATCACAGCCTTGCACATCACCGACCCAATAAACGGACATAAGCACCTCTTTGCTGAATTGTCCCAAATCATGCGTTGTGTAAGTCAAAACCACGGCCTTCCGATCGATTCGGGTGTGACGACATACGCGTCATCCCCGTGCAGGCGGGTAGCCATGCCCATCGAAGCCATAGGCCCCAGGCCAAATCGGGCTTGACCATGGCGGGCCGCTTCTCTTGGCACAATGGCGGTTATGGATTTTTTACTGATTGTTTTCCTCACCCTGCTCAACGGGGTGTTTGCCATGTCGGAGCTGGCGCTGGCTTCCAGCCGCAAGGCCCGTTTGGCGGCCATGGAGGAGGCGGGTGACAAAGGCGCGCAGGCCGCGCTCAAACTGCTGGAAGAGCCCACCCAGTTTTTGTCCACCGTGCAAGTGGGCATCACCTCCATTGGGGTGCTCAATGGCATCGTGGGTGAGGCGGCTTTCAGCGGTGGGCTGGCTTTGCAGCTGATGCAGTGGGGCCTGACCGAGCCGGTCGCCGCCATCACCGCCACCGCCATCGTGGTCACCCTCATCACCTTCACCACCATCATTTTTGGCGAGCTGGTACCCAAGCGCATCGGCCAGCTCTACCCCGAAGCCGTGGCCCGTCTGGTGGCGCGCCCCATGGCCTGGCTGGCCAAAGTGGCAGGGCCGTTTGTCAAACTGCTCTCGCTGTCCACGCAAGGCATGCTCAAGCTCATGCGCATCGACAGCACTGGCAGCCGCGCCGTGACCGAAGAAGAAATCACGGCCAGCCTGGTCGAAGGCGTGGACGCTGGATTGATCGAAGAGCACGAGCACCAAATGGTGCGCAATGTGTTCCACCTCGATGACCGAGCCCTCACCTCGATGATGACGCCGCGCAGCGACATTCAGTGGCTCGAAGCCAGCCTCACGCCGAAACAAGCCATGGACCGCATCAACCAGATGCGCGGCGAAGGCAACCACTCCTGGTATCCCGTGTGCCGCGACGGCCTGGGCCACATCATGGGCGTGATCAGCCTGTCGCACCTGCTGGCGCTGCCCCACAGCGACGAGCGGACGCTCGAAGACCATGCCGAAACCGCCCACTTTGTGCCCGAAACCCTGACCGGCATGGAGCTGCTCGAGCAAATGCGCGACCAATCGAGCCGCATGCTTTTTGTGGTCGACGAATACGGCGAAGTGCAAGGCCTGCTGACCCCGCTGGATCTGCTCGAAGCCATCACGGGGGAGCTCAAGCCGGACACCAACGCCGACGCCTGGGCCACCCAAAACGAAGACGGCAGCTGGCTGCTCGACGGCATCATGCCCGTCAACGAACTCAAGGCCCGCTTGGACATCAAGGAACTGCCTGCCGAAGACAAGAACCGCTACAACACGCTGGCAGGCCTGCTCATGTACGCCTTGGGCCAACTGCCCGCCCAAGGCCAGGCCATCGATTTGGCCGGCTGGCGCTTCCAGGTGGTCGACCTCGAAGGCCGCCGCATCGACAAAGTCTTGGCCGTGCAGCCCATGGCTTCGCCTGCGACGTAACTGTCATACCCGCGCACACTTCTGTCATACCCGCGAATGCGGTTATCCATCTCAGCCGAAGGCATGGACCCCCGATCAAGTCGGGGGGACGAGGTTTTTGTCATACCCGCGCATGCGGGTATCCATCCCCTTGCCAACCACCAAAGCCTGCCATACGCTCACTTATGGCTTACTTTGTCTATATGCTCGCCAATCAAAAAAACGGCACTTTGTATGTCGGCGTCACCAACCATTTGATTCGCCGTGTCCATGAATACAAACAGCATGCGGTCGATGGATTTACTGCCCGTTTTAACGTGACCCAATGGGTCTGGTTTGACCCAACTGAAAGCATTCAAGAGGCCATTGCGTATGAGAAAAGCTTGAAGCACTGGAAGCGTGAATGGAAAATTACCCTGATCGAAAAAGAAAATCCGGGTTGGGTTGATTTGGATGAGTCTATTTTGTGAGTTTCAAGCCATTTAAATGCATGGACCCCCGATCAAGTCGGGGGTGACGAACTCAGGAGCATGGCCCCCGTTCAGGCGCAATGGACGCTCTATCAATCCGAGCATGGCAAAAGATAATCAAATAACCCTAAAACCTAACCCGTAAAATTTATAAATACATCTCAAAATCGGTTGTATATCCAAATACTCCTGTATTCAGACAAACTCTGGTGTATATTCAGCGCTCTTATCATTTAAACAGGATCTACCATGACCTCCAGCTACAAAGATTTATTGGCCCAACGCGACGCTTTGGAGCAAGCCATTGCCCAAGCCCGTCAAAATGAAATTGCCAGCGCTGTGAGCAAAGTGCGCGAACTGGTGGCCGAATATGGCTTGACCGCGCAAGACATTTTCCCTGGCCGTGCCAGCAAATCCGGTGCGCCCAAAGCCGCCAGCAAAGTGGCCGCCAAATACCGCGATCCCGCCACCGGCCAAACATGGACAGGCCGCGGCAAAGCCCCCAAGTGGATCGAAGGCAAAGACCGCACCCCATTCGTGATCGCCTGAATTTGGTTTCAGCCCACGCCGAACCCCGCGCAAGCGGGGTTTTGTTTTGGTGGTGCCCTTGCACGAAAATGGGCTTAAGTGCGGCCCCTAAAATCAATACTGACACAGCCTGCAAAAGACAGAATGACCCACAACCTTCCAACGACAGATCCGCTTTTCCTGGAAGGTCAGCGACCCGTGCGCTGGTACCTGGCTTACACCAAACCCCGCGAAGAAAAAATCGCCCAAGCGAACCTGCAGCAGCAAGACTTCGAAGCTTATTTGCCGTTGTATAAAAAATTCAAAAAAAGCGAGCAAGGCCCTGTGGCGCTGTTCGAGCCCATGTTTCCGCGCTACATCCTGTTTAGGCCCAGCAAACCCGAGCAAAGCATCTCGTCGGTGCGCAGCACCAAAGGCATTGCCACCATCGTGCGCTTTGGCTTTGAGCCCGCCATGCTCCACGACGAGCTCGTGCAACGCATACGCCAACTCGAACAAGACCGCAACCACGCCACTTTGCAAGAACTCAGCAACCTCAAGGCCGGCCAAACCGTGCGCCTCAAACACACGGCCCTGGGCGGCATGGAGGGCCTCATCCAAAGTGTTTCCAGCAAACGTGTGGCCGTCCTCCTCGAAATTCTGGGACGCCCCACGGTGGTTCAACTTGAGCACCACCAGGTCGAAGTCAACACTTGACGGATGATGGGTACCCGACTGCGCGGGCATGACAAAACGGGTAATGGACGAACCCACTGATCTCTTCCCACCGCACCGCTTTTCGCAAGTCCCCACGCCCATGCCTCTAAAATCTGTGATCGTCCATATTCGCACCCAGCTTTGAACCATCCCGCTTCCCACAACCCTGTGCCGCAGCACATCGCCATCATCATGGATGGCAACCGTCGCTGGGCCAAGAACCGCTTCATGCCTGCTGCGTTGGGGCATGCAGCGGGTGCCAAACGGGTGCGGGACATTGTGCAAACCTGCGCAGAAATGGGCGTGGCGCACCTGAGCTTGTTTGCTTTCAGCACCGAAAACTGGAAGCGTCCTGAAGAGGAAGTTTCTAGCCTCATGAACCTGTTCATGACCTATTTGCAAAAAGAGGTCGACAGCATGAACACCAACGGCGTGCGCCTCAAAGTGGTGGGCGACAAAACCCGATTTGCGCCGGTGCTGCAAGATCTCATTGCCCGCGCCGAGCAGCAAACCGCCAACAACACCCGCATCACCCTCACGGTGTGCGCCAACTACGGTGGCCGCTGGGACATGGTGCAAGCCGCCCAAGCCTGGCAGCAAGCCCACCCTGGTCAAACCCTGCAAGCCATGACCGAGGACAGCCTGGCCCCTTACCTCAGCACGGCCTATGCGCCTGAAGTTGACTTGCTCATCCGCACCGGCGGCGAATCACGTGTCAGCAACTTCATGCTTTGGCAAGCCGCCTACGCCGAGATGTTCTTCACCGACGACCTCTGGCCCGAGTTTTCGCCTGCCCGTTTGCAAGAAGCCATCACCTGGTTTGTCAGCCGCGACCGCCGCTTTGGCTCCTCTGCACCGCTTTGAAGTCTGCAGGTCGCCGCCATCCTAGGGTTAATCCGTACCTGGTTTCAATGAGGACCATTGGATGATCAAATTTTCAATACTTTCTATTGTATTTTTGACCGTCTGTCTCTGTTCTTAAGAATACAATCATCAGCTGTCCAAAAGAGTGCATCGGCCAAGCAGATGTCTCTCGATCTGGACAAGGTCTGCATCAAATTTGCCGGACTGCGGTAGCCTGCCTGAAACATTTCTTGGTTTTGACGAACACTTCAACCCCTATGACCCACCGCAAAGGCATCATCCTCGCTGGCGGCTCAGGCACGCGCCTGTACCCCGTGACGCAGGCGGTCAGCAAGCAACTCATGCCTGTGTACGACAAGCCCATGGTCTATTACCCGCTGACCACGCTCATGCTGGCGGGTATCCAAGACGTGTTGCTCATCAGCACCCCACAGGACACCCCGCGTTTTGTCGACCTGTTGGGCGACGGCAGCCAATGGGGCATGAACATCCAATACGCCGTGCAGCCCAGCCCCGATGGCTTGGCGCAGGCCTTCATCATTGGCAAAGACTTTGTGGGCAACAAACCCAGCGCCCTTGTGCTGGGCGACAACCTCTTTTATGGCCACGACCTCGTGCGCTTGCTGAACAACGCCAACCAGCGCAGCACAGGCGCCAGCGTGTTTGCTTACCATGTGCAAGACCCGGAGCGTTATGGCGTGGTCGACTTCGACGTCCAGCAACGGGCTGTGAGCATCGAAGAAAAGCCCAAGGTCCCCAAAAGCAACTATGCCGTCACAGGCCTGTACTTCTACGACCAACAAGTCTGTGACATCGCCGCCGACATCCAGCCCTCTGCTCGCGGCGAGCTCGAAATCACCGACGTCAACAAACGCTACCTGGCCCAAAACCAACTCAACGTTGAGATCATGGGCCGAGGCTTCGCCTGGTTGGACACCGGAACCCACGACAGCCTGCTGGAGGCCGCTGGCTTCATTGCCACCCTCCAAAAACGCCAAGGCCTCATGGTCGCCTGCCCCGAAGAAATCGCCTTCCACCAAAAGTGGATCACCGCTGAAAGCCTGCAAAAGCTGGCCCAACCGCTGGCCAAAAACGGCTATGGGCAATATTTGCTCAATTTGCTCAAATAAGCGCCGATGCCCTACACCGTCACCCCCACCCACATTCCCGACCTGCTCATCCTCGAGCCCAAAGTCTTTGGCGATGTGCGGGGGTTCTTCTTTGAAAGCTTCAACCAGCAAGACTTCAACCAAGCCACGGGCCTGAACGTGCAGTTTGTACAAGACAACCACAGCCGCAGTGCCCAAGGTGTGTTGCGTGGCCTGCACTACCAGGTGCAGCAACCCCAAGGCAAACTGGTGCGCGTGGTGCGCGGCGCGGTGTTGGATGTGGCGGTCGACATCCGCCAAAACTCCCCCACTTTTGGCCAATGGGCCGGGGTCGAGCTGACCGAAGACAACCACAAACAACTCTGGGTGCCACCCGGCTTTGCCCATGGCTTTGTGGTCTTGTCAGCAACCGCCGACTTCTTGTATAAAACCACCGACTACTACGCCCCCCAGCACGAACGCTGCATCGCCTGGAACGACCCTGACATCGGTATCACTTGGCCCTCAGGCCTAGAACCGAAGCTCTCCGTCAAAGACCAAGTCGCCAAACCCTTGGCCGAGGCGGATCTCTTCTAATCGTCATACCCTTTCCCCTCTGTCATACCCGCCCCCTAACTGTCATACCCGCGAACGCGGGTATCCATGCCCCCGATCCCTAGAATCTCTAGTCCAAAAATGACCGACACCCCCCACTACCCAGAAGACGACGAAATCAGTCTCCTGGACCTATTGCAAACCATCGTCGACAACCTGCGCCTGCTCATCATCGGCCCCATCGTGGTTGGCCTGCTGGCTTATGGCGTCGCTTTCATCATCCCCAATACCTACGAAAGCACCGCCATCCTCAAGTCCGAGCAAAACCTAGCGGGCCAAATGCTCACAGCATCTGTACTCGACTCCATCGCGGCTAAATTGGGCTACACCCCCAAGATGGAAGCCGAAGATGCCCGAGACAAGCTGAAAAAAGAAATCAAAGCCAGCTACAACGCCAAGGACAAACTGATCTCTCTGACCGCGCAGTCGACCAGCCCACAGGCCGCTCAGGCAATGGCCAAAGATGTTTTGGCGCAACTCTATGTGCAAGCTCAGCCACGCGACTCGGCCAAGCAAAGCCTAGAAAAACAACTGACCCAACTCCAAACCCGAGAAAAAGAAGTGACTCAATCAGCCAAGTTGCTTGAACGCCGGCTGGAGCAAGTTTTCGGTCATGGCGTCTCTGAAGTCGCACAGGGCTATGCCCAATTGGTTGAACTTATTGCAAAAACCCAAGAAAACCAAATTAAGATTGAAAAAGAACTCAAAGGCTTTGACAGCAGCGATCTGATTCAGAGCCCCACGCTCCCGACCCAAAAAGTGGCCCCCAAACGCAGCCTCATCGCCATCATCGCCGCGTTGGCTGCAGGTTTTGCCCTGCTCATGTTCGTCTTCATCCGCCAAGCCTTGCGCAGCGCGAGCCAAAACCAAGAGTCAGCCCAAAAAATCAACGCTCTGCAAGCCTCATGGCGCAAAGCTTTGGGTAAATCCCAGTAACTCCCATGCCCGTAATTAACTGCCATACACGCGAACGCTGGCACTCATGACCGCAATCCCATGAACCCCCTGAACGCCCTCCAAGGCGTGTTCCAATCTGCCACACTGCATGCCGCAGCTTGGGGCTTTGTCAGCACGTTACTGTTGTGCCTGCTGCTGGTCGTCACCAAACGCTGGCACGGTGCCCTGACCATGGACTTCATCGATGGTGTGCAAAAGTTCCATACCACGCCCACCCCCCGTGTAGGCGGTCTGCCCATTGTGTTGGGCCTCCTCGTGGCTTGGACCAAAACACCCGCTGACGTTAAAGAAATGCTCACGCCCATCCTGTTCGCAGGCATGCCGGCATTCTTGTTTGGCGTGGCCGAAGACATCACCAAGCGTGTGGGCATCATGCAAAGGCTCTTGGCCACCATGGTCTCTGGCCTGCTGGCTTGGTGGATCACCGACTATTCACTGAGTCGTCTCGACATCTGGGGTGTCGATTGGTTCATGAAGTTCACTTTCGTGTCCGTCATCTTCACAGCCTTCGCCGTGGGCGGTGTTGCCAACAGCATCAACATCATCGACGGGTTCAACGGTTTGGCCAGCACCATGTCCACCTTGGCTTTCATTGGCTTTGGCATGATTGCTTGGCAGGTGGGCGATAAGACATTGGCCAGCACATCGCTCATCTTGGCCGCGTGTGTGTGGGGCTTCTTCTGGGTCAACTGGCCATTTGGCAAGCTGTTCTTGGGCGACGGTGGTTCTTACTTCATTGGCTTCGCATTAGCTTGGGTGGCCGTGCTGCTGATCGAGCGAAACCCGAGCGTGTCAGCCTTTGCCGCGGTGGTCATTTGCGTACACCCAGTGACTGAGGTGATTTTCAGCATCTACCGCCGCAAAATTCGCAAAGAGCACCCCGGTATGCCTGACCGTTTGCATTTCCACAGCCTTGTTAAGCGGCGCTATGTGGCACGTTGGTTTGGTCATTACTCCAACGCCGTCAGAAACTCCATCACGGGTGCTTTGATCGGCTTCATGACACTTTCTGCCATTGTGCTGGCCAGTTTCACCTATTCATCCATTGTCTTGTCCGTATTAGTGTTTTTGGCGCTTGCCTTGGGTTATGTCGCTATCTATGCCCGCATGGTTCGGCATCACTGGTGCTCGCCCATTGCCTTCTTGTTGGTCAAACCCACCCCGCAAATCCACTTGCCTGCCTGAGCAATAGACGAAGTCATCTGACAATCATGATACAAGTCACTCCTGTCATCCTTTGCGGTGGTTCCGGCACACGTTTGTGGCCCTTGTCACGCAGCGGTTTCCCCAAACAGTTTTTGTGTCTTACGGGCAACGAGAGTCTGTTCCAGCAAGCTGCTCAGCGCCTGGTTGCTTTGGGTCAAGAGGGTATTCAAGTCGCAGCGCCCTTGATAGTGAGCGGTGAAGACCATCGTTTCTTGGCCTCTGAGCAATTGCGAGAAGTGGGTATCTCTTTGGGGGTGGCCTTGCTGGAGCCATTAGGCCGGAACACAGCCCCTGCCTTGACCTTGGCCGCCTTGGCCGCCACAGAAAACGGCCAAGACCCAGTGCTGGTTGTCACCCCCGCCGACCAAACCATCGCAGATGGCGCTGCGTTTAACGCCGCAGTCCAGCAAGCCATTACCCAGGCAGCCGAAGGCAACATCGTCATCTTGGGCGTCATCCCCGACAAACCCGAAACCGGCTACGGCTACATCAAGACATCCTCTGTCATTCCCGCGAATGCGGGAATCCATGCCCCCATCACCGTTGCCGCCTTCGTAGAAAAACCCAACCTCGAAACCGCCCAAAGCTACCTCCAACAAGGCGGCTACTTCTGGAACGCCGGCATGTTCGTCCTGCGTGCATCCGTCTGGCTCAAGGCCCTGCAAACTTTCCGCCCGGACATCGCCCAAGCCTGCCAAGCTGCATGGGCTGCCAAAAAGCAAGACGCCCAATTCATTCGCCCCGGCAAAGATGAGTTTGCCGCCATCCCTTCCGAGTCGGTGGACTATGCCGTCATGGAGCACTGTCCAGGCAGCGCATTCCCCATCCAAATGGTGCCGCTTGATGCTGGCTGGTCAGACCTGGGCGCATGGGACGCCGTCTGGAACGTGCTGCCCAAAGACGACCAAGGAAATGCTTTTACGGGCGACGTGCTGGAAACAGACAGCCACAACACGCTGGTGCACGCCAGCAGCCGCTTGGTCAGCTTGGTGGGTGTGAGCGATCTGGTTGTCATCGAAACCGCAGACGCCGTGCTGGTGGCCAAAAAATCGCGCAGCCAGGACGTGAAGCACATCGTGAACGCGCTGAGCCAGCAAAACCGCGAAGAGCATACCCTGCACCGCAAAGTGCACCGCCCCTGGGGCTGGTACGACAGCATCGACGAAGGTGGCCGTTTCAAGGTCAAGCGCATCCAAGTCAAGCCCAAGGCCAGCCTGAGCTTGCAAAAACACCATCACCGTGCCGAGCACTGGATTGTGGTGACCGGCACCGCTGAAATTACCAACGGTGACAAGGTGCTGACGCTCACTGAGAACCAATCCACCTATATTCCGTTGGGTGAAGTCCACCGGTTGGCTAACCCCGGCACCATTCCACTTGAAATCATTGAGGTGCAATCGGGCAGTTATTTGGGTGAAGACGACATCGTGCGATTTGAAGACACTTACGGCAGAACAACGCAATGAAAATCGCCATCGCAGGCACAGGCTATGTGGGTTTATCCAACGGCGTGCTGTTGTCCCAACACCATGAAATTGTGGCATTGGACATCGTCCCCAGTAAGGTGGACATGCTCAACCGCAAACAGTCCCCCATCGAAGATGCTGATCTGGAAGACTTCCTCAAAAACAAGACACTCAACTTCCGCGCTACGCTGGACAAACATGACGCCTATGCCGGTGCTGACTTCGTCATCATTGCCACCCCAACCGACTACGACCCAACCACCAATTACTTCAATACAAAGTCCATTGGAGCGGTGATCAAAGACGTCATGGCCATTAACCCATCGGCGGTCATGGTCATCAAGTCCACCGTGCCGGTGGGTTATACCGCCAAAACCCGCGAAGCGATGGGAACGCCTAATTTGATGTTTTCGCCCGAGTTTTTGCGGGAGGGTCGCGCCCTTCACGACAACCTGCACCCTAGCCGAATCGTGGTTGGCGAGCGGTCGGCCCGGGCCGAAGCCTTTGCGGGGCTTTTAATGCAAGCGGCCATCAAGCAAGACATCAACGTGCTGTTGACGGACAGCACCGAGGCCGAGGCCATCAAGCTCTTTGCCAACACTTACCTCGCTATGCGTGTGGCCTACTTCAACGAGCTGGACACCTATGCGGCCACCCATGGTTTAGAATGTCGGCAAATCATCAATGGCGTCAGCTTAGACCCCCGCATTGGTGCACACTACAACAACCCCAGCTTTGGGTACGGTGGCTATTGCCTACCCAAAGACACCAAACAGCTCTTGGCCAACTACCAAGATGTGCCGCAAACGCTGATTCAAGCCATCGTCACCGCCAACAGCACCCGTAAAGACTTTATTGCATCAGAAATCGTCGCCAGGTCTGTCGTTGCGAGCGAAGCGAAGCAATCCACCCCCGTCGTGGGCATCTACAGACTGGTCATGAAAGCAGGCTCAGACAACTTCCGCGCTTCCAGCATTCAGGGCATCATGAAGCGCATCAAGGCCAAAGGCATTGAAGTCATTGTTTATGAGCCTGCCCTCAAAGATGATCGTTTTTTCAACAGCCGTGTGGTCAACGATTTGGCTCAGTTCAAAGCCCAAGCTGACGTGATCGTGGCCAACCGCAGCACTGCAGACTTAAGCGATGTGATGGATAAGGTCTACAGCAGAGACTTGTTCGGCATTGACAGCTGAAGCAGGCAAAGTTTGTGAATATCGTTCCAGCATTCGTTCGCCGCCGCATTGAGCATAGGCCCAACTTGGTCAAGATCGTTGACAACATGGGGTGGCTCTTTTTTGACAAAGTGCTGCGCATGGGGGTGGGGTTGCTGGTTGGGGTGTGGGTTGCCCGTTACTTGGGGCCCGAGCAATTTGGTTTGTTAAGTTTTGCTTCCGCCTTTGTTGGCATGTTTGGTGCTGTGGCGGGTTTAGGCTTGCAAAGCATTGTGGTTCGCGACATGGTACAAGATCCCTCGTGCAAAGAAGAAACCCTAGGTACGGCTGCAGTTTTGCAGCTGGTAGGTGGCTTGCTAGCCTACGGTTGTGTCATGGGAACCATTTTTTGGCTGCGGCCTGACGAAGGTCTGGCCAAGCTGTTGGTGGCCATCCTCGGCTCTATCGTGCTATTCAAGTTCAGCGATGTTGCCCTCTATTGGTTTGAATCACAAGTTTTGTCCAAATACATCGTTTGGGTGCAAAACGGGTGTTTTTTGGTTTTTGCAGCTATCAAGGTTGGTTTGATTGTGAGCAATGCCCCCCTGCTTGCCTTTGCCTGGACTACAGCTGCGGAAGCCTTGATTGTTTCCGTGCTCATATTATTCATGCTCGGTTTGCATGGCCCTAAGTTGCAAAAGCTTCGTTTTTCTTTGTTGCGCGCAAAGACATTGTTACTCGATAGTTGGCCATTGCTTTTGTCGGGAATGGCCATCATGGTCTACATGAAAATCGACCAGATCATGCTGGGACAAATGCTGGACGATGACGCTGTTGGGATCTACAGCGCAGCAGTGCGCATCAGCGAAGTGTGGTACTTCATCCCGATGATGATTATGGCCTCTGTTTTTCCTGCCATCCTGGAAGCCAAAAAGCGTGATGAAACACAGTACCTCCAACGCCTACAGCGTTTGTACGACCTGATGGTATGGCTGTCCGTGGCTATTGCGTTGCCCATGACATTTTTATCAACACCTATTGTGATTGCTCTTTTCGGATCGGCTTATGCCGAATCGGGACCTGTTCTCGCTATTCACATATGGGCATCAGTCTTCGTTTTCTTGGGTGTTGCAAGTAGCCAATGGTTTGTTACAGAGAATCGTCAAATCCTGAGTTTTCAACGAACACTATTAGGTTTAATTATTAATGTCTTATTCAACCTATTTATGATACCAAAATTTGGAGGAAATGGTGCTGCTGTTGCAACTCTTTTAGGACAAATTACAGCCGCATGGTTATTTGATCTAATCCAAGCGCCGACGCGGCCATTATTTTTCATGAAAACAAAATCGCTTAATTTAATTCGATTTATCCAAAAGAAATGAGATAAAAATGCAAAAGATAATAAATATTTATGTTTTCTTATTTGCTAGAGTTTTTTTTGTAAAGTTCAATAAGCTACTTTATAGGCTATCTTTGTCTGGGCTGGGGATTTTGAATTATAAAACCTCAGCTGTCAGCGGCGAGAAGAATTTCATAGATAAATTCATGAGGTGTAAGCATGGTGTTGTAATCGATATTGGAGCAAATGTTGGTGATTATATTGCTGAATTGATTAATATAAACAAAGGATTAACAATTCATGCGTTTGAACCACATCCTTTAACTTTTTTAAAGTTGCGTAAAAATACAGTGAATTATGAGAATGTTTTTGTTTATAATCAAGGGGCATCTAGTAAGCGCGGACTTCTTAATCTTTACGATTATGGCTCCAATGATGGATCACAGCATGCTTCATTGTTCCGTGATGTGATTAGTGAAATTCATGGATCAAAGTCTGTTACATCTCATGAGGTTGAATTAATTGATCTTGATGGATTTATTGAGATGAATAATATCTTGGAAATTTTATTATTAAAAATTGATACTGAGGGTAACGAGTTGGAGGTTATTCGCGGGTGTGCTAAATCTATCGCATCGGGAAAAATTAAAGCAATTCATTTTGAGTTCAATGAAATGAATGTTGCTTCAAGAGTATTTTTCAAGGACTTTTGGACTATTTTGTCGGATTATGATTTTTATCGACTGCTGCCTAATGGAATGATGAAAATTAATAAATATCACCCTTTATTTTGTGAGGTATATGCATATCAAAATATTGTAGCAATATATAAAAATTGATATTAAATGAAAAATTACTACTCTAGACCCCGCACACTTATCACCGGCGGTGCTGGTTTTCTCGGCTCACACCTATGTGAGCGACTTGTTTCTGAGGGCCACGACGTCATCTGCCTTGATAACTTCTTTACAGGCAGCAAAAACAACGTGTCACATCTAATGCAAAAGCCGCATTTTGAGTTGATGCGTCATGACGTTACATTTCCACTCTATGTTGAAGTAGATCAAATCTACAACTTGGCTTGCCCCGCATCCCCAGTCCATTACCAGCACGATCCGGTGCAGACCACCAAGACCAGTGTGCACGGCGCCATCAATATGCTGGGACTTGCAAAGCGCACTGGCGCACGCATTTTTCAGGCATCCACAAGCGAGGTCTATGGCGACCCAGAAGTGCATCCGCAGCCTGAGAGCTATTGGGGCAAGGTCAACCCCATTGGCATTCGGTCTTGCTACGACGAAGGCAAGCGCTGCGCTGAGACATTATTTTTTGACTACCACCGTCAGCACAACCTCGACATCAAGGTGGCTCGTATATTCAACACCTATGGTCCGCGTATGCACCCCAACGATGGGCGCGTGGTGAGTAACTTCATCGTTCAAGCCATCAAGGGTGAAAATATCACCATTTACGGCGATGGACATCAGACCCGGTCTTTTTGTTATGTGGATGACTTGATAGAAGGCTTTGTGCGCCTAATGAGTACCGAGCCTGGCATCACAGGGCCAGTGAACTTGGGTAACCCTAGTGAATTCACCATGCTGGAGTTGGCAGAGAAGGTGCTGAAACTGGTGGGTGGTAAATCTAAACTGACCCATCTGCCTTTGCCCGCTGATGACCCGAAACAGCGACAGCCAAATATTGAGTTGGCCAAAGACAAGCTTGGCTGGGAGCCTATAGTTTCCTTGGATGAAGGCTTAAAACGAACGGTGGATTACTTTGCCAAATTGCTGAAAGACTAACTTGTGACAAGCGAAATTTTTATACCTGTAGCACCACTGCAAACAGCGGTTCTTTTTTTGGTTTTCAATAGACCGGACACTACCAAACAAGTTTTCAAGGCGATTCGCCAGGCAAAACCGCCCAGACTTTATGTGGCGGCTGATGGCCCAAGGGCCAATCGTGAAGGTGAAGCGGAGAGAGTCACCCAAGTGCGTGAAATTGCTACGGCAGTGGACTGGCCGTGCGAAGTTAAAACACTCTTTAGAGATGAAAATCTAGGCTGCAAGAAATCTGTCAGCAGTGGAATAAATTGGTTTTTTGAAAACGAAAATCAAGGCATTATCTTGGAGGATGATTGTTTACCTGTGCAAAGCTTTTTTTGGTTCTGCGAAAAAATTCTTAATAAATACGCCAACGATACAAGAATAATGATGGCAACTGGAACCAACTACTTGCTGGACATACAAAAACAAACAGGAGCAGAGTTCATTTTTTCTAGACATTACTCTATTTGGGGGTGGGCAACTTGGAAAAGAGCTTGGGAAAGTTATGAGGTCGACATATTAGATTATGAGTCAGATGATCATAAATATATCTCTCTAAACAAACATGATGAGAAATTCCATCAAAATTTAATTAAAGCAAGTAAATCTAAAAATATAGATACATGGGACTACCAATGGTCTTTAAACTGTTGTTTTAATTACGGCCTATGTGCAACACCAACGGTTAACTTGGTATCCAATATTGGGACAATTGGAGCTCATGCAGACGGCGCCACGGAAAACAACTTTATGCCAACCAAGGAAATTGATTTGATAAGAATTGATTTCCCTAAAAGAATAATGCCCAACATGTATCACGATGCAGAGGTTGGAAAAAGAAATAGGGCAAGGCCATTAATTTTATCGAGATTAATCAAGAGAATAATAAAATGGTTAAAACCGTACTAAAAAAAATATTACCCCCGCTGTTGATTAAAATAATAAATAAAATTAAAAATAGAAAGATTAAGAATTTATATAAGAGGTATAACGGAGAAAAAAAGGTTTTAATCTCATATATCACTTCGCCTTTTAGAATCCAATCGAATGCGCACACCAATAACTATGAAGTTGTTTGCGCTGCAAAGATTTTCGATGAGCTAGGATATATTGTAGATGTAATAAATTATGACAATCCAATCTCTGAATTGGACAATTACAATGTAATTTATGGTTTTGGCGATGTTTTCCAGAAATACTTTGAGGGGGGATTTCACGCTATAAAAACTATATACTATGGTGCGGGAATGCACGTATGTCATCAAAACACAGCAACTCTAAAAAGAGTCAAGGATGTTTATTTGAAAAAAGGATTTTGGCTCAGCAAATCTGCAAGATTTGTTGAAAAAACTTGGTCTCATCAAACCACATTGGTTGATGGAATAATTGCGCTAGGTAATCATTGTTGCGAAGAAACATACCGGCTGCATTATGATGGCAAAATAGTTGGAATAAATGCACCTTACTTTAATTCGATAAATCCTAGAAGTGTATTGCTTAATAGAAAGGCGGGGGCAAATAAATCTTATTTGTGGTTCGGGAGTTCAGGATTAATTCACAAGGGATTGGATTTATGTTTGGATTTTTTTAAGTCCAGACCTGATTTGACATTGCATATATGCGGTCATGTTGCCGCTGAGCAAGACTTTAATATTGCCTACAGAAATGAACTATATCAATTATCAAATATACATATGCATGGATTTGTAAATATTAATTCTGAAAAATTCAATGAAATTCTTGAAAACTGTTCATTTGTTATTTTTCCATCTTGTTCGGAGGGTGGTTCGCCATCATTGATTACAGCCGTCGGAAATGGAGCGCTAATACCTATAATCACTAAAGAGACAAGTGTTTCGACTGGATACGAAATTCCAATAAAAGGATTTTCAGTAATGGACTTAAAAGAAGCTATCGATGCTTCGGAAAAGCTTTCTAGTGAAGAAATTATTCGTTTTCAAACCCTAAATTTAGAATATGTCATGGAGAATAATAATAAAGATACTTATTATTATAATTTGAAATCTGCAATTAAAGAAATTCTAGCCGAATAGTCAGATGTATTATGAGTCCGAAGATGTGATGAGTGCCAAGTTTCATTAGGAATCAAAATTTTTATTAAATTTATCGTGAAGCATAAAAATTTATGTTAAATCAATTGTGTAGATTATGTTGCCATAAACTGGGTAAATCAATATTTGATGGGTTCATATTTTATAATAAAATACATTATTTTGATTGTTTAAATTGTGGTTATGTGCAAACCGAACAACCTTATTGGCTAGAAAAAGCGTACTCTTCTGCCATTAATAATTGCGATACTGGAATTATGGCCCGCAACCAATTAAATGTGGGTTTGATCTTGGCTACGCTGAATTCCCTCAAGTCTCTAAATGGTGCGGTTGTGGATTATGCCGGTGGTTATGGTATCTTGGTGCGGTTGCTTCGTGATCGAGGTATTGAAGCATTATGGACAGATCCTTACTGTACAAATCTTCTTGCAATAGGCTTTGAATATACCAACGAAAAAGCTGATTTGGTTACTGCTTTTGAGGCGTTTGAGCATTTTGTTGATCCCTTAATTGAGGTGGATAAGCTTTTCGCCATAGCGCCTAACTTACTTATCTCAACCAGTCTTATTGCTTCCCCTGCCCCTCGGCCAAATCAATGGTGGTATTACGGACTTGATCATGGTCAGCATATCGGTTTTTTTCGTGTACAGACTTTGCAATTTATTGCAAAAAGGTTCAACAAACATCTTGTCACTGATGGAGTTAGTTGTCATCTTTTTAGTGAAAAGCCTGTCAGTGAATTTCAATGGAAAATGAATACTCGATTGGTGAGAAGGTTCCCTGCGCTCTATGGACAAAATCTTCGATCTAAAACATGGTCTGATTTTCAAAAAATGAGTGGCAAGACGTGAGAATTGTTTTTGACCATCAAATTTTCACACATCAGTCCTACGGAGGTATTTCTCGTTACTTCGTGCGGCTCGCTCTAGGTTTGATAACTCTGGGTGAACAAGTTGATGTTGTAGCCCCAATCCACCGCAACCGTTATTTAAAAGATCTGCCCGAAAACGTTGTTCACGGCTTAGGCTTGGAGGGCTTTCCGCCAAAAACGGGTCGATTGGCCATGTTTGCTAATCATTGCCTTAGCCAGCTGAGTTTGCGCTCCAATAGCGCCGACATCTTGCATGAAACCTATTACAGCCCTAAGGTGGTTTCAAGGGTTGCCAAAGGACGTGTTATCACGGTGTACGACATGATTCACGAAAAGTACCCTGATAATTTTTCTCCCACTGATGCCACTACCCAATACAAACGTTTAGCGTTAGCACGTGCAGATCATGTGATCAGCATATCCCACAGTACAAAAAAAGACCTCTGCGAGCTGTTCGGTTTTCCTGATCATAAGGTGTCTGTTGTGCATCTTGGATTTGAAAAGTTCGAATCAAAGCACAGTCTGGTTTCAGGTGTCGTCCACAGGCCGCGACCTTATCTGTTGTATGTCGGGTCTCGAGGTGGATATAAAAATTTTGAACGAATGCTCAAGGCCGTCGCCTCAAAATCTGAGCTCATGAATGAGTTTGATCTGGTCGCTTTTGGCGGTGGTGCCTTCAACGAAGCTGAGAAATCTCTCATTAGCAGGCTGGGCTTTGATGCCATGGCCGTTCAGCAAATTGGTGGTGATGACGGGTTGTTGGGTCAGCTTTATTCAAAAGCCCGTGCTTTTGTATACCCCTCTGTTTATGAAGGTTTTGGTCTACCTCCATTGGAGGCGATTGCGCATGACTGTCCTGTGGTGACCAGTAACAGCAGCTCGATGCCAGAGGTGGTGGGCCAAGCTGGTGAATACTTTGATCCTTTGGATGTGGAAGCCCAGGCTGAGGCCATTTGTCGTGTCGTCTTTGACGAACAGCGCCGCAGTGCCTTGATTAAGGCTGGAAGAGAGTGTTTGCCTATGTTTTCATGGGAGCGTTGTGCGCAAGAGACTCAGGCGGTTTATAAAAATGTCTTAGCTGATAAGGAGTCTCATTGAAAACTGCTCTGATATGCGGTGTCGGTGGTCAAGATGGTGCTTTCTTGTCTCGGCTGTTGCTAGACAAGGGCTACTGCGTTTACGGTACTTCCAGAGACGCCCAAGGCGGCAGCTTTAGCAACTTATCGCGCTTGGGTATTCGTGAACGGGTTCGTCTACTGTCTATGGCGCCCGAGGACTTTAGAAGTGTTTTTATGGTCATGAAGACCTCGCAGCCTGACGAGGTGTATTTTTTGGCTGGTCAGTCTTCTGTTGGACTGTCGTTTGAACAACCTGCTGAAACGATTCAAAGCTTTACCCTGGGTACCCTGAATGTTCTGGAGGCCAGCCGCATGATGGAAAGATCGATAAAGCAGTATCACGCCGGTTCCAGCGAGTGTTTTGGTGACACGGCAGGGTTACCGGCGACAGAGGCCACACCCTTTAGCCCGCGTAGCCCCTATGCGGTTGCCAAAGCATCGGCCTATTGGCTGGTGAACAACTACCGCGAGGCCTATGGTTTGTTCGCTTGTACCGGTATTTTGTTTAACCACGAATCGCCGCTGCGTCCACATCGATTTGTGACCCAGAAAATTATTCAATCGGCTAAGCGGATTGCCACTGGCTCAAAGGAAATCCTAGAGTTGGGCAGATTGGATATCGTGAGAGATTGGGGTTGGGCACCGGACTATGTTGAGGCGATGTGGCTGATGTTGCAACAAGAAACGCCGCAAGACTTTATTATCGCAACGGGTGAATCGTTTGCTTTACAAGACTTTGTCTCGGCGACTTTTGAGCATCTGGGTTTGAATTGGGCTGATCACGTTAGACAGTCAAACCAGCTTTTTAGGCCGACCGATATTGCTGTCAGCGCGGCAAATTCGTCCAAGGCGCGACAAGAGCTAGGTTGGCTACCCAAGTTCAACATGCATGGCGTGGTGAAAAACATGATCGAAGAAAAACTGTATTGATTGAATTTGAATAAATCTGATATGAAAAAAGCACTCATCACCGGCATCACCGGCCAAGACGGTTCCTACCTCGCGGAATTGCTGCTGGAAAAAGGTTACGAAGTTCACGGCATCAAGCGCCGTGCATCGTCGTTCAACACCCAGCGTGTGGACCACATTTACCAAGATCCGCACATCGACAACCGTAATTTTGTGTTGCACTACGGCGATTTGACCGACACGTCTAACCTGATACGCATCCTGCAGCAGGTGCAGCCGGACGAGGTCTACAACCTGGGTGCCCAAAGCCATGTGGCCGTGTCGTTTGAGTCGCCCGAGTACACGGCCGATGTTGATGCCATGGGCACTTTGCGTCTTTTGGAAGCCATTCGCATTTTGGGCATGGTAAAGACCTGCCGCTTCTACCAAGCTTCGACGTCTGAGCTGTATGGCTTGGTGCAAGAAACCCCCCAAAAAGAAACCACGCCTTTCTACCCCCGCAGCCCCTACGCAGTGGCCAAGCTGTACGCCTACTGGATCACGGTGAACTACCGCGAAGCCTATGGCATGCATGCCTGTAACGGCATTTTGTTCAACCACGAAAGCCCGCGCCGTGGCGAGACCTTCGTCACTCGCAAAATCACCCGTGGCCTGGCCAACATCGCCCAGGGTCTTGAAAAATGTTTGTTCATGGGTAACATCGATGCCCTGCGCGACTGGGGTCACGCCAAAGACTATGTGCGCATGCAGTGGATGATGCTGCAGCAAGACCAGCCCGAAGACTTTGTGATTGCCACCGGTGTGCAATACAGCGTGCGCGAGTTCATTCAATGGACGGCGGCAGAGCTGGGCATCACGCTGGAGTTCACTGGCCAGGGCATTGAAGAAAAAGCGGTGGTGAAGTCCATCAGCGGCGACAAAGCTCCCGCGCTAAAGGTCGGCGAAGTCGTGGTGCAAATTGACCCGCTCTATTTCCGCCCTGCCGAGGTGGAAACCTTGTTGGGGGACCCCACCAAAGCCAAAACCAAGCTGGGCTGGATTCCCGAAATCACCGCGCAGCAAATGTGCGCGGAGATGGTGATTGAAGACTTGAAATTTGCTCAGCGTACTGCCTTCCTAAAGGCCAATGGGCACGACGTGAGTGTGTCGCTTGAAGAGGGACGTTGAAACATGAGCAGCAAAAAAACGCGCATCTTTGTCGCTGGGTACAACGGAATGGTGGGCAGCGCCTTGGTGCGTTTGCTGAGCACAAACCCTGACAACGAGATTATCACGTCCACCCGTAACGACCTAGACTTGTTGAACCAAGCCGCAGTGAATGCCTTTTTTGCGAATGACCAGTTTGACCAGGTGTATTTGGCAGCCGCCAAGGTGGGCGGCATACATGCCAACAACACTTACCCGGGGGATTTCATTTATGAAAACCTTGTCATCCAGACAAATGTGATCCATGCTGCACACAAAGCGGGTGTACAAAAGCTGTTGTTTTTGGGGTCCAGCTGCATTTACCCCAAGTTGGCAGAGCAGCCAATGACCGAGTCAGCCTTGCTGACGGGAATCCTAGAGCCCACCAACGAGTCTTACGCCATTGCCAAAATTGCTGGTATCAAACTGTGCGAGAGCTACAACCGACAGTATGGGCGCGACTACCGAAGCGTCATGCCAACCAATCTGTATGGCCCTGGGGATAATTTTCACCCAGAAAATAGCCACGTCATTCCTGCGCTCATGCGCCGTTTCCATGAAGCCAAGCTGCGGGGCGACCCACAGGTGGTGATTTGGGGCAGTGGTAAAGCCATGAGAGAGTTTTTGCATGTGGATGACATGGCCGCTGCCAGCGTGCATGTTATGAACCTAGAGACAGCCGAATGGCTAGCTAATACGCAACCCGCCCTTAGCCACATCAACGTTGGAACAGGTGTTGACTGCACCATCCGTGAACTGGCCGAAATAATTGCGAGGGTAACGGACTATACAAATCGACTGGTGTTTGATGCGAGCATGCCGGACGGTACGCCAAGAAAGCTCCTAAATATTGAAAAGCTTAGGTCAATGGGTTGGCAAGCATCCATTAAGTTGAGCGTAGGATTAGAAGAAACCTATAAATGGTATATTTCTAATAATAGTAATTCAAGATGATGAAGAAAAGATGAACATAATTAATTCATAAACTTATCCAATTTATAAAATATAAATTCAAGCACATGATAATTACGAAAGCACCAGTAATATCCATAGTTACTTCCGTTTTGAACAGCGCAAATTCTTTACGCGCCACGTTTGATAGTATAATCCCACAATTAAACAGTGAAGTAGAGTACATAGTTATTGATGGTGGCTCGACTGATGGTACAAAGGAAATTATATCTGAATACGTCGGCCATTTGGCTTACTGGGTCAGTGAGCGCGATTCGGGCATTTACGATGCATGGAACAAGGGCTTGACTCGCGCATCGGGTCGTTATATTGGATTCGTCGGCGCAGATGACATTCTATTACCAGGGTCGATATATACTTATTTGAGTTATATTAGACGTCAGCCAGAAATTGAATACTGGAGCTCGAAGGTCGTTTTGGGAGAAATAAATGGCCGTGTAATAGGTAAAGCATGGCGTTGGGAAAACTTTAGACGATACATGACTGTAGCACATGTCGGTTCGCTACAGCGACGGGACCTTTACGACCGTTTTGGTGTTTATAATACGAATTATCGTATTGCAGGTGACTACGAATTTCTCTTACGTATTGGTGAGGCCCTGAAGGCAGGCTATATAGATAAAGTCACCGCGATTATGGGTGATGGAGGTGTTAGTAATAAGTTTGCTTTGCAAACTTTAGCCGAGGCCGCAAGGGCAAAAAAAAATACAGATGCAACCTCAAAACTCGAAACAATATTTGATTACTACATGGCTCGGTTAAAGCTCATGGCACGGTCTTTGGTGAGAAAATGACATGACAACGTCGCTTCTAGTTCTACTTCTCCTGCCATCAATCTTAATGGTAACATTATCACTGCCTTCACTCGCAATTGGTCTGGTAATATCGAGCGCTATTATAATTATAATTAAATTAATTAAAGGGCAGATGATAAAAATTACAAAAATATATTTTCTTTTTTCCTTTATTGCTTTTTTATGGATCTTTGTTAATCCTATTTCCATTGAAAATTTGGTGCACGCTAAGCAGGTATTGTCGCTTTTGGCTATTGTTTTGTGTGGATTCGCGTTAACAAGTATTTTTAATTATAAGCAAGAGCATATCAAAAGAACAGTTGGGCTGCTTTTCCTTGTGCTTTTGGTGATTGGTTTTATTGGAGTTTTTGAAATATTAAAGCCGGGTAGTTATCAGACATTAAATCGACCGCTTCCACCATTCTCGGAACCTAGTCATTTTGCGATAAATTTTATCCCCATTGCTTGTTTCTTTGCATTTTTATCTTCAAATAAACTTCGTATATTAACCTGTCTTGCATGCTCGGTACTTGCTTTATTTTTACCTAATTTAACTTTGATGGTTGGGGTTTTGCTTATATCTTTAATTGTACTTAAAGCTCGCCAATTCGTTATGGTAACCGTAATAATTATCGGTCTAATTGCTTTAATTGTATTGTTTATGCCTAGTTATATGGATTACTTTATTAATAGGGTAATTCCATCGGATGATTATAATTTATCATATCTTGTGTATATTCAAGGTTGGGAGCAAGCGATTTCTGCTCTCCAGTTTTCAAGCGGATTCGGCGTAGGTTTTCAAAACTTCGGTATTGAGCCACCTGGTCAAGCGAGTCATTTGATTGATGATATATTTGGATTTCAAATTAATCGTACCGATGGGGGTTTTCTAGCGTCAAAATTTATTGGAGAATTTGGCATTGTAGGTATCGCTTTAGTCGGTTATACCAGCATTCTTTCTATCCGTGCAGGCCTTCTTTTGCGAAAACACTTAGACAGAGAAATACTTCTTCCATCCAATATTATTTCACTTTGCTACACATACATTTTTTTGTTGGAGCTTTTTATTCGTAGTATCTCATACTTCTCAATAACTTTTCTAATTACTTTATTGGTAATCCCAAAGACCATAAATATTCTAAAAAAGACCTCTTCATTAAATAAAATCTGATTATGATTGTGTTGGAGTTTTATGATTGGGATTTGTTTTTAAAATTATTATCAAGTATCTATGGCCACTAATTTTCAAAAGCCTAAATCGATTAAGCTATCAAAATTTAAATCTCTATTGCTTTGAGGTTGCTTGGGGTGGAATTTAATCTCGATAAGATCATTTTTTCTGAATTTCATTATAAGGATTCATATGTTTTTTTAAATTTACATTGCCATTCTCGGTCCTGAGATGTTTGAATTCAAATACTTTTGTTGTTTGAAAAATCTTAATTTAAAATAAAAACATTGATCTTCTGCTTTAAAAAAAAATTGCATATATCACTCAATTCGGGCCAATATTAAAAATTTTGTAAATACAATTAATTATTTCGCATTTAAATTTAATCTAAGTTGCTGTTCCCAATCATCTAATAATAATTTACTATTGTAGTGACAACGCATATCTTTATTTGTTAGTACTTCCTCGATAAATATGTAAATCGATTTATGTTCTGTAAATTTATAATTGGGTAGCACTTGTTGCGAGTATTTGTTTTTTTATGTGAATGCTGAGGCTATTGATATTTTTGTTTCTTTTCCTTCTCGACGTACATCATCACTAGAACTTTATTGATTCCCTCACATGACTAGCGGATATCTGATCACACTGGACTGCATCATTTTCGGTCTTCAACGCTTTGGAGGGATCTCAAACTATTGGGCAAAACTCGTGGAACACGTTAGTGTCGATCCTGCACTGGCTGGTAGCCTCGTCCTTCCGAAGCATCTGACCTATCGCGATTTTGATACAGCCTGGTTACAACGGATGCCGGTGCTGGGCGAGAAGCTTGATGCGAGAATCGGGCGTTATCTTCCTGCGAGGACGGCTGGCGATGGCGGTGTACTCCACACCTCCTACTACCGACTACCACGTCACCGTGTTGGAAAGTATGTTGTATCGGTCTACGACTTCACGTACGAGCGCTACCGAACTGGATTGGCGCGTTTCGTTCATACGAAGCAAAAGTTGGCTAGCATTAGGCGGGCCGATGCAGTGCTATGCATCTCGGAATCGACCCGACAGGACGTTATTGAGTTTTGCCCCGGAGTGGACACATCGAAGTTGCATGTTATTCATCTTGGTGTAGATGTGGAAACATTTTATCAGGAGTCTACAAGCTCACCTAACACCAACGAACAAACAGTGCTGTTTGTGGGCCAACGCGGGGGATACAAGCGTTTCGATCTAGCTGTTGAAGCAGTTCGGCAATCGCCTCGCCTTTCCCTCGGCATTGTCGGACCTACACTCACGGATGATGAGCGCACCCTCTTAGTAATGCGATTGGGGAACCGCTGGCAAGAATTCGGCCCGGTTTCCACCACAGATTTGCGGCGGCTGTATTCGTCTGCGTTTGCATTTATCTTTCCTTCAGATTATGAGGGTTTTGGCCTGCCAATTCTTGAGGCGATGGCCTGTGGATGTCCTGTCGTTTCAGCTGCTCTGTCTTCATTGCCAGAGGTTGGGGGTACCGCGGCGCTTTACGCTGATAGCCAAACTGGCGAGTCCTACGCTACTGCGTTAAGTACTTTTATTTCTGGAGCAGTGCGTGAGGATGCTGTTCGTCGCGGAATAGAGCGGGTTGCGCAATTTGACTGGTTTCAAACCGTTCAAAAAACCAAGGCTGTGTACTTGGATCGATAACAAACTTAGTACAATGAATGAGTAGTAATATTTCTATTTCTGTTGTAACCGCCACTTGGAATTGCGCGAAGACACTTCCCGATTGTTTGGAATCCATAAGCCAACAAGCCTTTCAAAGCAAACAGCATGTGATTGTGGATGGGGCTAGCACGGATGGAACGATCGATCTTGCCAAGCAAAATTTAGATTCAAAAGCCATATTTAAAAGCGAGCCTGATAAAGGTATTTACGACGCACTCAATAAAGGTGTTCTGCTGGCTACTGGCGATGTAGTAGGCTTTTTGCATGCCGATGACTTGTATGCTTCAAATGATGTGCTTTTAAAAGTGGCTAAAGCATTTGAGGATCCCACAGTTTGTGCTGTATATGGCGATTTGGAGTATGTGAGCCAAGACGATGTCAGTAAGGTGATTCGCCGGTGGAAAAGTAAGCCATTTAATCAGCGCGATTTGGTTTGGGGCTGGATGCCTGCTCATCCCACTTTGTATGTGCGCCGAGAGTGGTATGCGCGGATCGGCGGGTTTGATATGAGTTACAAAATATCTGCTGACTATTTAAGTATTTTGCAGCTTTTTTCTCATCCCGGCTTTAAGGCTGTTTATGTTCCTGAGGTGTTTGTAAAAATGCGCATGGGTGGTGCCAGCAACAAATCAATGAACGCACTCGTACATAAAACCAAAGAAGATTGGCGTGCTTTGCGCATCTGTGGTTTTTCTTTCATTGATGCTGCTCGTGCAATTACTTGGAAGAACCTTGGTAAGGTAGGGCAATTTTTCTGAATGAAATTAAATTTTAATCCTTCTGAAAGCATACATTTTAGGTTTAAATGCTGAAAAAAATATTGGTTACTGGTGGTTCTGGTTTTATTGGCTCACACTCAGTGTTGGCTTTGCTGCAAGCTGGACATGATGTTGTTGTCTTGGATAACTTGTGTAATAGCACAACAGAGTCGTTGACTCGCGTCTGGTCAATCTCTGGTAGCACAGCCTATTTTGTACTGGGTGATATTCGCGATCCGGCTTTGTTATATAAACTATTTGCTGAACACGCAATTGATGCGGTACTTCACTTTGCAGGTCTAAAGGCCGTGAGCGAAAGTGTGGCTCAGCCCCTGCGTTATTACGATAACAACATGCACGGCAGCCGAACACTCTTAGAGGCTTGTGCCGATGCGGGTGTGTTTAACGTGGTGTTCAGCTCATCGGCTACGGTGTATGGCGAGCCAGCTCAAATGCCCATTTCAGAGGCTTGCCCTGTGGGTCACCAAACCAACCCATATGGCCGCAGCAAGTTGATGGTGGAAGACATGCTGCGTGATTTGGCCGCTTCAGACCCGCGCTGGCGTATTGCCATTTTGCGCTATTTTAACCCTGTGGGTGCCCACGAAAGCGGCCTGATTGGCGAAGACCCCAACGGGGTACCCAATAATCTGTTGCCTTATGTGGCGCAGGTGGCCGTGGGCAAGCTTCCCGAGTTGGCGGTGTTTGGTAATGACTACCCCACGCCCGATGGCACCGGCGTGCGTGACTACATACATGTTGTGGATTTGGCCGAGGGGCACTTGCGGGCCTTGGACGCTCTACAAACCCGTACGGGTGCCCATGTGTGGAATTTAGGAACCGGACAAGGCTACAGCGTGCTAGAAATGGTGCGGGCATTCGAAGCCGCGAGTGACCGCAAAGTGTCGTATCGGATAGCTCCACGCCGTCCCGGGGACATTGCGACCTGCTACGCCGACCCCACAAAAGCTGAGCAAGAGCTCGGATGGAAGGCCAAACGCGGTTTGGACGAAATGATGCGCGATGCCTGGCGGTGGCAGAAGATGAATCCGAACGGTTATGCACATCGCTAGCGGTGAATCGTGAACCGCCACCAGATTGAGGACGCGGTCGAAGAGGCTAGTGCAGCTGGCATTCGGAAATGATCTTTATGACCGTGCTCACCAAGTGCTAAACATCAGCAGCTTTGGGGCTAGTTTGTTGCTTTTGGTTGTGAAGAAAGCCCACGAGGACTTTGTGCCGTGGGATGAATTGCAGGCCAAGCTGTATGACTTGGGTTTGGCTCTGGACGCCAACAACGTGCTCCTGATCCGTACCCTGCTCAAGGATCTGGTGCCAGACTATCAGCCCGTTGGCGAGGTTGTGGATTGGGTGTGGATGGAGAGCGCAGGAACGGCTTGATGAGGGGGCTTGCAGGCATTCGGCCGCAGGGTATGGGCATCCAAGAATTTATTGGGGTCAGATACAAATTTTTTGCAGAAAAGGAGCCTTGGGCTCCTTTGATGTTTGTGGGGCTGTAAAAAGACATTGCCTGAGGCTTTTGGTCGGTAGCTGCTTACCGAGCATCGGTATGAAATTCAAACATGATCATCTCATTTGCCTGCGCTGACACCCGGGCGCTTTTTGATGGTGCAAGGGTTAAGCGGTTCAATGCGATGAAAACGGTTGTTGAGCGCAAGCTACAAATGCTTGACAGTGCCGCTACGCTTGATTTTTTGCGGTCACCACCTGGTAATAGGTTAGAGGCTTTACGCCGTGATCGTGCGGGTCAGCACAGAATCAGGGTGAACGATCAGTTCCGAATTTGTTTTGTTTGGACTGAACGTGGCCCGATGAATGTCGCAATCGTGGACTACCATTAAATTTGGAGTTTTTATGAAAAATCAAATGTGCGCCATTCACCCAGGGGAACTCCTCAAGGAGGAGTACCTCGTACCCTTGGGCTTGAGTGTCAATGCATTGGCCAAGGCATTGCATTTGACGCCGTCTGGCGTCAACGACATTGACTTGTGTCGGCGCGGCGTAACCCCAGATACGGCTTTGCGCTTGGCACGCTACTTTGGCGGAGATGCGCAGTCGTGGCTCAATTTGCAGCAAAGTTATGACCTGAAAGTAGCCGAGCAGTCTGCCCTCAAAACGATCATGAAAACGGTGATGCCGATGAGTGCAGTGGCCTTGCCCATTAATTGGGTTCAGATCCCAATTGTTTGATCACAAAAGAGCCGAGAGGCTCTTTTGTTGTTTAAGAGCTTTGAAAAGGTCGACATGTTTATTTTGTCCAAATTGATGTCAGCCATCACGCAGCCCATGTTTTGGTTGGCTGTGTGGTGGAGTGTGGCTCTGGGGTTGTTGAGTGGTTCTGCGCGTTGGCGGCGGGGGGCTGTTCGCATGCTGTGGGGCGGTTTGGCGGTGCTGGGGCTCTTGGGTTTTGAGGCTTTGCCACACGCGCTCTTGCGTCCGCTGGAAAACCGATACCCCGTGCCGCCCCCAGAGGTTGTCGGTCGGCATGTGGGTGTGATTGTGTTGGGCGGTGCCACTGAGCACCCCGGCATTTATTTGGCACATGGTCAGGTGCCTTTGGGTCAAGCGGCTGAGCGCATGTCTGTGCCGGTGGGGCTGATGCGGCAGCATGCGCAGTTGCAACTGGTTTTTTCTGGTGGTGAGGGGCGCTTGCTGGTCACGGGCGTGAGTGAGGCCGAATTGGCCAAGGCGTTTTATGAGCAGCAGGGTGTGGACATGCGCCGAGTCATTTTGGAAAGCGGCTCGCGCACCACCCGAGAAAATGCTTTGCAGGTGGCCGCGTTGCTGGGCAAGCGTTGCCAAGAGCCGTGGCTGCTGGTGACTTCGGCTTGGCACATGCCCCGGTCTGTGCCCGAGTTTGAAGCAGTCGGGTGCGAGGTAACGCCGTATCCGGTGGATTTCAGAACAGGCGACGCCACGCCTTGGACCGAGTATTCATTGGCGCGCAGCTTGCTGCTGTGGCAGACGGTTTTGCACGAGTGGCTGGGGTTGGGGGTTTATCGGGTGACGCGGTGACCAGGTCGGGGGTGACGAATGTAGTGGGAGCGAGCCCCTGCTCCCGACTGTTGGGTGGAGCCAGTGCAGGCATTCGGCCGCAGGGGCTAATGCCCACAGTTAGGGTGGAACACCATCTTGTCACACATGCGCATGCCAGTCGAAGTGGGCAGGTATGGACCCCCCCGATCGAGTCGGGGGTGACATGAGATCTTACATAGCCGCGCATGCGGGTATTCATACCAGTCGAAGACAGACGCGCTTGGCCACAAGTTGATAATAGAGTGTTGATAAAAAGGATATCTAATGATCGCGATCAGGCAAAAGACAAAGGTGGCTTTGGGGTGGCTGGTGCCTGCGCTGTTTTTGTTGTTCCCGGTGGCCATGGCGCTGTCGAATGTGGTGTTGCTGTTGGTGTTGATCGGGTTTGCAGTCACATTTAGCAGCGTTTATTTGAAGCGTGATGCCTGGAGCTGGCCGGCGATTTGGCTGATGGCATTGTTTGGCATGGTGCTGGTTGGCACGCTTTACACCCCTGCACCTTGGCATTGGGTGTCTGTTAATTTAGGCAAATACGCCAAGTTTGCTTATGCAGTTTTGCTGATGCTGTTGTTGGCGCGGTTTCCGCTGTGGCAAAAAAGAGCGTTGTGGGCGTTTGTGGGGGCCATGCTGTTTATCGTGGTGTCCACTTGGCTGAATGTTTGGTTTGTGTTGCCTTGGTCAACGACCAAGACGCCTGGTTGGGGTTTGTCGCACCATGTGTTTGGTGACTACATCACGCAAAACGTGATGGTGTCTTTTTTGGTAGTGTTTGCTTTGACCAAAGTGCAGCGCCCGTGGCTTGGCCGAATGAGTCTTGTTTGGTTGCTTGTGGCGGCGTTGGGGGTGGTCAGCATCACCCATTTGTCTTCGGGTCGAACAGGGGTGGTGTTGCTGTTGGCTGGCCTGGTGTCCTGGATGTTGGTGCGCTGGGGCGGCAAAAAGCTGTGGATCGGTTTGCCGGTGCTGGTGCTATTGGTGGCTGGGGTGCTGGCGTCGTCGAGTGTGATGCGTGAGCGGATTGCTTTGGGTTGGACAGAATTTGCCAAGCGCGATGTGGATGTGATGTCGTCCATTGGGCACCGGGCTTACAACTACCGAACCGTGCCGAAGATGATGGCAGAACGCCCGATCGTGGGGTACGGCACAGGCGCGTACCACACGGAGGTGTGCCGATTTTTGGAGAAGCCGGAGTGGTGCGACACTTTCCGTTGGCATCCACACAACCAGTTTTTGTTCTTTGGTGCGGATCATGGCCTGATCGGGGTGCTGTTGTACGCGGCGCTGCTGCTGTCGCTTTACAGGGTGGCTATGCGCTCTGACCATGCCCAGGCCAAGGTGTTACTGGTGTCCCTGACCAGCATTTTGCTGGTGGACAGCATGATCAATTCGCCTTTGTTCAGTTCAAGAGAAAGTCATTTCTTCTTGTTCATGATGGCGCTGCTGGTCGCTATGAATCGCCGACCTGATCCAGAGTGACAAGTGATGGTCATACCTGTGTCCCCATAAGTCATACCCGCGCATGTGGGTATCCATGGCAGTCGAAGGCGGCAGGCATGGACCCCCGATCAAGTCGGGGGTAACAGGAGATTTGTCATACCCGCGCATGCGGGTATCCATGGTGGTCGAAGGCAGGCGCGCTTAAACCACCACCTTGATCTTGCCCGCCGCATCCCGTGCGCGTTGCAGCGCATTGGGCCCTTGGGCCAGCGCCACCGCCATGCGGCGGTAGGGGCGGGTGGTGGGTTTGCCGAAGATGCGCACGTCCACGCCTGGCTCGCTCAGGGCTTGGGCCACGCCCGTGTAGGTCGGGTCAGTCCCGTCCTTGTCGGCCAACACCACAGCGCTGGCGCCTTCCACACACGCAATGGCCGGGATCGGCAGGCCCAAAATGGCGCGGGCGTGCAGATCGAACTCGCTCAGGTTCTGGCTGGTGAGGGTGACCATGCCGGTGTCGTGCGGCCGGGGGCTCAGCTCGCTGAAGATCACCTCGTCTTTCGTCACGAAAAACTCCACCCCAAACAGGCCAGCACCCCCCAGATCGGTGGTGACTTTTTCGGCCATGTCTTGTGCGGCTTTGATTTGCTCGGGCTTCATGCCCTGAGGCTGCCAGCTGTATTGGTAGTCGCCGCGCTCTTGCACGTGCCCGATGGGTGGGCAAAACAGCGTGGGGTCCTTGCGCTGGCGCACGGTGAGCAGGGTGATTTCAAACTCGAAGTGGATGAATTCTTCGACGATGACTTTTTGGCGGTCGCCACGCATGCCTGCGCAAGCGTAATCCCAGCTGGCTTGCACATCGGCGGCGGTTTGGGCCACGCTTTGGCCTTTGCCCGATGAGCTCATCACGGGCTTGATGACGACCGGAAAACCGATCTCGGTGGCACGGGTCAGCAGTTCGGCGGCCGAGTCGGCGTAGCTGAATTTCGCGGTGCGCACGCCCAGGCTCACGGCCACATCGCGGATGCGGTCGCGGTTCATGGTCAGGTTGGCGGCACGGGCGCTGGGGATGACTTCAAAGCCTGCTTTTTCAACATCGAGCAGCACCTCGGTGCGGATGGCTTCGATCTCGGGCACGATCAAATCAGGTTGGTATTGGGCAATGGCCGCGCGCAGCGGCGCTTCGTCGAGCATGCTGAACACGCAAAACTCGTCGGCCACTTGCATGGCAGGCGCTCCCGCATAGCTGTCGCAGGCCATCACATGGCAGCCCAGGCGCTTGGCGCTGATGACGAATTCTTTGCCAAGTTCACCAGAACCCAAAAGCAGTATTTTTTTCATGGGGATCAAAAGGGTAGAAAGAGCACACAAGCCGCATTGTTGCTCAGTTGCCTGACATGCAGCCTGCACATGGGCCGATCTTGACTTGGATCATGGGTGTGAACCGCACCGATCCTCACAATGGTCCGCATGAATGCTGTTTGGACCTTGCTTCGCCAACATGGCGGTCAATTGTTGTGGGGTTTGCTGGTCCTGTTTCTGGGCGCTGCCTTGCTGCGCTGGTGGATGGGACCTCTGGTGCAGACCGAGACCGTGCAGCGCCGTGATTTGCTGCAAACGGTGGTGGCCAGTGGCCGCGTCGAGACACCGCACCGGGTGAACATTGGCGCGCAGATCACCGGCACCGTGGCGCGTGTCCCTGTGACCGAAGGGCAAACCGTGAAGGCGGGCGATGTGTTGATTGAATTGGTCGGCACCGAGCTGCAGTCTGCCCGGCGGCAGGCCCAGCAGGCCGTGGTGCAGGCGCAGAACCGGCTGCGGCAGCTGGTTGAGCTGCAGGGGCCAGTGGTGCTGCAGACGCTGCGCCAGGCACAGGCCAGTCTGGACACGGCGCAGGCCAGTTGGCAGCGCAATGGCGCTTTGTTTGAGCAAGGCTTCATCGGTCAGGCTGCGCTGGACGAGTCGCGCAAGGCTTTGGCGCTGGCCGATGCCCAAGTGTTGGCCGCTCAGAAACAAGTGACATCGACCCGGGCCGGTGGCGCTGAGCACAGCCTGGCCCTAGGGGCTGTGACTGAGGCACAGGCCAATGCAGAAATCGTCAACGCCAAGGTCCGCTACGCGGTCATCCAAGCACCTGCGAATGGGCAGCTCATAGGCCGTCACGTGGAGGTTGGGGATGTGGTCCAGGCGGGCAAGGTCTTGATGACTTTGTCGCCTGAAGGGGCCATGCAGTTGGTGGTGCAGATCGATGAAAAAAACCTGCGCCTGATGGCGCTTGGGCAGCAGGCGCTGGCCTCGGCCGATGCCTATCCGCAGCAGCCATTCAAGGCCCAAGTGGGCTACATCAACCCCGGCATCAACGCCCAGACCGGCGCGGTAGAAATCAAGCTGGATCTGCTGGAGCCCCAGCACAACCTCAAGCAGGACATGACCGTGTCGGTGGACTTGGTGGTGGCACGCAAGCCACAGGTGCTGGCGCTGCAGGTGGGCCATGTCAACGAAATCAGCGGGGCATCGCCTTGGGTGTGGCTTCTGCAGGCTGGCCATGCGGTGCGCCGCCCGGTGCGACTGGGTTTGCGGGGGGGTGTGTGGGTGGAGGTGCTGGAGGGTCTGCGCGAGGGCGATGCCGTGATCGCCTTGCCCGCGGCTTTGCGCGAAGGCCAGCGTGTGCGAACGCGGTTTTGAGCGGGGCGAAGCATGTTCAAGACCTGGGTGCCGTTTGAATGGATTGTGGCGATCCGATTTTTGCGCGAAGGCCGGATGCAGACGGTGTTCATTTTGGTCGGCGTGGCCATTGGGGTGGGCGTGATCGTGTTCATGTCGGCGCTGCTGGCCGGCTTGCAGGGCAACTTCATTGCGCGGGTCTTGTCGGGGCAGGCGCACATTCAGCTTTTGCCCCCCAAAGAGGTCACGCGCACTTTGCACCAGGTCATGCCTGGCGAGGTGGATGCCGTCATTGAGCAGCCACCTTTGCAAAGGCTCAAGTCGATTGACCAATGGCAATCCTTGCTCACCACGGTGCGCGACATGGCCGATGTGAGCGTGGTCTCGCCCGTGGTCGGCGGTTCGGCGCTGGCAGTGCGCGGCAGTGCCAGCCGCGCCATCAGCCTCACGGGGGTGGAGCCCGAGGGGTATTTCCAAATCGTCAAGCTGCCCGACAAAATTGTGCGGGGCACGGCGCGCTTGACGGGGCAGGACATGCTGATCGGCACCGATTTGGCCAGCGACTTGGGCGTGGATGTGGGTGACAAGCTGCGCGTGGCCAATGCCGCAGGCGAGGCCACCAGCTTGACCATCAGCGGCGTGTTTGACCTGGGCAACAAGGGGGCCAACCAGCGCAGCACCTTTGTGGCGCTGCGCACCGCGCAAAGTCTGCTGGGTTTGTTGGGCGGGGTAACCAGCATCGATGTCACGGTGCGCGATGTGTATGCGGCCGAAGTCGTCGCCCAGCGCATTCAGGCGGCCACCGGGGTGCAGGCCGACAGCTGGATCAAAACCGGAGCGCAGTTTTTTGCTGCCGTCAGTGCGCAGAGCACGGCCAACACAGCGATCCGTTTTTTTGTGGGCCTGTCTGTGGCCTTTGGCATTGCCAGTGTGCTGGTGGTGTCGGTGGTGCAAAAGTCGCGCGAGATCGGCATCCTGCGGGCCATGGGCATTTCACGTGGTCAGGTGCTGCGCGTGTTTTTGCTGCAAGGCGGTTTGCTGGGCTGGGGTGGGGCGGTGCTGGGCTGCGGGGTGGGCGCTTTGGGGCTGGTGCTTTGGCAGCACCTGGCCTTGAATGCCGATGGAACGGCCCTGTTTCCGCTGGTGCTGGACCCGGTGCTGTTTGCGGTGGCTCTGGGGCTCGCCACGGTGACGGGCTTGGTCGCGGCTTATGCACCGGCCTTGCGGGCGGCCCGTTTGGACCCGGTGGAGGCGATCCATGGCTAGCGCGGATGTGGTGGTGCGCTTGCAAGGCGTGCGCAAGGCCTTCAATGTGGGCACCGGCATCGAGACCGAGGTGCTGCACGGCATCGACCTGACGCTGCACCGGGGCGACTTTTGTGCGGTGATGGGGCCCTCGGGCTCGGGCAAGAGCACCTTGCTCAACATCATGGGATTGCTGGACCGTCCCACCTCGGGCTTGCTGCAGATGGCGGGCGAAGAAACCACGCTGCTGGCCGACCAAGCCCTGACGCGCCTGCGCGGGCACCACATTGGTTTTGTGTTCCAGTACCACCACCTGATTTCGGCCTTTACCGCACTCGAGAACGTGATGATGCCCCTGCTGGGCGCGGCGGGTTTTCCTAACCCCGACATGCGTGAGCGTGCCGAAGCCCTGCTGGAGAGCGTGGGCCTCAAGCCCTGGAAAAACAACATGGCCAACAACATGAGCGGCGGGCAGCAGCAGCGTGTGTCTTTGGCGCGGGCCTTGGCCATGAACCCGGCCTTACTCTTGGCCGATGAGCCCACCGGCAACCTGGACACCCAAAGTGCAGATGCCGTGTTTGCGCTGCTGCGCCGCATCAACCAAGAGCAGGGCACCACCGTGCTGCTGGTCACGCACAACCCCGAGCTGGGCAGGCGCTGCGACAAGACCATCCAGGTGGTGGATGGTCTGATCCAGACTTAGGCTTTTGCTGCTTCTGCGGCAATGCCTTGCAGTCGCGCCGCGGTCAAACGGTTGCCGTGCTGGCTGACCACGGCAGCGGCGGCGCGGTTGGCCAGCGCTGCGGCTTGCGCCGGGCTTTGGCCATGCGTGATGCCATACAAAAAAGCACCGGCAAACATGTCGCCCGCACCATTGGTGTCCACCGCTTGGGTGGGCACGGCGGGCACTTCGATGCGCTGCTGGCCTTGCACAACAATGCAGCCTTTGGGGCCCCGCGTCAGGCAAACCGTGGTGGCCAAAGCCGACAGCTGGCCAATGATGGCGTCCAGGTCGGTGCTGCCGCACCAGTTTTGTGCTTCCTCTTCGTTGGCAAACAAATAGTCCAGACCGTCGCCGATCATGGCTTCTAGGCCTGCGCGGCAGAAGTTGATCATGCTCACGTCGCTTAGGGTCAGGGCGGTGTGCACCTGGTGATCGATGGCGATTTGGCGGCCTTGGACGGCCGCCTCGAGCCCTGTGGGCGATGCAGCCAAATAGCCTTCCATGTAATAAATTTTGGACTTGGCAATGTCTTGCGGGTGCAGGGCCTTGGCGTCAAGCTGCGAGGTGGCCCCCAGAAATGTGCACATGCTGCGCTCGGCATCGGGTGTGACCAGCACCATGCAGCTGCCGGTTTGGCCTTCAGTGGGGCGGGTGTGGGTGAGGTTGGTGGCCACGCCATTGGCCTGCAGGTCTTGTGTGTAGTAGGCCCCCAGCTCGTCGTCGGCCACGCGGCACGAATAAAAGGCTTTGCCGCCCAATTGGGCCAGCGCCACCACGGTGTTGCCCGCCGAGCCGCCGCCAGTGCGCCGGGCGTGCAGGCCTTGCACGTGGGTCAGCAGTTGGGCGCGTTGGGTGGTGTCGATCAGCGTCATGTGTCGCTTGCTCACGCCCATGGTGCTCAGCAGATCGTCAGAGACTTCGTATTCGGTATCGACCAAGGCGTTGCCAATGGCGTAGAGGTGGTAATGGGACATGGCCGTCAGGATTGGGGAAAAACAAGGAGTTTAGCGGCTGCGCCGCCTTTGTCCCTGTCTTGTGGGAGGCCGCCCCTGCTGCCAAATGGGGTGTGCGGCCCTGACAAGCCATTCGTGAGCAGGGGCTCGCCACCACAAAGGGGAAGGGGTTACAACAGGCCACGCTCCGCCATCGACAGGGCCTGCCCCTGCCCCACGATGATGTGGTCCAGCACGCGCACGTCCACAAGGGCCAATGCTGCTTTCAGGGTCTGGGTCAGGTGTTCGTCGGCGCGGCTGGGCTGGACCGAGCCGCTGGGGTGGTTGTGGCTGAGCACCACGGCAGCCGCCTGATGGTGCAAGGCCCGCATGACCACCTCACGCGGGTAAACCGAGGTCTGGCTGAGCGTGCCCCTGAACAGTTCTTCCATGGCCAGCATGCGGTTTTGGTTGTCCAGAAACAGCACGGCAAAGACTTCGTGGTTCTTGTGGCCCAGTTGCAGCTGCAAATAGTGCTTGACGGCGTCGGGTGTCTGAAAAGCTGGCCGTTCTTTGAGGCGTTGGCTCAGAGCTCGGCGGGCCATCTCGAACACGGCCAGCAGCTCGGCCTGTTTGGCAGGCCCCAGTCCTTTGATCCGCTGGAGAGATTGCACGGTGGCGTTCAGCAGGCCCGCGATGCCGTCCGGCCCGAGCAGTTCTTCGGACAACTGGAACACGTTTTTGCCCGCCATGCCCGTGCGCAGCAAAATGGCCAACAGCTCCACATCGCTCAGGGCCTGAGGGCCTCGGGCGAGCAATTTTTCGCGTGGCCGCGCATCAGGCGGCAAGTCCTTGATCCCCATCTGAAGCCCCTCCCTGGAGCGGCCATCGGTCCAACTTGCCCCTATTCAGTGACAAGTCGGCCAGGCTTTTTACAATAGTGCCTTCTTTATGCCTGTTGGGCCGCTTGGGCGGCATTCCAGAAAACCCTTATGTCCACTGTCGAACCTGGTTCTTTTTTGACGCTTCACTACCGCCTGGCCGGGCCGCAGGGGGACATCATCAACACTTTCAACGAAAAACCCGCCACCTTGTCATTGGGCTCGGGCACCTTGTCGCCCGCCGTGGAGCAGCGTTTGCTGGGCCTGGCCGAAGGCACGCGGGTGGTGATGAAGATTCCGGCAGGCGAGGCTTTTGGCGACCACATTGCCGACATGCAGCAATGGGTGGCGCGCAAGTTGCTCAACGAGCTGGGCGACCCGAGCGAAAAATACGCAGCGGGCGACGTGGTGCAGTTCCCCACGCCAGACGGCTTGGGCTCCTATGCCGGGACGGTGCTGCAAGTCAACGAGGAGGGCGCGGTGTTGTTTGACTTCAACCACCCGCTGGCGGGTCAGCCTGTGACCTTTGAAGTCGAACTGATTGGGGTGCTGTGATGACGTCTGAAGTGCTGTTGGCCGAGCCGCGCGGCTTTTGCGCCGGGGTGGACCGTGCGATCGACATCGTGGAGCATGCGCTGACCAAGTTTGGCCGCCCGATTTATGTGCGCCACGAGATCGTGCACAACACCTATGTGGTGGATGATCTGAAAAAGAAGGGCGCGATTTTCATCGAAGAGCTGGCCGATGTGCCGCCCGGGGCCACCTTGATCTTCAGCGCCCACGGCGTGAGCAGGGCGATCCAGGATGAAGCCGAGCGACGCGGATTTCGCATCTTTGACGCCACCTGCCCCTTGGTGAGCAAGGTGCATGTGGAGCTAGCCAAGTTGCACAAAGAGGGCTATGAATTCATCATGATCGGGCACAAGGGCCACCCCGAAGTGGAAGGCACCATGGGCCAGCTCGACAGCGGCATCCACCTGGTCGAAGACGTGCAAGACGTGGCCAAGGTGCAACCCGCCCAGACCGATTTGCTGGCCGTGGTCACGCAGACCACGCTGAGTGTGGACGACGCGGCCGAAATTGTGGCGGCTGTGAAGGCACGCTTTCCGCAGGTGCGTGAGCCCAAGCAGCAAGACATTTGTTATGCCACCCAGAACCGCCAGGACGCCGTCAAGCTGATGAGCCCGCTGGTGGATGTGGTCATCGTGGTAGGCAGCCCCACCAGCTCCAACAGCAACCGCCTGCGCGAACTGGCCGACCGCCTGGGCACGCCGGCCTACATGGTGGACAGTGCGGCCGATCTGCAAGAGAGTTGGTTTGACGGGGCGCAAAAAGTGGGCCTGACCGCGGGCGCTTCGGCCCCAGATGTGCTGGTGCAAGAGGTGATTGCCCGCCTGCGTGTGCTGGGTGCGGTGTCGGTTCGCACTTTGGACGGCATCCAAGAGACGATCAAGTTCCCGCTGCCCAAGGGCCTCAAGCACTGATCTGCTGAAAGGCTGAACTGCTCACCCATGGTGGGAGCGAGCCCCCGCTCGCGGATGCCTGCCCGAGCCAAAGCATGCGTTCGGCCGCAGGTGCAGCCTCCCAGAGTGTGTGGCCTTTTGGCGGGAATCGGCAGGGGCCCTCACGTCACTACAATGTCAGGATGCTTGATATTGTTCTTCTCCGCAAAGACCTGGACGCCGTTGTCGCGCGTTTGCAGACCCGTAAAACCCCCCAGCCTTTTCTGAACATCGAGGCTTTCCGTGCATTGGAAGGTGAGCGCAAAACGCTGCAAACCCGCACCGAAGAGCTGCAAAGCCAGCGCAACAGCCTGTCCAAGCAAATTGGCATGCTCAAAGGCAAAGGCCAGCACGCCGAGGGCGATGCGGTCATGGCCCAGGTGGGCGCGATCAAGGAGGAGCTGGACGCTTCGGCCCAGCGGCTCGAGGTGATCCAGGCCGAGCTGCAGACCCTTTTGCTGGCTGTGCCCAATTTGCCACACGAATCGGTGCCTGTGGGCGAGGGCGAAGAAGGCAATGTCGAGGTGCGCCGCTGGGGCACCGTGCGCAGTTTTGATTTCGATCTGAAGGACCACGTGGACATCGGCGGCCCCCTGGGCCTGGACTTTGAGACCGGCACCAAGCTGACCGGCTCGCGCTTCACTTTCATGCGCGGCCCGGTGGCCCGTTTGCACCGGGCGCTGGCGCAGTTCATGTTGGATGTGCAGACCGTAGAACACGGCTACACCGAGTGCTACACACCTTACATCGTGAACGCCGACACGCTGCGCGGCACGGGCCAGTTGCCCAAGTTCGAGGCCGATCTGTTTGCTGCCAACAAGGGCGGTCAAGAGGGCGAAGAAAGCCAGGCGCTGTACCTGATTCCGACCTCCGAGGTGACGCTGACCAATGTGGTGCGCGACGAGGTGTTGGGCGAAAGCGATTTGCCCATCAAGCTGACGGCACACACCCCGTGCTTCCGGTCGGAGGCGGGCAGCGGTGGGCGCGATGTGCGTGGCCTGATTCGCCAGCACCAGTTTGACAAAGTGGAGATGGTGCAGATCGTGCACCCCGAGCACAGCTACGAGGCTTTGGAAGCCATGACCGGCCACGCCGAAGCCATTTTGCAAAAGCTGGGCCTGCCTTACCGCGTGATGAGTTTGTGCACGGGCGACATGGGCTTTGGCGCGAGCAAGACCTATGACCTGGAAGTCTGGGTCCCCGCGCAAAACACTTACCGCGAGATCAGCTCGGTCTCCAACTGCGAGGCCTTCCAGGCGCGCCGTTTGCAGGCGCGCTTCAAAAATGCACAAGGCAAGAACGAGTTGGTACACACCTTGAATGGTTCCGGCCTGGCCGTGGGCCGTGCGCTGGTGGCGGTTCTGGAAAACTACCAGAACGCCGACGGCTCCGTCACCGTGCCGGAAGTGCTGCGCCCTTACATGGGTGGTTTGGCGCTGCTCAGCGTTTGATTTTTTGAACTTCACCAGGAGAGCGTGGATGAATGGCATGCATCGTGTTTTGTGGGCTTTCTTGGTGACTGTGGGCTTGGCACCTGGCTTGGCCGGTTGCGTCAACATGGGCAGCAAGCCCTCGGTGGCTGTGGGGCCGGACGGCAAGATGCAAAACCCGGTGCAACTGCTCGGTCAGTTGCCTTTGCCGCCAGGCGCTGCCATCCGGGCCGAGCAGTCTTTGATCATCGGTGCGGGTGACAACTGGGTGGGCCGCGTGATGCTGGATGTGGGGCGTGACTTCGACGCTGCCTACCGCTTTTTTCTGGAAACCTACCCGGCGCAAGGCTGGACTGTGGTGTCGGCGGTGCGGGGTAAAACCAGCTTTTTGGTCATGACACGGCAAGAGCGCACAGCGACATTCGAGATGGTCGATGGCGGCATGATGGGCAGCAGCGTGTCTTTGACGATGGCGCCGCGCAATGCGACGGTCATGTTGCCGAAAAAGCCCTGAGGGGCTCTGCTAGAATCTCGGCTTCGACAAATCTCAGGAGGGGTGGCAGAGTGGTCGAATGTACCTGACTCGAAATCAGGCGTAGTGGCAACACTACCGAGGGTTCGAATCCCTCCTCCTCCGCCAGTTCAAAACCCCGCTTTGGTTCACCATGGCGGGGTTTTTTATGGCCTGTGCCCGGCTTGGGCTTGATCTTGGACGTCACCACCTGGACTTGTTCTCATGAAGTATCTTGCTTTTTTGTTGGCCTTTGCGCTGGCCCTTGGTCTGTCGGGCTGCTCCGTGTTGGCGATCGCCGATGCAGCAGGCTCTGCGGTGGTCTACGGGCTCAAAACGACGGTCAATGTGCTCGATGCAGTGACGCCTGACATCGTGAACAAGAAAAAGGACTGAGCCTGCTGGAGGCTGTGCGCGGCAGGCCTGCTGGCTGCGCCGTTGGTGTGGCGGGCAAACGCTCAGGTGTTGCGGTGTTCGGCCAGATCGTTCCAGACGTCTTGGCGTGTGATCAAGCCGTCTTGGACCTGGATTCGGTCGATGAAGCGAATGCCCTCGAAGGCCTGACCATCGAGCCAAGTGCCATGCAAGGTGCCATGGCAAAAAACCACGCTGGCGTCGCCTTGCCAGCTCTCTTCAAATTGATCGTAATGCTTGCCGATGCGGCTGTAGCGCGTCTGCGCCCATGCCGTCAGCTCTTGCAGCGTGTGCATGACCACACCGCCGGGAAAGCACATGCGGAAGTCGGGGTGCAAAAACGATTGCGCTTGGGCGGTGTCCCGCTCTTGCATGGCTTGCAAAAATGACCGCACCACATCGGAGGCCACGGGGTGGGCCGCGCGGCCTTCGCTGAACACCTTGCCGTCGCGGCGGTAGGTGCTGACTTCGTTGACAAAGACTGTGGTGCCCGCTTCAGGCGTGGCGATGACCGAACGCACCGCATTGGCCACGCGGTTGACCATGCGGTGCTGGGTCTCTGCCGCGTAGCCCGGCAGCAGGGTGATCGAAACGACCGGCATGGATCGTCAGATACCCAACCAGCCGTTGGTGCGTGCAAAGTGCAGCGCCTGCGTGCGGCTGTTGACGCCCAGACGGCGGAAAAGACGCCAAAAGTGCACCTTGACCGTGTGCTCGCTGATGTCGAGTTTTTCGGCGATTTCGCGGTTGGACAGGCCTTGGTCCAGCATCAGGATCAGTTGCTTTTGGCGCTTGGACAATTTGGTCGGGCCGGCAGGAGCGGCGTCTTCTTCGGCCTCTTCCTCCTCGGTGATCAACAGGCTGCGCAGGGCCGCAATGATTTGCGCCGGACTGTTGGTTTTTTCAATGAAGGCATTGGCACCGGCTTCGAGGCAACGGGTCTCGAATTCGCTGGCGCTGGCGCTGGTGACGACCACCAAAGGCACGTTTGGAAATTTGGCTTTGAGCACTTGCACGCCCGACATGCCCAAGGTGTCCGGCAGCTGCAGATCCAGACAGAAAAGTTCGGGCACACCGTTTTTCTCGACCGTGGATTCCACCACATTCAACTTGTGGATGGGGATGATCTTCAAACCTGGCTTGACCCGGTGCACCAGCATGGTCAGCGCATCGCGCATCAAGGGATGGTCATCGATGACGTATACAGTCATGGTTTAGAACTCTGCAGTAGTCTTAAAGTTTAACGATACACGTATTTATGAATTTACGCAATATAAATTGGCAAATTCGGTAAAGTTAATTAATCGATTTTTGCGAATTCATTATTTCTGTCAGCGCTGACCCGACCGCTTGGGCTGTTTCGGGTGTCCATCCTTCCAGCTGGGGGGCCAGGTCTGCAAGCGCGGTCAAACCGTCGGTCTGCAGACGTGCGATGGTTTGCCCGGCCTCTTGAGGCGATGCGAACCCCTTGCTTTGCAAGAGCAGTTGGCCCTGTGCATCCACCAGCTTGAAGTAAAACTGGCCGTCTTTTTCGCGGTATTGCTTGAAGCTGGGCAACGCTGCTTTGGCCTCTTTGGCCGCAGGTGCCGCGTTGCCCGAAGACAAGGCGCGCAGGCCCACGGCGTGCCGCAACTCGCGCATGAAGGGCGTGGCCAGCTGGCGGGCCTTGTCGGCACCGGCCAGCAAAATTTTGTCCATCTGCGCGGGGTTGTCGATCAGGGCTTGGTAGTGCTCGCGCATGGGTGCGATTTCGCGGTCGATGCGCTCGAACAGCATTTGCTTGGCGTCGCCCCAGCCGATGCCCTCGGCATAGGCGCGGGCCATGGCGGCGGTTTCTTCGCCGCTGGCAAAAGCCTGGTAGATCTGGAACAGGGCCGAGCCCTCGGTGGCTTTGGGCTCGCCGGGTGCTTGGGAGTCGGTCACGATGGCCGCGATTTGCTTGCGCATTTGAGCGGCGGGGGCAAACAGCGGGATGGTGTTGTCGTAGCTTTTGCTCATCTTGCGGCCGTCCAAGCCCGGGAGCAGGGCCACCGATTCTTCGATCACGGCTTCGGGCAAGACAAAGTGCTCGCCATACAGATGGTTGAAGCTGGACGCCATGTCGCGTGCCATCTCAATGTGCTGAATCTGGTCGCGTCCCACGGGCACTTTGTGCGCCTTGAACATCAAAATGTCGGCGCCCATGAGCACGGGGTACATGAACAGACCTGCCGACACATCGCTGTCCGGGTCGTGACCCGCGGCGTTGTTTTTGTCGACAGCGGCTTTGTAGGCGTGGGCCCGGTTGAGCACACCCTTGCCGGTCACGCAGGTCAGCAGCCAGGTGAGTTCGGGGATTTCTGGAATATCCGACTGGCGGTAGAAAGTGACTTTGTCCGGGTCCAGGCCCGAGGCGATCCAGCTGGCAGCGATCTCCAGGGTGGAGCGCTGGATGCGGACGGGCTCGTCGCATTTGATGAGCGCATGGTAGTCGGCCAAAAAGTAAAAACCATCGGTGCGGGTGTCCCGGCTGGCTTGCACCGTGGGGCGGATGGCGCCCACGTAGTTGCCCAGGTGGGGGGTGCCGGTGGTGGTGATGCCGGTGAGAACGCGTGTGCGGGTCTTGGAGTTCATGAAAAAAGCAGGCAAACGAATAAAAGAAAATCAGCGCATTGGAAATCAGCGCAGCACCGCGGCCAGCGGGCTGAGGCTGAGTTTGAGGAAATCAAAGGTCAGGCCCATCAGGGGCTGCATCCACCAGGCGCTGATGAGGCCGGTCAGCACCAAGGCCATGACGATGAAAAAGCCCCAAGGCTCCACGCGCGACACCTGCACCGCCAGCCGCCACGGCAGCAGGCCGACCAGAATGCGCCCGCCATCCAGCGGGGGCAGCGGAAACAAGTTGAAGGCGAACATGACCACATTGGTCAGCATGCCGGCTTTGCACATCTCGATGAAGAAGCGCTCGGTGATGCCACTGCCTGCCAGCACGTAAAAAAGCACGCCCCAAATCAAGGCTTGAACCAGATTCGAACCCGGTCCTGCCAAGGCGACCCAGACCATGTCGCGCTTGGGGTGACGCAGGCGGTCAAAGCGCACCGGCACCGGCTTGGCATAACCAAACAAAAACGCGCCGCTGGTGCTGAAGTACAGCAGCAGCGGCAGCAAGATGGTGCCCACCGGATCGATGTGCGGCAAAGGGTTGAGTGTGACGCGTCCGAGCATCGACGCGGTGTTGTCGCCCAGGCGCAGCGCGGCATAGCCGTGGGCGGCCTCGTGCAGGGTGATCGCGAAGATCACGGGCAGGGCATAAATCAAAACGGTCTGGATGAGGTCGGACATATGTATGAGATTGTCTCAGACCTGACCTGCGCTTGGTTCTGGGGGCTCAGTGTCTTTATGGGATGGGTCCAGCAGTATTGGGCTACTGGTGAGCGTTTCAACAGTGTGCTGCAGATTTGATGTGGGAGCGAGCCCCTGCTCGCGAATGGTGCGGGTGGCACTGCGCGCATTCGGCCGCGGGGGCGGCCTCCCACAGGGGAGAGGCTTTGCAGCATTCGGCCACGCGAGCGGCTTCTTAGAGGGCTAAAGAGTTCAAAGACCTAAGCGCGCAGGATCGCCTTGGCCTTGGCGGAGCACTTGGGGCGCGTCGCTGCTCATGTCGATCACGGTGGTGGGTTCGAGCGAGCAAGCCCCGGCATCGATGACGGCGCCCACCTGGTGCTCAAGGCGATGGCGGATCTCTTCGGGGTCGTTCAGCGGCAGGTCTTCGCCCGGCATGATGAGGGTGGCCGCCAGCAGCGGCGCACCATGCAAGGCCAGCAACGCTTGCAGCACTGGGTGCTCGGGCACGCGCAGACCAATGGTTTTGCGCTGGGGGTGACTCACGCGGCGGGGCACTTCCTTGGTGGCTTCCAAGATGAAGGTGAAGGGACCGGGCGTGGCCTGCTTGATGGCCCGAAACTGCCGGTTGTCCACCCGTGCATAGTTGGCCAGCTCGCTCAGGTCGCGGCACAGCAAGGTCAAGTGGTGCTTGTCGTCCACGCCACGGATGCGGCGCAACTGGTCGGCGGCGTTTTTGTCGTCCAAGTGGCAGACCAGGGCGTAGCTGGAGTCGGTGGGCACGGCCAGCACGCTGCCCTTGTTCAGCAGCTGCACGGCTTGCTTGAGCAGGCGCTCTTGCGGGTTATCGGGGTGAACAGAGAAGAACTGGGACATGGTTGAAGGCCCTCTGGTGGTAAGTGGGGGTGAACCCCAGCAGAGCAAGAGCGTTGGCGCAGGATTCAGGATTCAGGGGGCATGACCGTGATGCGGTTTTCCCGCACGGTAAGCCAGGCCCCCAAAGCGCCGCACAGGGCCACCAAGCCCATACCAACAAAAGTCCAGTGGTCGGGCAGGTGGTTGAAGACGAGCCAGCCGCCCAGCACGGCAAAACCGATCTGGGTGTACATGTAGGGCGTGAGGGTGGCGGCCGGGGTGCGGCCATAGGCCAGGATGAGCAAGAAATGTCCGACGGAGGCGAGCACGCCCATCAAGAGCAGCTGCAACCAGACGGTCCAGTCTGCGGGCATTTCCCAGACAAATGGCAGCAGCAGCGTGGCCATCACCGTGCCGATCCAGCCGGTGTAGAAGTGGGTGGTGATGGGGTCTTCGGTCTTGGCCATCTTGCTCGTCAGCAGTTGAAAGCCGGAGTTGGTGCCCACCAGCATCAGTGGCAGGATCACTGTCCAGTCAAAGTGTTGGCTGCCGGGGCGGATGATGACCATCGTGCCGATGAAGCCACCCAGCACCAGCAGCCAGCGCAGGGGGCGGATTTTCTCCTTCAGCATCCAGGCCGCCAGCAAGGTGATCACCAATGGGGCCAGCAGCGAGATGGCGGTGAATTCGCCAACAGGCATGTATTTGAGGCTCAAAAAAGCGAGGATGCTGCAAGCAAACAGCAGCAGGCCACGGGACAGCTGAAAGCGGGGGTGCTCGGTGCGCAAAACGCGACGACCACGCCCCGGCCAGACCACCACCGTGGTGATGAGTGCCTGAATGGCGTAACGGAACCACAGGGCCACCATCACCGACAAGCCCGCACTCACATGCCGGGTGGTGGTGTCCAGGGTGGCGAAGCAGGCGGTCGCCAGGACCGCAAACCCAATCCCCTGAAGGCTGGCGTGTCGGTGGGTCGGGTTCACTGAATGCGGTCGGCCAGCAGCTCCCAAACCGGGGTAAGTTGGCCGGGCAGTAAGGGCAATGTGCCCAGGTCGATGCGGCTTTCGTCGGGGCTGTGGAAGTCACTGCCACGCGAGGCCACCAGGTCGAATTCGAGGGCAGTTTCAGCGTAGCGCACCGCTTCTTGCGAAGAGTGGCTGCCAGTGACGACTTCGACGCCGCGCCCGCCGTGGGCCTTGAACTCGCTAAACAGCGCATATTCTTCGTTGGGCGTGAAACCATACCGGGCCGGGTGGGCAATGACGGCGATGCCACCGGCCTCGGTGATCCACTGCACCGCTTCTTGCAGCCGTGCCCAGCGGTGTGGCACGTAGCCGGGTTTGCCTTCTGTCAGGTATTTGCGGAAAACCTCCGAGGTGTCGCTGCAGACACCGGTCTCGACCAGGTGGCGGGCAAAGTGGGTGCGTGAAATCAACTCGGGGTTGCCCACGTAGAGAAGGGCGCCTTCGTAGGCGTTTTTGATGCCGACTTTGGCCAGGCCGTCCGACATTTCTTGGGCACGTTCGCTGCGGCCCCCCCGTGTTCGGCGCAAGCCCGCCACCAGAGCGCTGTCGTGCGGGTCAAAGCCCAGGCCCACGATGTGCACGGTCTGGTGGGCAAAGGTGACCGAAATTTCGGTGCCTGTGAGGTAGGGCAGGCCATGCGCACGGGCAGCAGCCAGGGCGCGGTCTTGTCCGCCGACCTCGTCGTGGTCGGTCAGCGCCCACAGCTCCACGCCGTTGGCTTTGGCGCGTCCAGCCAGGTCTTCGGGGGTGAGGGTGCCGTCGGAGATGACGGAGTGGCAGTGCAGGTCAGCGTTCATCATGAGGTCCATTTTAGGCTGATGCCGCTGGGTCAGGGCCGTGTGTGGGTCTTGCCCAGCTCAGGCCATGGGGCAGGCAACAGCCCTGCTCTCGTTCGGGCTGATGCCTGTGGCCGATAATTCGGGCATGACCACGATGCAGACTTTTGCGGAGCCCCAGCCATGGCCCTGATGATCACCGACGAATGCATCAACTGCGATGTGTGCGAGCCCGAGTGCCCGAACCAGGCGATTTATCTGGGCGAAGAGATTTACGAAATCGACCCGTCCAAGTGCACCGAGTGCGTGGGGCATTTCGACGAGCCCCAGTGTGTGCAGGTCTGCCCGGTGGCCTGCATTCCCATCCACCCCCAGCATGTCGAGAGCCAGGAAACACTCTGGGCCAAATACCGCAGGCTGCAGGGGCAGTGAGCTCGGCGGCCCGTTTCACTCGGCGCTTGTTGGGGCTTCTGGCGTTGGTGTTTTGACGGGCCGGGGTGGTTTGGGGCGTGGCGGCTTGCTGGTGTGAATCTGTGCCATGGCTTTTTCCATGTCGCCTTTCAACAAAAGCGGCAAGGCGTTTACTGCGCGGTAGATGCTGTCGTCAATGGCTTTGCGCTGCTCGAGCATTGGCTTCTTTAACACCCAGCTGACCACTTCGGCCTTGTCCCCCGGATGGCCCACGCCAATGCGCAGGCGCCAATAGTCGGCGGTGCCCAGTTGGGCATGGATGTCTCGCAGGCCGTTGTGTCCGGCATGGCTGCCGCCCAGTTTCAGCTTGGCTTCACCCGGCGAGATGTCGAGTTCGTCGTGCGCCACCAGAATTTCTTGCGGCTGGATTTTGAAGAACCGGGCCAGCGCGCTGACCGACTTGCCTGACAGGTTCATGAAGGTCTGGGGCTCGAGCAACCACACGTTGTGGCCATTCACGGTGGTGCGGGCCACCAGGCCGTGGTAGCTGCGCTCGGGCACCAGCGACACCTTCAGCTCCCGGGCCACGGCATCGATCCACCAGAAACCGGCGTTGTGGCGGGTGTCTTCGTATTCGTTGCCCGGGTTGCCCAGGCCGACTAGCAGTTTGATCATGGTGCGTGATTATCCTTGGCGCAGGTTGCCTCCCGAGCTTGCGCAGGGTTGACACAAAGCAAAAGGCCCGCTTGCGCGGGCCTTCAAGAGCGGGGCATTGCTGCCCTCAGCCAGAAGATTACTTCTTGCCTTTGCCCTTTTTAGCGTCGGCAGGGGCTGCGACCACTGGGGCAGCGACGACTTCTTCGACCGGAGCCACCACGGACACGAGGACCGGGTTTTTCTTGCCGTGGGTGATGGCTTTGCAGCCAGCAGGCAAGGTGATGTCGTTCAGGTGCAGGGAGTTGCCCTTGGTCAGGCCTTTCAAGTCCACCGCGATGAATTCGGGCAGGTTGGCGGGCAAGCAAGCGACTTCGATGTCGGTCGCCACGTGGGTGATCGTGCACTTGTCGGTCTTGACGGCTTCGGACTCTTCTTCGCCGCTGAAGTGCAATGGCACTTTCATGTGCAAAGTGGTGTTGGCGTCCACACGCTGGAAGTCGATGTGTTGCACCAACTGCTTGTAGGGGTGCATCTGGTAGTCACGCAGCAAGACTTTGCTGGATTGACCGTTGAATTCCATGTCCAGGATCGAAGCGTGGAAAGCTTCTTTTTTCAGGGCGTGCCACAAAGCGTTGTGGTCCAGCTCGATCAGTTGGGGGGCCGATGTGGAACCGTAAACGATGCCAGGTGTGCGACCGGAATTGCGGAGACGGCGGCTCGCACCCGTGCCCTGCTTGGCGCGCTCAAAAGCGACAAATTTCATACATTTCTCCTTCTAGGGCCCACCGCGACCAGTGCGGCCCTGACTCAAAAAAGCCAGCCAGTCCATCAGGACGGCTGGCCACTGTGGGCCTCTTCCCGATCAGGCTTGATCGGAGAACAGGCTCATCACCGACTCGCCGTGTGCAATCCGGTTGATCGTTTCGGCGATCAGCGGTGCCACGGAAAGTTGGCGAATCTTGGAACACGCTGCGGCTTCGGCCGTCAGCGGGATGGTGTTGGTGACCACCACTTCATCGAGGGCCTCACCCTTGGCGATGCGGTCGATGGCCGGACCCGAAAAAATCGGGTGTGTGCAATAGGCGTAGACTTTTTTCGCGCCGCGCTCTTTGAGCACTTCGGCCGCTTTGACCAAGGTGCCCGCGGTGTCGATCATGTCGTCCATGATCACGCAGTTGCGACCTTCGATCTCGCCAATCACGTGCATGACTTCAGACACGTTGGCTTTGGGGCGGCGCTTGTCGATGATGGCCAGGTCGCAACCGAGCTGTTTGGCCAGTGCGCGAGCGCGCACCACGCCACCCACGTCAGGGGACACGACAATCAGGTCTTCGTAGTTTTTCTGGCGCAGGTCGCCCAGCAAGACGGGCGAGGCGTAAATGTTGTCGACCGGGATGTCAAAAAAGCCCTGGATCTGGTCGGCGTGCAAGTCCATGGTCAGCACGCGGTCAACACCCACCGCTTGCAGCATGTTGGCCACCACTTTGGCAGAGATGGGCACACGGGTCGAGCGTGGACGGCGGTCTTGGCGGGCGTAACCGAAATAAGGGATGACGGCGCTGATACGGCCAGCCGAGGCGCGTTTGAACGCGTCGACCATGATCAACAGTTCCATCAGGTTTTCGTTGGTCGGGGCGCAGGTGGACTGGACCACGAACACTTCGCGGGCGCGAACGTTTTGCTTGAGTTCGACGGTGACTTCACCGTCGGAGAAGCGACCCACATCGACCGCGCCGAGCTGTGTGCCCAGATGCTTGGCGATTTCGGCAGCCAAAACGGGATTGGCATTGCCGGTGAACAGCATGAATTCGGGTGGGAGTGAAGCAGGCTGCATGTGCATTCCAGCGATCAGATAAAGGGGCCTGTACGATTGAACGTATTTGGCAGGGGAAGAAGGACTCGAACCTTCGAATGCCGGAATCAAAATCCGGTGCCTTAACCAACTTGGCGACTCCCCTACACGGGTTGACCGCTGAAACAGCGACCGACCGATCAACTATCGCTGGTGGCCCAACCCTGTAAAGGATGAACCTCCAAATTGCTGCATTTGCGCACGTGCCAAAGGTCTGGGACCTGAATTGACGCGATGCCTGAGGTGCAATGCGCAAACACTGCACTGCCAGAACCCGTCATTTTGCCGTTCATGCCTGCGTTGCCAAGCACTTGGAGTGCGAGACGAACATCTGGACAGATCGTTTGGGCGACGGGTTGCAGATCATTGTGACCAAAGTCATATGGCTGCGCAGCGAAGACCGAAATTGTAGCAGGCTTTGTGGCCCGTTGAAGCGACGGGTGCGTAAAAATTTGGGATGTTTCGACGCCCGAAGGTGGTTTGAGGACCCAAAACTGCGCCTTAGGCAGTGCGATGGGGGTGATGATTTCGCCGATGCCTTCCACCCAGGCATTGCGGCCACGCAGAAAAAAAGGCACATCTGCGCCCAGCTGCAAGCCCAGTTGCGCCAGTGCGGGCAGGGACAGTTTCAGGTCCCAAAGCCGGTTGAGCGCGAGCAGGCAGCTGGCGGCGTCCGATGAGCCGCCGCCCATGCCCGCTTGAGCCGGAATTTGTTTCTCGACCGCGATGTGAACGCCTTGTGTGCAGCCGGTGTGCTGCTGCAGCAATTTGGCAGCGCGGGTGATCAGGTCGTCGGCGGGCAACTGGACGGTCAGGTCTTCGCGGCTGATGGCGCCGCCGGGGCGCTTTTCAAAGTGCAGGGTGTCGCACCAGTCGATGAGCATGAACACCGATTGCAGCAGGTGGTAACCATCGGGCCGCTGGCCTGTGATGTGCAGGAACAGGTTGAGTTTGGCCGGGGCCGGAACGTCGTGCAGCAGTTTCATGGGGCAGATTATCGCCAGACGCTTGGGGGTTGTGGGTCTCAGCGGTCAAGCAGGATGCGCAACACGGCTTCGGGGCCGGGGGCCATTTTGCGGGCCGTCAGGCGGCCTTGCGGATGGGCAGACAGGTCCACTTGCCAGCCGGGCGCATCCAAGGCTTTGCCTGCCAGCCATTCAAACAGCGCAGCGATGGGCAGATCGGTGCCAGTCAGGCGCTGGCTCAGGCTTTGCAGGCTGCTGCCTTCGGTTTTGTCCTGGCCTTGCTCCAGCAGGGCGGCTTGGGGCGTCCAGCTCAGGCGTGCGAATGTGGTGCCGATCGGGCTGAGCAAAACCAGTTGGCCTTGTTCGGCCGAGCCTTGCAGCTCGAAGCTGGCACTCCAGTTTTGCGGTGGGTTGCTTTGCAGCTGCAAGGCCAGACGCCCCGACCAGAATGCGGCCGGGTCAGCGGGCCGAGGGCGGGGGGTGGCGCAACCGGCCAGGCTGAGCAAGCCCATGCTCAGCAGGCCCAGCCAGGCGCGTCGCTCCAACGGGGAGGACCGGGGCTGCTGAGCAAACGTCATGGTTTGAAGTTGAAGCGCTTGAGGGTGTCGACCAGGGTTTCGTTGTCGGCCTTGAGCAGCAGGCCTTCGCGCCAGATGGAGCCCGCTTCGCCTTGTTGGCCGGTGACCCACAGCACCTCGCCCAGGTGCGCTGCGATCTCGGCATCGGGTTTGGCTTTGTAGGCGGCTTGGAGGATGGTCAAGGCTTCCTGGTGCAGGCCCTGGCGGAATTTCACCCAGCCCAGGCTGTCCTGAATGTAGGCGTCTTGCGGCGACAGTTGCAGGGCTTTTTCGATCAGTTGCTGCGCTTCGTCCAGGCGGATGTTGCGGTCTGCCAGCGAATAGCCCAGGGCATTGAAGGCGTGTGCCTCTTGCGGAGCCTTGGCCATGAGCTGGCGCAGCAGGATTTCCATTTCGTCAAAGCGCTTGAGCTTTTCACAAATGAGCGACAACTCGGTCAGCAACTCGTTGTCCTCCGGTTTTTTATCCAAAGCCGCCCGCACCAGGGCGTAGGCAGCGGCCGTGTCGCGGTTCTCACGCAGCCAGAAGGATTGGGCCAGCACTTTGCGGCGTGCCTGTTCGGCATTGGCGGGTTTGACCTGCGCCAGCACGCGGCGCGCCTCGTCCAGGCGGCCTTGCTGGGCCAGCAGGTCAGCTTGGCGGCTGGCCAGTTTGATGGGATCGGCCCCGGCGGGCATGCGGCTGAGCCACTGATTGGCGCGGTCCAGTTGGCCTTGTTTTTGTGCAATTTGGGCCAGACTCATCAAGGCTTCGGCCAATCCGGCCTGCTGCTCGGGTGTTGGGCTTTGGGCCACCAAGCGGATGTATTCTTCAAGGCGTTTTTCGGCTTCAGGCAGCTGGCCATTTTCCTGCAAGACCAGGCCGTGGATCAGCCAACCATCGGCAAACTGTGGGTGCTTGGCATTGAGCATCACCAATTGCGCCAAGGCTTCGGGGTAGAGCTGCAGCCCCACCAATGTGCGGGCGTAGCCCATGCGCAGCTCAGGCACGACATCGGTTTTCATGGCCGCATCGACCATGGGCTTGAGCGTGCTGTTGGCGTTGACCAACAGGCTGAGCGCCAACAGCAAAGGCCCTGTGGCCTGTGGATCTGCGGCGTGGCCTTGTGTTGCTGCCTCAACGGCCCGAGAGATCTTGCCCGAATCCCGGTGCATGCGGCCCATGGTGGTCCAGGCGGCCGCCGAAGTGGCTTTTTGGCTGAAGGACTGAGCCAAGGCTTTTTCGACCACATCGGCTGCCAAGGCCTTTTCTTGCACCACGCCAAACAAGCGCGGCACGGAGGCAATGGCACCAGGCTGCTCGTCCAGCGGCAGTTCGTTGATCGAAACTGCCAAGGCTTTGCCTGCTTCCTCGACCCGGTTGAGGGCCAGCAAAATCTGGAGCACGTAGCGGCTGGCTTCGATGGCGGAGGGGATTTCCCTTTTCCAGGCCTGCGCTGCTTGCAGGGCGGCCTCGCCAGAGCGGGCTTGCAGGGCCATGTCGACCGCGCGCTGGAACAGCGCCGGGTCGCCGGTTTTGCGCGCCGCGTCGAGCATGAGCGAAAAACCGGTGCCCGGCGAGCCTTGTCGGGTGTTGAGCTCACCGAGCAAGATTTGGTAAAAAAGGGCAGCGTTCAGCGCCGACGGTTTGGGCGTCTCGTCTGCTTTGGGGGCGGCAGACTGCGCCCAAGCACCGACAACGCACGAGGACAAGAGGGCAAGTCGAAACCAGAATTTCATGCTGACCATCATAATCCAGCCACCTTTTTAACCAGTGCGCCACAGGCCAATGGCCATCGCAGGCGCAGGACCCTTGCATGCCCGAACTCCCGGAAGTTGAAGTCACCCGCCGCAGTTTCGCCGACCGGATCGCCTCGGCCCACATTCTGGCCTTGCACCTGGGCAAGCCCCTGCGCTGGCCGCTGGGTGCATCGGCTGCCAGCCTGGTGGGTCGGCAAATCTGGGGTGTGCGAAGGCGTGGCAAATACCTGTTGCTGGACTTGGACCAAGGCCTGCTGCTGGTGCATTTGGGCATGTCGGGCAGTTTGAACTTTGCCCCCACACAGCCCGAAGCTGGCCCGCACGACCACATGGACCTGGTGACTGACCGGGGCGTTTTGCGCCTGCACGATCCGCGCCGTTTCGGGGCCGTGGTCTGGGCGCCATCAGAAGACTCACCGCCAGCGCAAAAGCTGTTGGGGCGGCTGGGTGTGGAGCCCTTGGGTGCCCAGTTCGAGGTGGGCGCTTTTGCCGCGGCCCTCAAAAAACGCCAGTCGGCCATCAAGCAGGTTTTGCTCGCGGGTGACGAGGTCGTTGGCGTGGGCAATATCTATGCGTCGGAAGCCTTGTTCATGGCCGGCATACGTCCGACCACGAAAGCGTCGCGTTTGTCCAAACCCCGTGTGGCCCGGCTGCATGCGGCCATAGTCCAGGTGCTGACCCGTGCGGTGGCGCAAGGCGGCAGCTCGCTCAAGGATTTTGTGAATGCCGAAGGCCGTACCGGGTATTTTCAACTGGAAGCGGCGGTCTATGGCCGCGCGGGCGAGCCGTGCCGTGTGTGCGCTACGCCCATCAAATCCATGCTGCAAGGCCAGCGCACCACCTTTTACTGCTCCACATGCCAGAAACCGTGATCACCAAGCCCGAAGGGTTTGCCCGCCGCATGGTGGATTGGCAGCGTCTGCATGGCCGCCAAAGCCTGCCCTGGCAAAACACCCAGGACCCCTACCGCGTCTGGCTGTCCGAGATCATGCTGCAGCAAACGCAGGTGAGTACGGTGCTGGACTACTTTCCCCGGTTTTTAGGGCGTTTCCCGAACGTGGCGGCCTTGGCCGCAGCGCCGCAAGACGATGTGCTGGGGCTGTGGAGCGGCTTGGGCTATTACAGCCGCGCCCGCAACCTGCACCAATGCGCCCAAGAGGTGATGGCGCGTTTTGGCGGGGCTTTTCCGCGCCGTGCCGAAGACCTGCAAACCTTGCCGGGCATTGGTCGATCCACGGCCGCGGCGATCGCGGCCTTTTGCTTTGGTGAGCGTGCTGCCATCTTGGACGGCAACGTCAAGCGCGTGCTGACCCGGGTGCTGGGCTATGGCGCGGATCTGGCGGTCGCCAAAAACGAAAAAGCCCTGTGGGCGCTGGCGCAAGACCTGCTGCCGGCGCAAGCGGCCGACATGCCGCGCTATACCCAGGCCCTGATGGACTTGGGCGCCACCGTCTGTTTGCCACGCAAGGCTCAGTGCGAGGCTTGCCCAGTCTCCACTGTGTGCCAAGCCCAAGCGCGGGGCGAGCCGCTGGCTTATCCCGTCAAAACCCGCAAGCTCAAGCGCAGCAGCGCGACGCTGTGGTTGCTGTGGGCGGTCAATGCGCAAGGCCAGGTGTGGCTGCAAAAACGGCCCGATACAGGCATCTGGGCCGGCTTGTTCAGCTTGCCGGTGTTTGACTCTGAGGCAGATTTGCTGTCCGCTTGGACAAAAGGGACAGACCCGCAATTCATTGCGCCCTGGAAGCATGTCTTGACGCACCGCGACTTGCACCTGCACCCGGTGCGCCTGCGCGGGCCCGGGCAGTTTGCCCCGGCTTGTGAGGGTCATTGGGTGGATGCAGAGGCCTGGCCGGCCATGGGCTTGCCAGCACCGATTCGGGTTTTGCTGGCTGCCGGGTGAACGACACGCTTGCCGCTTCAAGTGCCGGCTGACAGCGCCGGAGCGCTCAGATCGCGTCCAGCTCTCGGTGCCGTTTGAGGGTGAGCCAGCGTGTACCGAAGCTCTGGGCCAGTTGTTCGACCATGAACACCGAACGGTGCTGGCCCCCGGTGCAGCCGATGGCCACCGTCACGTAGCTGCGGTGATCGCGCTCGATGGCGGGAATCCAGTGCTTCAAAAACCCTTCGATCTGCAGCTGCATTTGGACGAATTCTTCGGACTGGCGCAGGTAGGCCTGCACCGGCTCGTCGCGTCCGGTCAGCGGCCGCAGCGTGCTTTCGTAATGGGGGTTGGGCAGCATGCGCACGTCAAACACATAGTCGGCGTCGGTGGGGATACCGCGCTTGAAGCCAAAGGATTCAAAGACCAGTGTCAATTGCGCCGAAGGGGTGCTGACCAGGGTCTTGATGTAGGTTTGGAGCTGGGCCGAGCGCAGCAAACTGGTGTCGATGACGTGGGCCCGCTCACGCAGATCGGACAGCAGTTCGCGCTCGAACAGGATGGTTTCGAGCAGCGCCTTGTCGCTTTGGGGTTTGCTGCCGCCCGATAAGGGGTGTTTGCGCCGTGTTTCCGAATAGCGGCGCTGCAAGGTATCGCTGGTGGCGTCCAAAAAAACCGACTTCACGGTCATGCCCATGTCGCGCAGCAAGGCCATTTGCTCGGGCATCAGGTGCAAGGAATTGGCGCTGCGCACATCGATCGCAATCGCCAGCCGTTTCTCTTTTTGTTTTTCTTCGAGTTTCACGAAGGGGATCAAAAGCTCGGGCGGTAGGTTGTCGACGCAGTAGTAACCCGCGTCTTCGAGCGCGTGCAGCGCCACCGATTTGCCAGAGCCGGACATGCCGGTGATGAGGATGATGTCCATGCTCAGCTTTGGGTGGCTTTGCGGCCAACCAGTTTGGAAGGTGAGCCCAGCATCTCGCGTGCGTGGGCCAAGGTGGTGGCGGACAACTTTTCACCGCCCAGCATGCGGGCAATTTCGCTCACGCGCTCTTGCCCACTCACGCCGCGCACTTGGCTGCTCACCTGACCATTGGCCGAGGCTTTGCTCACCAGCAGGTGGTGGTCAGCGCAGGCGGCGACCTGGGGCAGGTGGGTCACGGCCAGCACCTGGCGGTGTTGGCCCAGTTGTTTCATCAGGCGGCCCACGGTCTCGGCCACAGCGCCGCCGACACCCGAGTCCACCTCGTCAAAGATCAGGGTACCGGCTTCGCCCAGCTCGCTGGTGGTGACCGCAATGGCCAGCGCGATGCGCGAGAGTTCGCCGCCCGAGGCCACTTTGCCCACGGGCCGGGGTGTGCTGCCCTCGTGCCCTGCCACCAGAAAACTGACTTCTTCCAAGCCATGTTGCGCGGGTGCGTCCAAGGTTTGCAGCTGCACCTCAAAGCGGCCGCCTTGCATGCCCAACTGCTGCATGGCGCTGCTGACGGCTTGGGCCAATGGTTTGGCCGCCTTTTGACGTTGCTGTGAAACTGCTTTGGCTGCTTGCAGGCAGGCTTTGTGGGCAGCTTGTTCGGCTTTTTGCAGGCTGTCCAAGTCGGCGGCCGCATCGAGCTGGGTCAGCTCTTGGCGCCAGGTTTTCAAGCTCAAGGGCAGTTCGTCTGGTGTTTTTTTGTAGCGCCGGGCCAGCGACAGCCACAAGCCCATGCGCTCGTCCAGTTGGGCCAGGTGCTGCGGGTCCAGATCGGTTTTTCGCAAGTAGCCGTGCAGGCTGTGGGCGACGTCTTCGGCCTGGGCCTGCGCAGACACCAGCACATCGGCCAGAGCGTTGAATTCGGGCTCAAACTGACCGAGCGACTGCAGGGTCTGGATGGCGCGGGACAGTTGGCGCAGCGCGCCGCCATCGCTGTCACTGTCGTCACCCTCGAGCAGCACAGTGACTTGGTTGGCCCCGTCGATCAAGGCCTGAGCATTGGCCAGGCGGCTGTGCTGGGTGCTCAGATCTTGCCATTCGTCGGTTTGCGGATTCAGCTTTTCCAGCTCGCCGATTTGCCAGGCCAGGCGTTCGCGTTCGTTGGTCAAGGTGCTCTGCGCTTGCTGGGCATCGGCCAGCGTTTGCTGGGCCTGCCGCCAGGTTTGCCAAGCCAGTTTGAGCGGGCGTGTGTCGGTGCCCGCGTAGGCGTCAAGCAGGCCGCGCACGGCATCGGGCCGGGTCAGGCTTTGCCAGGCGTGCTGGCCATGGATGTCCAGCAACTGCTCGCCCAGTTCGCGCAATTGCGTGGCGGTGGCGGGGCTGCCGTTGACCCAGGCGCGGCTTTTGCCCGTGGTGTCCACCGTGCGGCGCAGCAGCAAATTGGCACTGGCCTCAAAACCGGCCTCTTCAAGCCAAGCCGCAATGGCGGGCGTGGGTTCAAATTCTGCGCAGACCTCGCAGCGGCTGGCACCCTCGCGCACCACGCTGGCTTCAGCGCGGCTGCCCAGTGCCAATTGCAGCGCATCGATCAAAATGGATTTGCCTGCACCGGTCTCGCCGGTCAACACGCTGAAGCCTGTGCTCAGGTCCAGCTCCAATTCGTGCACGATCACGAAATCGCGCAGGGTGATGTGCGTCAGTGCCACGGCTTAAGCGCCCTCATTCCAGTGCATTTTTTTGCGCAAAGTGTCGAAATAATTCCAGCCCGCGGGGTGCAAAAACCGCACCGTGTGCTCGGAGCGTTTGACCACGATCCGGTCACCCAAAATCAGATCGGCCAGCGATTGCATATCAAAGTTGGCACTGACATAGCGCCCGGCCACGATCTCGATGCTGATCTCGGCCGATTCGGGCAGCACGATCGGACGGTTGGACAAGGTGTGGGGTGCGATCGGGGCCATGACCCAACCGCCAATGCCAGGGTGCATCAAAGGCCCACCCACCGACAAGGAATAAGCGGTGGAGCCCGTGGGCGTGGCGATGATCAAGCCGTCGGCGCGCTGGTTGGACACAAAGTGGCCGTCGACCTCCACCCGCAACTCGACCATGCCGGAGGTACCGCCCCGGTTGACCACCACGTCGTTCATGGCCAAGGCGCTGAACACGCTGCGCTGGTCGCGCACGACCTGGGCTTGCAGCAAGCTGCGGTCTTCAGGCTGGTAGTGGCCCTGCAACATGGGCAGCAACACATCCTGGTAGCTTTGCAGGGGAATGTCGGTGATGAATCCCAGTCGCCCTTGGTTGATGCCCATCAAGGGCAGGCCGTAGCGGGCCATCTGGCGGCCAATGCCCAGCATGGTGCCATCGCCCCCGATGACCAGGCCCAGATCGCACTGCGTGCCGATCTCGGCCATCTCCAGCACGTGGTACTGGCTCAGGCCCGTGTGGGAGGCGGTTTCCGTGTCCAGCACCACGTCGCAGCCTTGCCGCGTCAGGAATTGGGCCACATCGTCCAGGGCGCGGCGTGAACTCTCCAGCGCCCCGCCATGCGCGGTGGTGTGGTACTTGCCAAAGAGTGCGACGTGACGGAACTTGGATCTCATTGGCAAATTACATCATTAAAATGACCGCATGCTAGATGATCGTGCCAAGTTATTGCTCAAAGCCCTGGTGGAACGCTATATCGCGGACGGCCAACCCGTGGGCTCGCGCACGCTCTCCAAAGCCTCGGGCCTGGATTTGTCACCCGCCACCATCCGCAACGTGATGTCGGACCTGGAAGAGCTGGGCCTGATCGCCAGCCCCCACACCTCGGCCGGGCGCATCCCCACCAGCCGGGGTTACCGCCTGTTTGTGGACACCATGCTCACCGTGCAGCGCGACGGCCTGGACACCCCGGCGCTCACGCCCGACCAACCCCAAAAGGTGATCGCCAGCGCCGCCAACTTGTTGTCCAACCTGTCGCATTTTGTGGGTGTGGTCATGACGCCCCGACGGGCTTCGGTGTTCCGGCACATCGAATTTTTGCGCCTGTCAGAGCGGCGCTTGCTCGTCATCATCGTCTCGCCCGAAGGCGATGTGCAAAACCGCATCCTGTTCACCGAGACCGATTACTCGCAAAGCCAACTGATCGAGACCTCGAATTTCCTCAACACCCATTACGCGGGCATGGCCATCGAGCAGGTGCGCAGCCGGGTGCAGCAAGAACTGGTCAGCCTGCAAAGCGAAATCGCCACGCTCATGCAAGCGGCCGTGCAGGTCAGCACCGAAGCCTTGGCAGAAGATCAAAACGAAGTGGTGATCGCGGGCGAACGCAACTTGCTGTCGGTGAGCGACTTTTCCAGCGACATGGGGCATTTGCGCCGGGCATTCGATCTGTTTGAGCAAAAAACCCAGCTCATGCGTTTGCTGGACGTGTCGAGCCAAGCCGAAGGCGTGCGCATTTACATAGGCGGCGAAAGTCAGATCGTGCCGATGCAAGAGCTGTCGGTGGTCAGCTCGCCCTACGAAGTCGATGGCCAAGTGGTCGGCACCCTGGGTGTGATCGGCCCGACCCGCATGCCCTATGACCGCATGATCCAGATCGTCAACATCACCTCTCGGCTGGTCAGCAACGCGTTGAGCCAGTCCAAATAAACGGCCTGCCTGACCACTACAATCAACGCTTCGGTGGGGGCGTTAGCTCAGTTGGTTAGAGCAGAGGACTCATAATCCTTTGGTCCACGGTTCAAGTCCGTGACGCCCTACCATTCATATTCTTCAAGTCACTTTGTACGACGCTGCAAAGTGACTTTTTTATTGGGCGGTTCCAACTTGTAGAACGCCCACTGCACAGTTCACACACGCTGCGGGGCTGTGTTCTATGACTGGACGCCACGCTGACACACCGCTGGCGGCAGGAGCAGCCACCGCCAAAACCAGCAAGCAACGCAAGATAGATACTTCGATACAAGCGTCGCCCAGCGTCGTGCTGTTGCGAGACGTGTTGTTTTATTTTGAAAACTGAGCCACTCTGAAGAGTATTCACGGGCAAGTTTGAGCCACGTTCCACATATCCTGCTAATTATTTGGGCAGGGGTGTGCAGGAGTGATAAAGGTGGGAACACTTAGCAAATTACGTCGGCTGGTACTACGCGAAGGGGTATCAGTTCGAGAAGCCGCCCAAAGGTTAGGCATTGCTCGTAACACTGCTTCACGTTGGCTAGCGTTAATTGACGTGACATAGCCTCGCTACCTGTTGAAACAGGCAATCAAAGTTGGCGATTCAGGAGCTCTACCGCTAAGGTTAAAGGAGCAAATACAAGTAGAACAAAGCTATCGAAAGGAGACGAAGAAACAGCAGTATCACAAGACTTATCCACAATCTTGTAATAAAAACATCAACAACCAAGTAGCTCACATTTGAGCGTGGAGTCTGGCTCTGCTTGGTAAGTGAATCAACAACATGGCTGATGGCAGGGAATATTCGGCACCACCGATAGTGATCGGTTAACAAAAAAATAACTGGCTTCTGCTATAAAACTTAAAAGGAGACATCCATGCAAAAAATCCTGTTGATCTTGAGCAGTTTGGCGCTTTCGACGTTGCTGCATGCACAACCTGCCATGTGGGGAACGCCGGTATCACCGCGACCAGAAAGCGAGGCGTTGGCTCAGTCTGTGCCCATAGCCGATGTGCATATGCACTTTAATCCAATAAGACAAACAGTCGAACAGATGATGAAACGCATGCAGGATGGCAATATTCGATGGGGTGGCGGTGTTGGTGATTACTCCGGTGACCTGCATGCAGCTTTGGGTGATAGATTTATTGCTGCTATTGGGCAGGCTGAGTTCACCAAAGTGGTGCTGTCCAGCGGTGAAAAAGGGCTGCAAAACATAGAGCATCCCGTGTTTGTCGAGTTCTTCAAAGAAGCTGAAGTACTAATGGCGACTGGCAAGGCACGTGGATTTGGTGAGATACACATTGACAACAAAACCACAACAAATTTCAACGATCCATTTGGCAGGTCAATTCCGTTGGAAAGCCCTGTGGTGAAGCGCATGTACGAAATCGCCAATACGCATAACGGGTTTGTTCAAATTCATTACGACAAAAATTATCGAACAGTCGACCAGATCATTACCATGGCACAGCGCTATCCAAAATCGATAACAATTGTTTCGCACTGTATGCCTAAAGGGACACCTGACGACATGCGTAAAATTTTCGCAGCAGTGCCTAACGTTGTTTGCGAGATAAGTGGCGGCACTCATATTCATGGCGTACCAAGGATAGTGACGCAGAGTGGCATCAATTCAGGCTGGTTGCAAATGATCGAGGAATATCCAGATCGCGTAATGATGGGCACTGATCCATGCTGTGGATTGATGGGACGCTACAACGAAATTGTGCAAGTCATGCGTAGTCGCGCCTTAGCAGCCATGAAGCCAGAAACGCTTGAGAAAGTGGCATACAAAAATGCTTTAAGAGTTTTTGGACTACCCAATTGATGCTTATCGATCTGTTGATCGGCTGCTTAGGGCAAGCTAAATACTTGCGCGAGAATTTGTGAAATCATCAAGCCATTCAAGCCATTCAAGCCCAAGACACCCGCACAGCTGCATATTGATGCGCTCAAAAAGCAGCTGATCAGGCTAGTGCTGCTGCCAGTGCTGAACGACAGCGCCAACGCTTGAACAAGGCAAGAACCACCATGGCGAAACTCAACCAAACACGCTGAGTCCGTCCAAATTGAACGGATATCAGTTGTTCTTCTTTGGGGGTGATCACAAAATTGTCTGTGCTTTAACAACATCTGAAAGGAAAAGCACATGACAGCCATCTTGAACACACTGAAACTCACAGCAGCTCGCAAGACTCGCGCACTGCCTGAGATTATGAAACGTATAAACAAACTGCTGATGAAACTGGGTGAGCAGCACATGTTGGCAACTGCACAGGCGCAGGGTCAGCACTACACACCCACACGCTTTCGTTCATTCGCAGATGCTGACACTGGCGCACGTATCGTCAAACAAGTGCCTGTGCGCATCAAGCCACGGTTTTTCGACTGGAGCGCGAGGCGAGTGCTTGTTGGCGATCAGCGTTGTTCGCAAGCAGATGCAAAAAGTGTCCGCATCATTTCATCCGCGCCATCTTCATTGCTAACGCCTGTTTGAACCAATACCGTCTTTGATTTGCGGTCAATGAGGACATTTTGCGAGACGGCTCCAGCCATTCTCAGCATGCCACCATCCGCCGTATGGTGCCAAAAGAAGTTCTTGTAAGCACGTCCGGGGCGTGCAACATTGAAGCGCGATGCTTGGTCTTTGTCCGTATGCCTGGCGGTGTCCTCAATCCATGCTTTTGGGACGATTTGTTGTCCGTTCAGATAGCCATCATTTGCCACAAGTATCCCCACTCGCGCCCAGTCTTGCAGCGTTGCTGACACGCCGGCGCCACTAAAAGTGAAGCCCTTGGCATCTGTCAGCCATGTGGCGTCCGCCGCAGCTCCCATTGGTTGCCAAAGTTGCTGTTCAGCGATGAGTGCTAACGGTTGTTGATAGACGGTCTCCAAGACCCAAGCCACCAAAACTGGATTGATATCGGTGTAATTAAATTTCGTGCCCTGTGGCTCACTGCGTCCCCATTTGAAGTCAAGGAGCGCCTTGATTTGGTCAGTACCTTCGCCGCGCCTTGGTGAGTAGCCTATTTGTGAAAAACCGTAGCGTTCGAAGCCATTGTTGGGACTGCAGAATGACTCACAAATGTTGATGCCGCTGGACATGTTCAACAAATTCCGCAGAGTAATGTCCGCAAACAGGTGCCCCACAAGTTGCGGTACATATTTGTCGATTCGGTCATCGACGGTTTCCAGTTTCTTTTGCTCTAGTGCAATGCCAGTAAGTAATCCAACGATGCTTTTGGTCATAGACCATCCAAAGAATCGCATTTCAGCAGTGCGCTTGAAGCGGTATTCCTCATGCCAAATCTCACCATTGCGGGCAATCAGTAGCCCTGAGCGGTTGTACTTGGCAGCGAAATCAGACGCATCCATGGCAAAGTTGAGCTTGATTTTTCGTTTGGCTTCCTTGAATATCAAAGGCTGGCTACTGGCTCGAATTTTTTGATGAGTCAGCATAGATTCAATGCCGCCTGAAAAATTCCCAACGTGGTACTCGGTATAGCCTTCCCACTTTTGCTGTTGCCCAGGTAGCCCCCAGCCTGTAGGGAATCCTCTGGATTCGCCCCATCTGTCTTGTGCCCAAGTTGAAAAGGGCAGCAACGATGACCCCAAACCCATGGTTGCAAACAGGAACTGGCGCTTGTTCATACGAAGCCTTTCACTGAAAGTAATCATTCTTATACGACATTTCCAAGGGCATGCTTCCATCTGTAGGCACTGCGCTAGCTACCGCAGTGTGTCGTTTTGCACGACACTCTTGCTAATGACCGTCCAATTTGGACGAACTCAGGTTGCTCTAACTTGGGGCCGACTACAGACTTACCTGTGCTTTAAACATAACTGAAAGGAAAAGCACATGGCAACCTTTGCAACCCTAAAGCTGAGCACAGCTGTCAAACCGACACACATGCCCGCAGTCCAGATGCGGCGCAACAAGTTGGCGAAGCGACTGTGTGAACAAGCAGAGCTGGCAAAAGCCCAACAAGCTGGCACTGAGCGTGCGATATGGTGCACGATTGCTCTAACTGGCAAAGGGCAAATATGCCGTTGAGATAGCTTGCGAAAAGGAGCTTGTGCCCACGCTGGAAATCATTAAAGCAGCAGTTTTGGCAGGGGAACTGGACACAGCGATTGATGCAGCGTCCAACAAGTTGCGTGCAGGCTTTCAAGGGTGACGTGTCGTGTTAAGCGACACATGCAACAAGGCATCAGTCCAGCTTAATTTTTGGACTGTGACCTTGCCTAAACTTCACGCTGTTGAGTTGGTGAGCGAAAAAATGCTGGTCAAGACGGAAATACTTTTTGACACGCTGCGAACTTTTGCAGGGTGTTGTGCAAGGCGAGAACGATTACACCAGTTTTCTTTCACGCTACAAAATGTTGTTCTAAGTAATAAATTAGTTTAGGCAGCATTGCTCATAATCCTTTGGTCGACAGTTCAAGTCTGTCACGCCCTACCATTCAAATTCACACTTGAGCCCGCTGCTTGTCCAGCGGGCTTTTTGCTTTTGGGGTCAAGCCTCGATGCCCATGGCTGCCGGCAACAGCCCCATGGTGGTTTCAATACCCCGCGCATGTCGAATGGCATCCACGGTGGCCAGCGCTGTGGCCTCGGCTGCCATCACGGTCAGCAGCATCAGATCCGCCGGGCCGGCCTCGGTGCCCGTGGCCAGTGCAAACAAGGTGTCGCCGTCCAGCGTGGTGTGGGCCGGTCGGATGCTGCGGGCCAAGCCGTCGTGGGCGCTCATGGCCAGGCGCTTGGCTTGAGCTTTGGTCAGGGTGGCGTTGGTGGCCACCACGCCAATGGTGGTGTTGGTGCCGGGCAGGGGGCGGCTGCCGCGTTCGCCCGCCAGCAAGGCGCGTTGGGTGTCCAGCAAGTTACGCCCATCGGCCGTGCGGGCACCGGCCAGCAACTGGCCTGTGCCGGGGTCGATCACATCGCCCACCGCATTGCAAGCCACCAATGCGCCCACCACCCAAGGCCCCACGCGCACGCTGGCGTTGCCGATGCCGCCTTTCATGCAGCGCTCCAGACCAAACAGTTTGCCCACGCAGGCGCCCGCGCCCGCGCCCACATTGCCTGATGCGGGTGTGGCCGTTGTGGCCGCTTGGCAGGCGGCGTAGCCAGCTTGCGCGCCGGGGCGGGCTTGGGGGTCATCGCCCGGTCGCACCACCGGCAGATCGAACAACACGGCCGCAGGCACGATGGGCACGCGGCCGTAGCCGGTTTCAAAGCCGATGCCGTGCTCATCCAGCCAGCGCACCACGCCCGTGGCGGCGTCCAGGCCAAAGGCGCTGCCGCCGCTCAGCACCACAGCGTGCACTTTGTCGACCAGATTGGCGGGGTCCAGCAAATCGGTCTCTCGGGTGCCTGGGGCGGCCCCACGCACATCGACCGCACCCACAGCACCGCCGGATGCCAAGACCACCGAGCAGCCCGTCAGCCGTTCGCTCAGCGTGAAGTGACCGACTTGCAGCCCAGGGACATCCACAATGGAGCCTTGCCCGCTGTTTACAATCATTTGCGATGCCATTGAAAACCCTGTTCATCGTTGCTCACAGACCCCAAGGATAGCGCGTGCCCCTGTTTGTTTTGAGACGGCTGATGAGCTTTGTGCTGACCCTGCTGGCCACATCGGTCGTGGTGTTTGCCGTGCTGGAGTTGCTGCCGGGCAATGCCGCGCAGGTCATTTTGGGTGAGACCGCCACGCCCGAGTCGATTGCCGCGATGGAAGACAAGCTGGGCCTGAACCAGCCCGCGGCCACCCGTTACCTGAGTTGGATGGGCGGCATGCTGCAGGGGCAGACGGGCCTGAGCATCTCTTACGACACCCCCACCGCCCAATTGATGGCCGAGCGCATGCAGGTGACGCTGCCGCTGGCCGTGATGGCCATGGGACTGACGGTGGCGCTGGCGCTGGCGCTGGGCATTTACGCCGCCGCTGAGCAAAATAAGGCGGGCGATGTGGGTGTGATGACGCTCAGCCAATTGGGCTTGGCCTTGCCCAATTTCTGGCTGGCTATTCTTTTGATCTTGCTGTTTGCGGTGCACCTTGAGTGGGTGAGTGCGGGTGGTTTTCCGGGTTGGTCTGAAGAAGATGGCGGCGGGGTGTGGGAGGGCATCAAGGCTTTGCTGCTGCCCGCCATGGCGCTGGCTGCGGTGCAAACGGCCATCTTGACGCGGGTGACCCGCTCGGCCGTGCTGGACACCTTGCGCGAAGACTTTGTGCGCACCGCTCGGGCCAAAGGACTGAGCCGCCGCCAAGTCTTGTGGGGCCATGTGCTGCGCAACGCCATGATCCCGGTGCTCACCGTGATGGGCTTGCAGTTTGGCAACCTGATCACCAGCGCCATCGTGATTGAAAACGTGTTTGTGCTGCCCGGCATTGGCCGGCTGATTTTCCAGGCCATCGCCAACCGCGATTTGATTGTGGTGCGCGATGTGGTGATGCTCCTGGCGGCCTTGGTCATCTTGATCAACTTTTGCATCGACGTGCTCTATGCATGGATCGATCCGCGATTGAAGGCGGGCCATGCGGGATAAGCACACGGTCTGGCGACGCGCCTGGCGCCACCCCAGTCTGGTGGCGGGTGGGGCCATGGTGCTGCTGATGGTGCTGTGCGCGGTGCTGTCTTTGTTCTGGTCGCCTTACCCGGTGGGCGACATCGACATTCCCAACAAACTGGCCTCGCCAAGCGCCGCGCATTGGCTGGGGACCGACAGCTTGGGGCGCGACATTGGCTCTTTGCTCCTGGTGGGTAGCCAGAACTCTTTGCTGGTGGGTTTAATCGCGGTGGGCATTGGTTTGGGTGTGGGTGTGCCTTTGGGCTTGCTGGCCTCGGCGCGACGCGGCTGGGTCGAAGAGGTCATCATGCGGGCCTCGGACTTCACTTTCGCTTTCCCGGCCTTGTTGTCGGCCATCATGCTGACCGCGATTTACGGGCCGGGTCTGGTGGTGAGCATCGTGGCCATTGGCATTTTCAACATCCCGGTGTTTGCCCGCATTTCAAGGGGTGCGGCCAATGCGGTCTGGGCCCGGGACTACACCGCTGCAGCCCGCGCCGCAGGCCAGGGTCCGCTGGCGATCACGCTGGCGCATGTCTTGCCCAACATCGCGAGTGTGCTGATTGTGCAGGCCACCATCCAGTTCGCCATCGCCATCCTCGCTGAAGCGGCTTTGTCTTATTTGGGCTTGGGCACCCAGCCGCCGCAACCCAGTTGGGGCCGCATGCTCAACGAAGCGCAGTCTCAGATGTTCCAGGCCCCCATGCTGGCGGTGTACCCGGGTGTCGCCATTGCGCTGGCGGTGCTGGGCCTGAACTTGCTGGGCGATGGCTTGCGCGATGTGCTCGACCCTCGGCTGGCGCGGCAGAGATGAACATGAGTGACCATTCAAACGCCCAGCCTTTGCTGCAAGTCGACGATTTGCGGGTGAGCCTGCCCACTCCCCGGGGCTGGGCACAAGCCCTGCGCGGCGTGTCCTGGCGTATGGCGCGTGGCCAGACGGTGGGCCTGATTGGCGAAAGCGGCAGTGGCAAATCGCTCACGGCTTTGGCCCTGATGGGTTTGCTGCCCGAACGCGCCCGCGTGAGTGGCTCCATCGCATTCAATGGACAAGAACTGGTGGGCATGCCCGAGCCGCAGCTGTGCCAGCTGCGCGGTGCGCGCATGGCCATGATTTTCCAGGAGCCGATGACGGCGCTCAACCCTCTGCACCCGATCTGGAAGCAGATTGCCGAACCTTTGCGACTGCACCAAGCCATGAGCGCAAGCGATGCGAAAGCCCGCGCCCTGCAACTGCTTGACCGCGTGCAGTTGCCCCGGGCGCGTGAGCGTCTCGACGCCTATCCGCATGAGCTCTCGGGTGGGCAACGCCAACGCGTGATGATCTCGATCGCGCTGGCCTGCAGCCCTGACCTGCTGATTGCCGACGAACCCACCACCGCGCTCGATGTGACGGTGCAAAAAGAGGTCTTGACGCTCATCAATCAACTGGTGCGGGAAGACGGCATGGGCCTGCTGTTGATCAGCCACGACCTGGGCCTGATGCAGGACCAAGTGGACCGCGTGATGGTGATGTACGGCGGCGCGGTGGTCGAAAGCGCAGCCACACCTGAGCTGTTTGCTCACCGGGCACACCCCTACACGCGGGGTCTGTTTGCGGCGCGTCCACGCCTTGGGCTGGCACGTGGCACACGCTTGACCACGATCCCGGGCAGCGTGCCCGAGTTGATGGATTTCCCGCTGGGGTGTGCGTTTGCAGACCGCTGCAGTTTGGCGGTGGGCGATTGTCGCCAGACACCGCCGCAGCCGGAAAACATCGCCAACGAAACAGAATGCGAAACGACCCATGGGGTCAGTTGCCCGCGCTGGAGGCTGACATGAGCGAGAAACCAGGTTCTACGCCGCTGCTGCAAGTGCAGCAGTTGGGGCGGCGCTTTGCCTTACCCCGAGCTGGTTTGTGGCAAGCCGCGGGCACTTTGCAGGCTTTGTCGGGCGTGAGCTTTACCCTGCAGCCGGGTCAAAGTCTGGGCATCGTGGGCGAGTCGGGTTCGGGCAAGTCCACGTTGGCGCGGCTGGTCATGGCGCTGGACACGCCCACCGAGGGGCGGGTTTGGTTCAAGGGGGTGGATGTGCACCAGACCCATGGGCAAGCCTTGCGCCAATTGCGAAGCGGCTTCCAGATGGTGTTTCAGGACCCGTACGGCTCGCTGGATCCGCGCCAAAAAGTGCTGGCCATCGTGACCGAGCCGATCCAGACCTGGCGCCAAGCTGGTGATGGCCGATCCGAGCTGCGCGAGCGCGCAGCCGAGGCCTTGAGCCAAGTCGGCCTCAGAACCGCTGATCTGGACAAATACCCGCATGAATTTTCGGGTGGGCAACGCCAGCGCATTGCCATTGCCCGCGCCTTGATCACTCGGCCGGCCCTGATCGTGGCCGATGAGCCGGTCAGCGCGCTCGATGTGTCCGTGCAGGCCCAGGTGCTCAACCTGATGATGGACTTGCAAGACCGCTATGGCTTGAGTTATTTGCTGGTCAGCCATGACCTGGCGGTGGTCAACTTGATGTGCGACGATGTGCTGGTTTTGCAGTCGGGCCGTGTGGTAGAACACGGCCCTGCGCAGCAGATTTTTCAGCATGCCGAGCATCCTTACACACGCAAGTTGCTGGCCGCCATTCCTGGCCAGCCGATTTCATTTTTTGAACAGGAGTCCCCATGAAAAACGTCTTTTCCATGACCCGCCGCACCCTGGCGCTGAGTTCGGCGACCGTGTTGGTCGCCAGCTTGGTGGCCGCCCCCTTGCAGGCCCAAGCCCAGTCGCGCAAGGACACCGTCACGCTGGGCATGATCCTGGAGCCCACCAGCCTCGACCCGACCATGGCCCCGGCCGCGGCCATCGGTGAAGTGGTGCACTACAACATCCTGGAGGGCCTGACCAAAATCAACGTCGATGGCAGCATCAGCCCCTTGCTGGCCGAGAGCTGGAAAATGGACGCCGACGGCAAGGCCTACACCTTCAAGCTGCGCAAGGGCGTGAAGTTTTCTGATGGTGCGCCATTCGACTCTGCCGCTGTCAAGTTCAGCTTCGAGCGGGCCAAGGACGCCAAGAGCACCAACAAGGCCAAAGGCGCGGTGTTCAACAACATCACGCACATCTCCACCCCTGATGCGCACACCGTGGTGCTGGTGCTGACCAACCCGGATGGCAACTTCTTGTTCCGCATGGGCGAAAACACGGCTGTCATCTTGCACCCGGACAGCGCGGCCAACGCGGCCACCAAGCCCGTGGGCACAGGCCCCTACAAACTCGACAGCTGGGCCAAAGGCACGGCGGTGACTCTGTCCAAGTGGGATGGCTTTCGCGATGCCAATGCCGTCAAGGTGAAGAAGGTCACCTTCCGCTTCATCAACGATTCGGCCGCCCAAGTGGCCGCTTTGCTGGCGGGCGACATCGACGGCATGCCGCGTTTTCAGTCGCCGCAAAGCCTGCAGCAGTTCCAGAAAGACAAGCGCTTTGTGGTGGAGATGGGCAGCACGGCCGGCAAGGGCATCATGACCATCAACAACCGCAAAAAGCCGTTTGACGATGTGCGCGTGCGCCGTGCCCTGTCGCACGCGGTCGACAAGAAAGCTTTCATCGACGGTGTGTTTGAAGGCTTGGCCAAACCCATTGGCAGCCACATGGCGCCCACCGATGCGGGCTACGTGGAGTTGAGTGGAACTTACGCCTATGACCCCGAAAAGGCCAAGGCCCTGCTCAAGGAAGCCGGTGTGACAACCCCACTGAACGTGACCCTGACCTTGCCCCCTCCGCCTTACGCCCGCAAGGGGGGTGAGATTTTGGCGGCGCAGCTGGCCAAGGTCGGCATCATCGCCAAGATTGAAAACGTCGAGTGGGCGCAGTGGCTGGGTGGCACCTTCAAGGGCAACTTTGACCTGACGGTGATCAACCACGTTGAGCCCCTTGACTACATGGCGTATGCCAACCCGCAGTATTACTGGGGTTACGACAGCAAAGCCTTTCGCGACCTGGCTGCCAAACACGCGTCCACCACAGCTGCCAAAGAGCGCACCCAGCTGTTTGGCGACATGCAGCGCATGATCACCAAGGATGCGGTCAATGTGTTCCTGTTCAACGCCACCAACACAGCGGTTTACCGCAAAGGCCTCAAAGGCCTGTGGTCGAGTTCGCCCATTTTTGCCAACGACATGTCGGCCGTGTCCTGGCAATAAATTGAAGGGCGGCCCGAAAGTGCCTTGAAAAGCTTGCTATAATTCGGAGCATGATGCGGCTGTAGCTCAGCTGGATAGAGTACTTGGCTACGAACCAAGGGGTCGTGGGTTCGATTCCTGCCAGCCGCACCAAAAATTAGAAAGCCCACAACATTTGTTGTGGGCTTTTTCTATTGGCGCGCGCCAAAACAGGTGCGCCTCCACGCGGCGCTTTCGCAGACGTGCCGCATTTTTGCCCTTGAACACCAGGACATGAGCAAAGCCTTCACCAAAGAGTCCGACGGCGACGACGACGAAGCGCTGGGTTTACCGGCCTTGCCTTCGGGTGCGCGCAACTACATGACGCCAGGCGGCTACGCCCGCCTGCGGGCCGAGCTGTTCACCTTGATGGACGACGAGCGGCCCCAAGTGGTCGAGATCGTGCATTGGGCCGCCAGCAATGGCGATCGCTCGGAGAACGGCGATTACCTGTATGGCAAAAAACGTTTGCGCGAGATCGACCGGCGCATTCGATTTTTGACCAAGCGTCTGGAGATTGCTGAAGTGGTCGATCCGGCCGTCCACCACGGCAGTGACCAGGTGTTCTTTGGGGCCACGGTCACGTACGCCGAGGCCTCGGGGACCGAGCGCACGGTGACCATTTTGGGCATCGACGAGGCCGACAGTTTGCAAGCTCAGGTCAGCTGGGTCTCGCCGATTGCGCGCACCTTGCTCAAATCACGGGAAGGCGATGAGCTCAAACTGCTCACGCCAGCTGGCGTGTTGGACATCGAAGTGTTGCAGGTCAGCTATCCCGCGTCCGCTTGATGCGGTCCAGCAGGCGGCTGCGTGGGTGTTTTCAGGTGGGAGCGTTGCCTTTGTGGGTCTGGCGTTCGGCCCTGACCACCGAGGGGGTGCGCTTGAGTTGGCGCAGCACTTGCTCCAGATGTGTCACATCCCGCACGGCAATGATGAATTTCAGCTCGGCCATGTCTTGCGGAGCATCGCTGCCCATGTCCACATGGACGATGTCGGTCTCGGCGGTGGCCAGTGCACCGGCTACTCGGGCCAAGACACCCTGACCATTGACCACGCTGACGTTGATGGCGGTCTCGAAGCTGCGGTTCAATTCGTCCGACCACTCCACGCCAATGAAGCGCTCACTGTCCTTGTGTTCCAGTTTGCGGGCGGTGGCGCAGTCCCGCGTGTGCACGGCCAGGCCTTCGCCGCGGCCCAGGTAGCCGACGATGTCGTCACCAGGCAGGGGGCGGCAGCAGCGTGAATAAACCACCGATGCGTTTTCGCTGCCGTCCAGGGTGATGGCCCCTTGCGAAATGGACTCGTGTGCGGTGAATCGTTCCCGCGTCATCAGCAGTGCATCGGGCTTTTGGCCTCGCTCTGAGAGCAAAGCGGTCAAGCGCTTGGCCACAATGGTGGCGATGCGTTTGCCCAGGCCAATGTCCATCAGCAAATCTGCGCGGTTGCGGTTACCCGTGAAGCGCAGCAGTTTTTCCCAAATGAGCTGGTTGTTTTCTTCGTCCGAAGGGAGTTTCTCGATGCCTTCGGCACGCAGGGCTTGGGACAGGAGTTTTTCGCCCAAATCGACCGATTCGGTTTGCGCCATGGTCTTGAGGTGGTGGCGGATCTTGGAGCGGGCCCGACCCGTGCGCACAAAGCCCAGCCAAGCGGGATTGGGGGCCGACACGGGCGCGGTGATCACTTCAACCACATCGCCGTTTTTGAGCTCGGTGCGCAGGGGGACTTGGTCGCCATTGATGCGGGCGGCCATGGCGTGGTCGCCCACCCGGCTGTGAATGGCGTACGCAAAATCGACCACCGTGGCGCCCCGAGGCAAAGCCATGATCTGGCTCTTGGGGGTGAAGACATAAACGGCGTCTGGAAACAAGTCGACCTTGACGTGGTCCCAGAACTCGGCCGCGTCGCGTGTTTCGGTCTGAATGTCCAAAAGTGATTGCAGCCATTGCGTGCCCAAGCGCTCGGACTGGGCGCTGGCCGATTCGTGCTCTTTGTAAAGCCAGTGCGCAGCCACACCCGATTCGGCCACCAAGTGCATCGCCTCGGTGCGCATCTGAAACTCCACGTTCACGCCCGATGGGCCCACCAGTGTGGTGTGCAGCGACTGGTAGCCGTTGACCTTGGCAATGGCGATGTGGTCCTTGAACTTACCGGGCACGGGCTTGTAGATCTGGTGCAGCCAGCCCAAAGCGGTGTAGCAGTCGATCACCGAAGGCACGATGACCCGAAAGCCGTAAATGTCGGTGACCTGGGCAAAACTGAGGTGTTTCTCGTCCATCTTCTTGTAGATGGAGTAGAGGGTTTTTTCGCGGCCGCTGATGCGCACGTCCAGTTTGGACTGGGCAAAGACCGCTTCGACATCGGCCTGAACTTTTTGGATCAGGTCGCGGCGGCGGTTGCGCGCACGCGAGACGGCCTTGGTCAGCACCGCATAGCGCCAGGGCAGCAAGTGCTTGAAGGCCAGGTCTTGCAGCTCGCGGTAAATTTGGTTCAAGCCCAGACGGTGTGCAATGGGTGCGTAGATTTCCAGGGTTTCGGCGGCGATGCGTCCCCACTTGTTGCGCGGCATGTCCGACATGGTGCGCATGTTGTGGGTGCGGTCGGCCAACTTGATGAGGATGACACGCACATCGCGGGCCATGGCCAGCAGCATCTTGCGAAAGGACTCGGCTTGGTTTTCTTCGCGGGTGTTGAATTCCAGCTTGTCCAGCTTGGTCAGGCCATCCACCAGTTCCGCCACAGGCGAACCAAATCGCTCGATCAACTCGATCTTGGTGACGCCACAGTCTTCCATGGCGTCGTGCAGCAAGGCGGCGGCCAGGGCTTGTGCGTCGAGTTTCCATTCGGTGCACAAACCGGCCACCGCAATAGGGTGGGTGATGTAGGGTTCGCCACTTTTGCGCATCTGGCCCAAGTGGGCTTCGTCGGCGAATTTGTAGGCCCGCCGCACCATGTCGGTGTCGGCTTCGCTCAGGTAGCCCAGTTGCGCCTCCAGCACAGCAAAGCTGGCTGCGGCCGCATTGGCAGCAGCCAGATCCAGCGCTTGGGGGCGACTGGAGCCAGCTTTGGGTATTTTGGGCATGACGGCGCTCATGGCCTCAATGTAACGCAAGCAATTGGCGACTCAGAAAACAGCCAAAAAAAAGCCCCATCACTGGGGCGTTTTGTCGCTGGATTCAGGCGCTGGTTAAGACCAGACCTCACCCGGGTGTCGCGGATTCAGGAAACGCGCTTGAGCATCTCGATGCCGACTTTGCCTGCGGCGATTTCGCGCAAGGCGGTCACGCCCGGTTTGTTCTTGCTTTCGATGCGGGGCGTGTGGCCTTGGCTCAGCATGCGGGCACGGTAGGTGGCTGCCAAAACCAGCTGAAAGCGGTTGGGGATCTGTTCCAGGCAATCTTCAACAGTGATGCGGGCCATAGTGTTTTCCTTGAATGGGTCTGTGCTGGGTTCAAGCCATCTTGAGGGCTTGAAAGGTGTCAGGCCGGGCGCGGCGCTGAACGTGGTACTTGAGCCGCTGGGCGTGAACAACTGCTTTGAGGTCAAACAGGGCACGATCAAATACTTCGTTGATTATAACGAAGTCGAATTCCTGGGCCTGGGCCATCTCGATAGCCGCGTTTTGAAGGCGCAACTCGATGATCTCGGGCGAGTCTTCACCGCGGCGCTCCAGACGCGAGCGCAACTCTTCCCAGCTGGGCGGCAAGATGAAAATCAGCACCGCGTTGGCGTACATCTTCTTGATCTGCAAGGCGCCTTGGTAGTCGATTTCCAAAATCACATCCGCACCTTGGGCCATGCGCTCCTCGATCATCTTTTTCGAAGTGCCGTAGCGCTGGCCGTGCACATGGGCCCACTCGACAAAGGCGTCGCCCAGCACCATGGCATCAAACTCTTGAGCAGAGGCGAAAAAGTATTCGCGACCATGCTTTTCCTGGCCCCGGGGGGCGCGGGTGGTGTGCGAGACGGTGGGCTGCACCCGTGCGTCCAACTCCATCAAGGCCTTGACCAGGCTGGATTTGCCAGCCCCACTGGGGGCGGCCACGACAAACAGGTTTCCGGGGTAATCCATGCTGGGCTTCTTTATTCGATGTTCTGGACTTGTTCGCGCATTTGCTCGATCAGCACCTTCATGTCCACCGAGATGCGGGTCATCTCGAGCACGGCCGATTTGGAGCCCAAGGTGTTGGCTTCGCGGTGCAGCTCCTGGATCAGAAAGTCCAAGCGCTTGCCAATGTCGCCGCCTTTGCTGAGAAGTCGGCTCAACTCGTCCAGGTGCGAGCGCAGGCGGGTCAGTTCTTCGGCCACGTCGATGCGGATGGCAAACGCGGTGGCTTCGGTCAGGGCCCGGTCTTGCGCGGCTTCGGGCAGGTGGCTGCCGTCGGCCAGGGCCATGGCGTCTTTCCAGCGCTCCAAAAAGCGCAGGCGTTGCTGCTCGACCAGTTGCGGCACCAGAGGCACGGCCTGTTCGGCCAGGCTGTGCAACTGCTCAATATGGCTTTGCAGCATCTCGGTCAGGCGGGCGCCTTCACGGGCGCGGGCCTCGCACAAGGCGTCCACGGCTTGGCTGGCCAGTTGCATCCAGGCGGCTTCATCGGGCGCGGCTTGGCCTGAGCTGCCTGCCGTCATGCGCAGCACGTCGGCCACACTCAAGGGGCGGGCATCGGGCATCCAATCCCGGATCTTGTCTTGCAGGGTGGCGATTTTTTGCAGGGCCTGGTGGTTGGGCGCTTGCAAGGCGGCCCCGTCGCCCGCATCTTGGCTGGCCCGCACTTCGACTTTGCCGCGTTTGATCTGACGGGTGATGAGCTCGCGCAGACCCGGTTCGAGCTGGCGCAGCTCTTCGGGCAGGCGAAAACTCAGGTCCAAGAAACGGCTGTTGACCGAGCGGATTTCCAAACCCAGCCGGGCTGTGGGGGCTGCCCTGGCAGGGGTTTCACCGGCTGCGGCCAGCGGGCTGTGCTGCACGCTGGCGTATCCGGTCATACTGTAAACTGGCATCGATCAAGTTCCTTGTGACAGCGCTTGGCCTCATTGGCCATGACACGCTGCAAATGCCCGGCCTGACAGCAGAGCATGAAACGAGGCATTATCTCAAACTCTTTGGCCCGCCCCGTCCGTACTTGGGCGGACGGGGCCGTCATCACCCTTTCAGCGCCACCATGAACACCCCAGTTTCTTACGTCCGAACCGGTCGCGCGAGCGACGCTCTGCGCTCTGTGCGCATCACCCGCGGTTACACCGTGCACGCTGAAGGCTCTGTCCTGATCGAATTCGGCCAGACCCGCGTGCTGTGCACCGCCTCGGTCGAAGAGAAGGTGCCTGGCCACAAAAAAGGCAGCGGCGAGGGATGGGTCACGGCCGAATACGGCATGTTGCCCCGCGCCACCCACACCCGGGGCGACCGTGAGGCCGCCCGCGGTAAACAAAGCGGCCGCACGCAAGAAATCCAGCGTCTGATTGGCCGCTCGCTGCGGGCTGTGTTTGACCTGAAAAAACTGGGCGAGCGCACCATCCACCTCGATTGCGATGTGCTGCAAGCCGACGGCGGCACCCGCACGGCGAGCATCACAGGCGCTTTTGTGGCGGCGCAAGACGCTGTCAACTGGCTCATGGCCACGGGCAAACTGACCGAATCACCCATCCTCGACCGCGTGGCAGCCATTTCGGTGGGCCTGAAAAACGGCACCGCTTTGCTGGATCTGGACTATCCCGAAGACTCGGCCTGCGACACCGACATGAATGTGGTCATGACCGGTGCTGGCCACTTTGTGGAAGTGCAGGGCACCGCCGAGGGTGTGGCCTTCACCCGGGGCGAGATGGACCGCATGTTGGCGCTGGCCGAAAAAGGCATTGCCCAGTTGGCGCAGCTGCAAAAGCAGGCGCACGATGCGCCCCAGACCCTGACCTTCAGCGCCTGAAAACCGCCCGCTCATGAAAATCGTTTTGGCGTCCAACAACGCGGGCAAATTGGCCGAGTTGCAAACCCTGTTTGCGCCTTTGGACATGACGCTGGTGCGCCAGTCCGAGCTGAACATCCCCGAGGCTGCAGAGCCCTTCAAGACCTTTGTGGAAAACGCTTTGGCCAAAGCCCGGCACGCCGCGCAGCTGAGCGGCTTGCCCGCGTTGGCCGACGATGCCGGTTTGTGCGTGGACGCCTTTGGCGGGCAACCCGGTGTGGACACAGCTTTTTACGCCACCCGCTTTGGCTACCCCAAGGGCGACGACACCAACGTGAGCGCCTTGCTGGAACAAATGCAGGGCATCACCCAGCGCCGCGCCGCCATGGTCAGCACCTTGGTGGCGCTGCGCAGCGCCGACGACCCGGAGCCCCTGATCGCGGTGGGCCGGGTGGTGGTGCAGATCACCACCGAGCGGCGGGGCCGCAACGGCTTTGGCTTCGATCCGGTGATGTTTCTGAGCGAATTTGGCAAGACCTTTGCCGAGTTGCCGCCTGAAGTCAAAAACGCCCACAGCCACCGCGGGCGTGCCGCTCAAGCCATGTTGGCCTTGATGCGTGAGCGCTGGCTGGATGGTTCTGCCACGTGAGTCCCCCATGCGTGAAATGATGGACCCGGTACACGCCATGCGCCCAGGCGTGTTGCAGCTCAGCAGTTTGCCGCCCTTGTCCTTGTATGTGCACCTGCCTTGGTGCATCAAGAAGTGCCCGTATTGCGACTTCAACTCGCACGAATTCAGGGCCGGGGCCGACGCCCCGTCCTCACAAGACGCCTACATCAACGCTCTGTTCGCCGACCTTGAAGCGAGCTTGCCGCTGATCTGGGGCCGCAGCATCCAAACTGTTTTTTTGGGCGGCGGCACGCCCAGCCTGTTTTCGCCCGAAGCCATTGACCGTTTGGTGGGGAGCATCCGCGCCCGTGTGCGCCTGGCCCCTGACGCCGAAATCACCATGGAGGCCAACCCGGGCACCTTTGAGAAAGACCGCTTCAAGGCTTTCCGTCAGGCCGGCATCACCCGACTGTCCATTGGGGTGCAGAGTTTTGACAATGCCCACCTGAAAGCACTGGGTCGGGTGCATGACCGCGAGCAGGCCTTGGCCGCTGTGAGCGAAGCGGCGCAAGTGTTTGAGACCTTCAACCTCGACCTGATGTACGCCTTGCCGGGCCAGAGCCTCGAAGGCCTGACCGATGACATCCAGACGGCGCTGGCTTTTGCGCCGCCGCACATCTCGATTTACCACCTGACGATCGAGCCCAACACGGTGTTCGCCAAGTTCCCGCCCACATTGCCCGAAGACGATCTGGCCTACGACATGATGGACCGCATCACCGAGTTGACTGCCTTGGCCGGTATGGAGCGCTATGAAGTGTCGGCCTATGCCAAGTCGGGGCACAGGTGTGCCCATAACCTGAACTACTGGCAATTTGGCGACTATTTGGGCATAGGGGCTGGGGCGCACAGCAAGCTCAGTTTTGCGCACCGTGTGCTGCGGCAAGTGCGTTACCGCGAACCTGCGCTCTACATGCAGCAGGCAGCAAAGGGTGAGCCCGTCACGCAAAGCACCGAGGTGTCGCGGCAAGAATTGCCCTTTGAATTCATGCTCAACGCATTGCGCTTGCGAGGTGGGTTTGATTTGGCCGATTACGTGGACCGCACGGGCCTGGCCATGAGCAGCATCCAAAAGGGTCTAGCGGAGGCTGAAAAACTGGGCTTGATCGGGCGCGACCTGCACCGGGTTTGGCCGACAGACAGGGGGTTTGATTTTTTGAGTGATTTGCAGGCGCTGTTTTTGGCCGAGGGTGTCTGAAGTCACGTGCGCTGAAATGCTCGCAAGGCTTCAGTGCTTGACGCGTACCCGGTCCAGCACAAATTTGAAGCTGTAGAGCATCAACAAGGCACCCAAGACGTTGCCGAAAAACATCGGCCACACGTCCACCCAAAAGTTCATGTTGGGACGCTCCAACAGCCACCAAACGATTTGATGCGAAATGGCACTGGCCGCCGAAGACACCAGTGTGAGGTTCAACAGCTGCGTCGCGTTGAGTGCTTGCAGTTGCTGTCCCAGCCATTTTTGTTTGTGCAAATACTTCAGCACCAGCCAGGGCGTCAAGCCACCTGCAACGCCATTCATCAGACCCAATAGCGTGTTTTGCCCCTGGATCAATTCCCAATCGATGAACCAGCTGCCCAGCATCAAGCCCAGTGCACCCGGCAGGCCCAACACCAAAACCAAAATCACCCGAAAACCAGCAGGTAAAAACACCCAGTTGATGCCCTTGCTGTGTTCGAACATCGAAAACAGCCAATCGTTGAGCTGGAAGAATCCCGCAAACAAAACAGCGCTGAGCAAAGTCAGCGCTGTTTTCTCGAGGGCCTCTTGCGCCGTCATGTTCATGCGGGCATATCGGGGTGGGCCATTTGCATCGATTGGCCTAGGTTACTGAAGTACTCCAGCGTCCTTGGGGTCGGAATCAGGAATTTGGCCCGGCGATCGCCCTCCAGGTTCAAGGTGCTGAGCATGTCTTTTTCACGCAGGCGGGTGATGCGCTTGTGCAAGGTTGCTGGAGAGCCCAAATCGGCCAAGGCAATCGCCTCGCGCACCGTCATGGGCTGTTCTTCATACCAGCGCAGCACAACGGCTTGCAGCAAGGCTTTTTCATTGGCGTCCATCTCCATGCCATCGGGCAAGGCTTGAATGACTCTGGCCAACTGCAAAAAACGCAGATAAGCAGATACAAAAGGACTGTTGGTTTTTTCCATACATTGATTTTATCGAATTTTTCAAAAGGATAAGCAAAAGCCAAAGCCGAAGGGCTTATTGAATGGTTAAGCTTGCACGCCTAGGAGAGACACATGACACATCGGATGGCCATCATTGGGCTCGGCATCATGGGACGCCGCATGCTCGAAAACGCTTTGCAACACCCCGCTTTTGAGGTCTGTGGGGTCTGGGATCCCTCTGACGCCTCGGTGGCCAAAACCCTCGAGACCCTGCCCGGTGTGACCCTTGCCCCCAACGCGCAGGCGGCCATGGCCGGGGCCGATGTGGTCTACCTGGCCTGTCCACCCGGCCCGCGCAAGACCTATGCCTTGCAGGCCGCTGCGGCCGGGCAGGGCGTGTTCATGGAAAAACCCTTGGGCACCGACAACGCGCAGAGCCGTGATCTGGTCGCCCAACTGCGCCAAGCGCGGTTGCCGGGTGTGGTCAACTTCACCCAAGCCGCATCGCGGGGCTTTGAAGAACTGAACCGCGCCATCGCTGCGGGTGAGACGGGTGAGCTGTTGGGCATCGACATCGTGGTGAACTACCCGGCCTGGCCCCGCGCCTGGCAAAAAGACGCTGGCTGGTTGCGCTTGCGCGATGAGGGCGGCTACACCCGAGAAGTGATCTCGCATTTTCTGTTTTTGGCCGGACGATTTTTGGGGCCATTGACCTTGCAGCAGGCCTTGCCGCGCTACCCGAAAGACCCTGCTTTGTGCGAGCTGGACATGCTGGCACGCTTGACCAACGCAGACGGCAAGCCCGTGACCATCATGGCCACCACCGGCGGCCAGCAGCCTGACCGGCAAGAAGTCACGGTGCGGGGCAGCCGCATGAACTTCCAGTTCAGGGAGTTTTACCAACTGTGGCGCTCAGACGGCGGACCTTGGGTGGAGGCGTTGGACTGGCGCAACGAAGACCCGAGAACCAGCGCCCTGCAGCGCCAGTTGACTGAGGTGGATTTATGGCTGCGCGGCCAGTCGCACAAGCTTGCAACGGCTGAAGAAGCGCTGGCGGTGCAGGAATTGGTGGAGGCGATGCTGGTGGGTAAGAGCTGAAGTGTCTGCCCCATAAAAAAAAGCCCCGCGAGGGGCTTTTTGCGTTGTGTCTTGGCGGAAGCGGTGAGATTCGAACTCACGGACCCTTTCGAGTCGCCGGTTTTCAAGACCGGTGCAATCGACCACTCTGCCACGCTTCCTTGGGGCCAGATTGTAACGACTTCAAACTGGCCTCTTGTGGGGGACTCGACAAAAGAGAATGCTGGGCATCAAGCGGAAATCAACATGCCGCGTTTTTCGATGAAGGCCACCACTTCGGCCAGACCGTCCAAGGTTTTCAGGTTCGTCATGACCCAGGGGCGGGTCTCGCGGTTGGGGCGCATGCGGTTGGTGTCGTCGCGCATCACTTGCAAATCTGCGCCCACATGCGGGGCCAGATCTGTCTTGTTGATGACAAACAAATCGCTTTTGGTGATGCCAGGACCGCCTTTGCGCGGTATTTTTTCGCCAGCTGCCACGTCGATCACATAGATCGTCAGGTCACTCAGTTCGGGGCTGAAGGTGGCGGCCAGGTTGTCGCCGCCGCTTTCGATGAACACCACATCGGCGTTCGGAAATTTTTCGAGCATCCGGTCAATCGCTTCGAGGTTGATCGAGGCGTCTTCGCGGATGGCGGTGTGGGGGCAACCGCCGGTTTCCACACCCATGATGCGCTCGGCAGGCAGGGCGCCACTCACGGTGAGCAAGCGCTGGTCTTCCTTGGTGTAGATGTCGTTGGTGATGGCGATCAGGTCCCAGCGCTCGCGCATGTTTTTACACAGCATCTCCAGCAGCGTCGTTTTGCCAGAGCCCACGGGCCCGCCGATGCCCACGCGCAAGGGTGGGAGTTTTTGGGTGCGGTTGGGGATGTGGTGCAGGGCAGAAAAAGAGGTGCTCATGATCGGAAGATGCGGGAGTATTGGGTTTCGTGGCGGGATGACAAGATGGCCAGCATGGGACTGAAGGCTTGTCGGTCGATGTCGGACAAATTCATGGCGGTTTGCACTGCCAGAGGGATTTCGCGGGCCAGTCGTGCCAACATGCGCTGTCCGGCACTTTGCCCCAAGGGCACGGCTTTGAGGGCAGCTTGGGTCATGTTCTCGGCCCAACCGAAAGCGCAGGCTTGCAAGGCGTGATCTGGCGGCGCGTGTGCCAGCGACAAGGCCAGCGCAATGACCAAGGGATAGGTCGGGGGCAACAGCGCGCAGCATTGCAACTGGGCCTCGCTGGCTTGCTGGAGGTTGCGCAGCCAGTCGAGCAGGGAGCGGCCCATTTGCTCGGATTGCAAGCGCATCTCGGCGGTTTCTCGGGTGGTCGTGACCCAGTCGTTCAGCGCTTGCAGACGCTGGGTGTCCATGCATTGCCAAGCCGCAATGGCCTGAGCCATGACGGCCATGTCCCCGCGTGACTGAGTCAGGTGCAGTTGGTCCACCACCCAATCGGTGGCGCTGGCTTCGTTGTGCACCAGGCCTTGCTCGATGGCCGCTTCCAGTCCTTCTGAATAGGAGAAACCACCAATCGGCAGCGCTGGCGATGCGAGCCAGATCAGTTGCAGCAGACCCGATGCGGCAGTCTCAGTGCTCATGACCGCAACCGGGGCCGTGTATGTGGGGTTGCGCAGAAGCGGAGCGGATCGGGATGGCGATGCGCTTGCCTGCCATCGGCTTTGCTGCTGGTGCTGCATGTTCGTGCTGGCCATCCGGTCCATGCACATGGGGTTCGGCGTGGGGGGCGTGCGTGTGACCTGCAGGCCCCTGTTCATGGCTGTGTCCATGGGTGTGTCCGGCATGGCCGCCGTGGTCACCATACGCGCCACTTTCGGGCTCGAAGGGCTCTGCCACTTCCACCACCGTCATGTGCATGGCGCGCAGCATGTCGGCCAGCACATGGTCGGGCTCGATCTTCAGGTGGTCGGTTTGGAGCTCGATGGGCACATGGCGGTTGCCCAGATGGTAGGCGGCGCGGGTCAGGTCAAAGGGCGAGCCGTGTTCGGTGCAAGCGGTGATGCGCAGCACGGTTTGTGGCGCGGCTTGCACCCGCACAAGCGAGCCGTCTTCGGCCACCAGCACATCGCCGCCGCGCACCACTGTCCCGCGAGGTAAAAACACGCCCAGGGCTCGGCCTGTGCTGTCGGTCGCGTCAAAGCGGCTCTTTTGGCGGGTGTCCCAGTCCAGGGTGATGGTGCTGGCGCGTTGGACAAGCACGCGGGCCAGGCCGCGTCCTTGCGGCATGAGTTTGGAGCAGTGGAGCATCAGAACAAAAAGTAGCGTTGCGTCATGGGCAGGCTGCTGGCTGGTTCGCACACCAGCAGCTGGCCGTCGGCGCGCACCGCGTAGGTTTGTGCATCGACTTCCATGCGGGGCGCGTAGTCATTGTGAATCATGTCGCGCTTGCCCACTTGGCGGATGTTCTTCACGGCGGACAGGGTTTTTTGCAGGCCATAACGCGCACCAATGCCCGCTTGCAATCCGGCTTGCGACACAAAGGTCAGCGAGCCGCGCGACAGCGCTCCGCCAAAGCTGCCAAACATGGGGCGGTAGTGCACCGGTTGAGGGGTGGGGATGGACGCGTTCGGGTCCCCCATGGCGGCCAGTGCGATGAAGCCGCCCTTCATGACGATGGCGGGCTTGACGCCAAAGAAGGCCGGCTTCCAGATCACCAGATCGGCCCACTTGCCCACGTCGATGCTGCCCACTTCGTGGCTGATGCCGTGTGCGATGGCCGGGTTGATGGTGTATTTGGCGATGTAGCGTTTGACGCGGGCGTTGTCGTGGCGGTCGGTGTCGCCGGGCAGGCTACCGCGCTGCTGCTTCATTTTGTGCGCGGTTTGCCAAGTGCGGATGATCACTTCGCCCACCCGGCCCATGGCCTGGCTGTCGCTGCTCATCATGCTGATGGCGCCCAGGTCGTGCAGGATGTCCTCGGCCGCAATGGTTTCCTTGCGGATGCGGCTCTCGGCAAAGGCCAGGTCTTCGGCAATGGCCGGGTCCAGGTGGTGGCAGACCATCAGCATGTCCACATGCTCGTCGAGCGTGTTGATGGTGTAAGGGCGCGTGGGGTTGGTCGACGATGGCAACACATTGGCTTCGCCCACCACCTTCAAGATGTCGGGTGCATGCCCGCCGCCCGCGCCTTCGGTGTGGAAGGTGTGGATGGTGCGGCCCTTGAAGGCGGCCACGGTGTCTTCCACAAAGCCCGACTCGTTGAGCGTGTCGGTGTGGATCGCCACTTGCGTGTCGGTTTCTTCGGCCACGTTCAGGCAGTTGTCGATGGCCGCGGGTGTGGTGCCCCAGTCCTCGTGCAGCTTCATGCCGATCGCGCCCGCGCTGATCTGCTCGTGCAAGGAGGCCGGCAGGCTGGCGTTGCCTTTGCCCAGAAAGCCCAGGTTCATCGGGAAAGCGTCTGCCGCCTGCATCATGCGCTCGATGTTCCAAGGGCCGGGCGTGCAGGTGGTGGCGAAGGTGCCGGTGGCCGGGCCTGTGCCGCCGCCCAGCATGGTGGTCACGCCGCTGGCCAGCGCCTCGTCGATCTGTTGGGGCGCGATGAAGTGGATGTGCGAGTCGATGCCGCCTGCCGTGACGATCAGGCCTTCGCAACTGATGATCTCGGTGCCGGGCCCAATCACGATGTCTACCCCAGGCTGCGTATCGGGGTTGCCCGCTTTGCCAATCGCCGCGATGCGGTTGCCGCGCAGACCGATGTCGGCTTTGACGATGCCCCAGTGGTCGATGATGAGGGCGTTGGTCAGCACGCAGTCCATCGCGCCAGGCGCTTCCGGGCCCGAGCCGTAGGCGACGTTTGTTCGCTGTGATTGCGCCATGCCATCGCGGATGGTTTTGCCACCGCCGAATTTGACCTCTTCACCGTAGCCGCCAGCTTGCAGCGTGAAGTCTTTCTCCACTTCGATCAGCAGGCCTGTGTCGGCCAGGCGCACCCGGTCGCCCACGGTGGGGCCAAAGGTCTCGGCATAAGCGCGTTTGTCCATGTGGGCCATGTCATCCCCCTTTCGATGGGCTGGCGTCGAGTGGGCCTTGGGTGAGCCCCCGAAAGCCGAACACCAGGCGCTCACCTGCGTAGTCCACCAGCTCCACCGTGCGTTGCTGGCCTGGCTCAAAGCGCACCGCCATGCCCGAGGCGATGTTCAGGCGCATGCCGCGTGCGGCCACGCGGTCAAAGCTCAGGCCCGCATTGGTCTCGGCAAAGTGGTAGTGCGAGCCCACCTGAATGGGGCGGTCGCTGGCGTTTTGCACCACCAACGTGCAGGTGCGCCGGCCCACGTTCAGGGCGTGCTGGCCGGGGTCAATCAACAATTCACCGGGGATCATGCGGGCCTCACTTTTTGCCGAAGTAAACGGCCAAGGCCACCAAGGCGGCTGCGATCACAAAACCGAGCGCGTCGGTGGCATGCCAATGGGTGCTGTGGCCCAAGCCGTGACCCTCGTGTGCCACGGCGACAGTGGCCATGGCGGATGTGAGCATGCAGGCGATTGTTCTCATGAGGTTCTCCGGATTGGGGTCAGACGATGGGTTGGTGCACGGTCACCAATTTGGTGCCGTCTGGAAAGGTGGCTTCTATCTGGATGTCGGGGATCATGTCGGCGATCCCCTCCATCACGTCGGCGCGCGTCAAAACGGTGCGGCCTTCGCTCATGAGTTGGGCCACCGTCTTGCCGTCGCGTGCGCCCTCCATCACGGCCGCGCTGATCAGTGCGATGGCTTCGGGGTAATTGAGCTTGAGACCTCGGGCCTTGCGGCGCTCGGCCAAAAGGCCGGCTGTGAAGATCAGCAGCTTGTCTTTTTCGCGGGGGGTGAGTTCCATATTGGTGCGTGGTGAAGGGTTTGGTGCATCGAATGGGTCAATACAAGCAAAGAGTGTGCCCTATATAGGGAGCCGGCGAACACCATGGGGAACCCATGCCAACACTTGGTGCATCGGGCCTGGTTTTGGGCTGGCACGGTGATTGCAAGCGTTGGTGCAGCGCAGCAAATCTGCCTGTGCTTGAACAACTTACTTTCCAGATTGGAGTGATCTCATGATGAACCGCCGTGGCAACCTCAAAGCCCTTGCGTCCGCCGCCGCCCTTGTGGCTGGCAGCCTGAGCTTTGCAACCCAAGCCCAAGCGCAAGCGGGCAACACCATCAAAGTCGGCGTGCTGCACAGCTTGTCAGGCACCATGGCGATTTCCGAGACGGTGCTCAAAGACACGGTGCTCATGGCCATCGATGAGATCAACGCCAAGGGCGGTGTGCTGGGCAAAAAACTCGAGCCCGTGATCGTGGACCCGGCCTCCAACTGGCCTTTGTTCGCCGAGAAAACCAAACAACTGTTGGGCCAGGACAAAGTTTCGGTCATCTTCGGCTGCTGGACTTCGGTGTCGCGTAAATCGGTGCTGCCGGTGGTCGAAGAAATGAATGGCTTGCTGTTTTACCCAGTGCAGTACGAAGGTGAAGAACTGAGCAAAAACGTGTTCTACACCGGTGCGGCGCCCAACCAGCAAGCGATTCCTGCGGTGGACTACCTGATGAGCAAAGAAGGCGGCGGGGCCAAGCGTTGGGTCTTGCTGGGCACCGATTACGTGTACCCCCGCACCACCAACAAAATCTTGAGGGCTTACCTCAAAAGCAAAGGCGTGGCTGACAAAGACATCGATGAAAAATACACGCCGTTTGGTCACAGCGATTATCAAACCATCGTGGCCGATGTGAAGAAATTCTCTGCCGGTGGCAAGACCGCGGTGGTGTCGACCATCAACGGCGACTCCAACGTGCCGTTCTACAAGGAACTGGGCAACGCGGGCCTCAAAGCCAAAGACGTTCCCGTGGTGGCCTTCTCGGTGGGTGAAGAAGAGTTGCGCGGCGTGGACACCAAGCCTTTGGTGGGCCACTTGGCCGCATGGAACTACTTCATGAGCATCAAGAACCCGGCCAACGACGAGTTCACCAAGAAGTGGGCGGCTTATGCCAAGGCCAAAAACATTGCAGGCCACAAAGACAAGCCACTCACCAACGATCCGATGGAAGCGACGTACATCGGCATCAACATGTGGAAGCAGGCGGTTGAAAAAGCCAAGACCACCGACACCGACAAAGTGATCGCAGCGATGGCAGGTCAGACCTTCAAGGCGCCCAGCGGCATCACCAGCAAGATGGATGAGAAAAATCACCACCTGCACAAGTCGGTGTTCATTGGCGAGATCAAGGCCGACGGCCAGTTCAATGTGGTGTGGAAGACGCCTGGCCCGGTCAAAGCCAAGCCATGGAGTCCTTACATCCCCGGCAACGACAAAAAGCCTGACGAACCTGCCAAGAAGTGATCCTTCGATTGCGTCCATGAAAGAAAAGGGGAGGGCGCAGCCCCTCCCCTTTTGATTTGAAGAGATGAACACGATGAACAGATGGATCATGAAAGGCGCGTGGATAGCGAGCGTGCTGTGCGGCATGGCCACGGCACACGCTTTGACGGTGGACGATGCCCGTGGCATTGCGGTGGGCGACAGCGATGCGCGGGTCGCGGCTTTGAACAAAGCCGTGGCGCAAGGTGATGAAAAAACCGCGGCCTATTTACAGGCCTTGGCCGACGATGTCGTCAAAATCTCCAACGCTCAGGTTCTGGTGGTGCGCAATGGTCAGGGCACAGATCCCGTCACAGGGCAAACCGTGCCTGTGCCGCCAGATGCCGAAGAGGTGATGCTGAACAACCGCCTGCGGGGCGAGATCGACACGGCCCTGGCCGCTCTCAAGTTGTTCAGTGCGGATGTGAAGGTGCGCAGACAAGCTGCACTCTCGCTGCTCAAAGAGCCCGATGCCAGCCGCGCCCCCTTGCTGGAAAAAGCCTTGGCCGCTGAAAAAGATGCCGCTGTGCAAAGCCTGGTGCGCCAAGCCCGCGCAGCCGCTCTCCTGAGCAGCGAAGCACCCAATGACCGCTTGCTGGCCGCCCGCGAATTGGCTGGCAGCCAACAACCCGAAACCTTGCTCTTGCTCAACCAACAACTGGCCCAAGAGCAGGAGCCTTCGGTCAAGCAACAAATTCAAAACTCCTTGGCCGCCGTGCAGGGCAGCTTGCGCTGGGGTGAGCGCTTGGGCACCTTGTTCACCGGGGCCAGCTTGGGCTCGATCTTGCTGCTGGTGGCCCTGGGTCTGGCCATCACCTATGGCCTGATGGGCGTCATCAACATGGCGCACGGCGAGTTGATGATGATTGGCGCTTACGCCACATTTGTGGTGCAAGCCCTGTTTCGTGAGCACTGGCCACAGGCGTTTGATGCCTACCTTGTGGTGGCCATTCCAATCGCTTTCCTCACTTCGGCGCTGGTCGGTGCAGTCATGGAGCGCACCGTGATCCAGCACCTGTATGGCAGACCGCTCGAAACCTTGCTGGCCACTTGGGGCATCAGTTTGGTGCTGATGCAAGGGGTGCGCAGCCTTTTTGGCGCGCAAAACGTGGGTGTGGAAAACCCGTCGTGGATGAGCGGATCGCTGCAGTTGATGCCCAATTTGCAGCTGCCCTGGAACCGCGTGCTGATCATCGCATTTGCGGCCGCTGTGCTGATCGGCGTGGCACTTTTGATCAGCAAAACCCGGTTGGGTTTGTTCGTGCGCGGCGTCACGCAAAACCGCCCCATGGCCTCGTGCATGGGCGTCAACACCGCCCGCATCGACACCTATGCATTTGCATTGGGATCGGGCATCGCAGGACTGGCCGGTTGCGCACTGAGCCAAGTGGGCAATGTGGGCCCTGACTTGGGCCAGAGCTACATCGTGGATTCGTTCATGGTGGTGGTTTTGGGTGGCGTGGGGCAACTGGCGGGCACGGTGTACGCCGCTTTGGGCCTGGGCTTGGCCAACAAGCTGCTCGAAGGCTGGACCGGTGCGGTGCTGGCCAAAATTGCGGTGCTGGTGTTCATCATCGTCTTCATCCAGAAGCGCCCGCAAGGCATCTTCGCGATGAAGGGTCGCAGCGCCGAGGCGTGAACTGGAGCAGGAACATGAACGCATTCGAATTCCCCACACCCGCGCCTGTGCTCGGACGCAAAGCCTGGATTGTCTTTGGGCTGGCGTTGATCGTGGTGGGCATGGTGGCCCCGGTGCTCAACCTGCTGGTGCCCGAGGGCAGCCCCTTGCACCTGAGCGACTTTGCGGTGTCCTTGGTCGGCAAGATCATGTGTTTTGCCATTTGCGCTCTGGCCATGGATTTGATCTGGGGCTACACCGGTATTTTGTCACTGGGCCACGGTCTGTTTTTCGCCTTGGGCGGCTACGTCATGGGCATGTACCTCATGCGCCAGATCGGGCAAGACGGCAATTACAAAAGCGAGCTGCCGGATTTCATGGTCTTCCTGGACTGGAAAGAGCTGCCTTGGCATTGGGCCTTATCGGACAGTTTTGTGGCGACTCTGTTGTTGGTGGTGCTGGTGCCGGGCTTGATCGCCTTTGTCTTCGGCTACTTCGCGTTCCGTTCTCGCATCAAAGGGGTGTACTTTTCCATCATCACGCAGGCCATGACCTATGCGGCGATGCTCTTGTTCTTTCGCAACGAAACCGGCTTTGGTGGCAACAACGGCTTCACTGATTTCAAACGCATCCTGGACCTGCCGATCGCCACGCCCGGCATGCGCATGGTGCTGTTTGTGATGACCGGTTTGGCGCTGCTGGGTTTTTACCTGTTCTCGCGCTGGTTGGTGGGCAGCAAGTACGGCCGGGTGTTGATGGCGATTCGCGATGCCGAAACGCGGGTTATGTTTTCGGGTTACTCGCCGCTGCCTTACAAGCTGAGCATCTGGGTCATCTCGGCGGTGATGTGCGCCATTGCGGGCGCTTTGTATGTGCCGCAGGTGGGCATCATCAACCCCGGTGAAATGAGTGCGGCCAACTCGATCGAGATCGCGGTGTGGGCCGCTGTGGGCGGGCGCGGCACCTTGATCGGCCCCATCGTGGGTGCATTTTTGGTGAACGGGGCCAAGAGTTGGCTCACGGTGACCGCGCCTGAGTTTTGGTTGTACTTTTTGGGCGCGTTGTTCATTGGGGTGACGCTGTATTTGCCGAACGGCGTGATCGGCTTGTGGGCCAAATTGCGCAACAAGAAAGGCGGTACCGCATGACGCCCGATCTGCTCCAACAAGGCGCTGAGCGTGTAGCGAAGTCCGCGCAGCTGCGCACAGAGTCCACCGAGTCCGGTGGCCGCAGCGCAGGTTACGGCCGCGTGGTGCAAGACGCCAGCGAAGTCGATGTGACGCATGGCCGCATCCTGTACTTGGACGACGTGAGCGTGAGTTTTGACGGTTTCAAAGCCATCAACAAGCTGTCGCTCGACATCGCCCCCGGCGAGCTGCGCTGCATCATCGGCCCCAACGGTGCGGGCAAGACCACGATGATGGACATCATCACCGGCAAAACCCGGCCTGATGAGGGCACGGTGTTCTTTGGCAGCACCATCGATTTGCTGCGCCACAACGAGCCGGAGATTGCGCAGTTGGGCGTTGGGCGCAAGTTCCAAAAACCGACGGTGTTCGAACAACTGACCGTGTTTGAAAACCTCGAACTCGCGCTCAAGACCCACAAGGGTGTCAAAGCCTCGATGTTTTTCAAACTGGACTCTCGCCAAAGCGATTGCTTGGCCGAAGTGCTGCACACCATCCATTTGGCCGACAGTGTCAGCAAGCAGGCCGGTTTGCTCAGCCACGGTCAAAAACAGTGGCTGGAGATCGGCATGCTGCTGATGCAAGACCCCAAGCTCTTGCTGTTGGACGAACCCGTGGCGGGCATGACCGACTTTGAGACCGAGCGCACCGCCGAGTTGTTCCTCACGCTCAAAGGCCAACATTCGCTGATGGTGGTGGAGCACGACATGGGCTTCATACGGACCATCTCTGACATCGTCACCGTGCTGTGCGATGGCGCGGTGCTGGCCCAGGGCACGCTCGACCAGGTGCAGGCCGACGAGCGGGTGATCGAAGTTTATTTGGGACGCTGATGGATAGTTTGCGCACGTCAAAGGGGAGATGGCCGTGGCCAGGAACTTCCCGTCACTGCGAGGAGCGCAGCGACGAAGCAGTCCATGGATCGCTTCGTCCCTCGCGATGACAGCCAGTTGGCCGTCACTGCGAGCCAAGCGCGGTGTTCTATTGCTTGCGTCTTGCCGCTTAGTGGTGCGCACCATTCAACAGAGGGTTAAAGAGGGTTTAAATGCTTGAAGTTAAAAACATCCATCAGTATTACGGCGGCTCGCACATCCTGCGTGATGTCAGCCTGAGTGCCACACAAGGCCAGGTCACGGTGCTGCTGGGGCGCAACGGCGTGGGAAAAACCACCTTGCTCAAATCACTCATGGGGCTGGTGCCGATCAAAAGCGGCAGCGTGACACTGGGCGGCCAAGAATTGAGCAACGCCAAGCCCTACGAACGCGCCGCAGCGGGCGTGGGTTATGTGCCGCAAGGCCGTGAAATCTTCGCCCGCCTCACGGTGGAAGACAACCTGCGCATGGGCCTGGCCACCCAGCCGGGCGGCACGCCCATTCCACCCGAGTTGTTTGAGCTGTTCCCGGTCCTCAAGCTGATGCTGCAACGCCGGGGTGGTGATTTGTCAGGCGGTCAGCAACAGCAGTTGGCCATTGCACGCGCACTGGCGGCCAAACCGCGCTTGATGATTCTGGACGAACCCACCGAAGGCATCCAGCCCAGCATCATCAAGGACATCGGCCACGTGATCCGTCAACTGGCCGACGTGGGCCTGCAAGGCCAGCGCATGGCGGTGCTGCTGTGCGAGCAGTACTACGACTTTGCGCAAGAGCTGGCTGACCAGTACTTGGTCATGGAACGGGGCGAGGTGATTGCCAGGGGGCCGGGCAGTGAGATGAAGGAAAAGAACATTCAGCAGCTGGTGGCGATTTAAGCAGGCTGATTTTGAAGTTCTTATGGTGTAAGTCAGCTAGGCAGCTGTTGCGGTCGGTCAGGCTCTGCCGTGCAGTGACCGCTGTCTGGCCAATAGCAGTCATTCAGCTGTTGAACTGAACCGCGAGCGACGGCCAAGTTCAAGTTGTTCAGTACTGCTCAAGTTCCGGCCCGGCCGCAGTGTGGATGGCACCGGCAACACCAGATCCAAAGCGCAGGTTCGCGTTTGCTGAATTCACTAGGGCATCACGTCCGGCTGGCACCCGGCTCGGGATTGATCCGCGTGTTCCTGTCAGAAACGGACAACTGCTTTTACAACCCGGCCTCGGGGCTGTTCAGCACCGCCCCTGTTAATGATGGGGCACCGCTGGACCTCATCACACATCACTTGTCTGAGTTGAAGCAAAAGCTCAACAAGTTTGATGCTCAAAGGCGCGCGTACATCGCACGGTACAACCAGTTTTCTGCCGCGTTGTAAATCCGCTTGATCTTTCAACTGTCCTACTGCGAATGAGAGGCCCCTTCACGGGCAACTTTTACAAGCCGCAGGATGAGAAGCGCTCGGCCGTGATCCTGCCGCCTGATCGTTATCACGACTGCTTACGGATCAGCGGTCAGGTTAGTAGGGTGTTTTTGAGAGTGTGGGCTACCAAGTTGACGACAGACGCGTAACAAAGGTAAGCAGACAAGTAGACAATTACTTTTTGTCTGTTGAAGGCTACTTGAGGAGGATTAAAGTCTTTTCCAGGTGAGACGTGACTGACACTTTCAGGTCCATTGCGGTCTATGACCGTGATGATTGCGCACCCTGAATTCGCTATAAGCACCCGTGATGTTTTATCGTCGATAAAGGTCATAGTTCGTTGTTAAGCTTGGCTTTTTAGCGGATTGTGAGTTGCATCAAGCAGCTATCAAAGAGCACATGTTGTGTTGATAAATCTCCGCTGCGGAACGTCCCGGCCCTCGGGATGCATCGCTGGAGCCTTTGCGACCTCAAAAAGGCACGCGGTAGTCGATGTCAGTGGGACTACTTGACCATGACTGTTCTTAGCTGGGCGTCTCGTTTTAACTTGGTGCCGTAGTTGTCGGAGCCTGTTCAGATGCTGGCGTAAACCGCTCTCGGGCAAGCATTCGCCATCAGTGAGATTGAGGTGCATTGGGTTTTACGCAATCATGATCAGGGGCGCGTTTGAGCAGCCCGAGCGCGAGCGACAGCTTGGGGCAGATCGGTCCAGGGTGGCTGTTGGGGAGCAAACCGCTGGCGCATATAGCCAGCCAACTCCACGAGTTGGCGGTCATCAAAGGCATCTTTGAAGGCCGGCATAAAGCCAATGTCGGACGTGGCCGGGTCCTGGACACCTTCGAGGATGCTGCGCAGCAGGTTGTCGGGCCGCGCGCTGTGCAAGTTAGTGTTGAGTGCCAGCGGCACATTGACACCTAGAACACGTGGCCCTTCACCATCATGGTGGCAAGCAGCGCAAGCCTGCGTGAACATGCGCTGCGCTGAGCCTAGCAACTGCGGTGCGCCTGCGGCGGCAACGGCCACGGCCTGGCTAGCTGCCTGCTGTGCTTGTGCTGCGTTGGTGGGCTGCCCAAATGACGACAGATAGTGGGCCATCGCGCGCACGTCCGTCTCCGGCACGAATTGCAGATTACGCACCACATCAGCCATAGGCCCCCCCGCCATACCGTGCTCCGGGCTGTGGCCATGACGCAGATAACTGTAGAAGGCCTCCTCTGTCCAGGGCACTGGGCCTGGCTGGCGAGCAGTCAAGGAGGGCGCCTCCCAGCCTTTGACCATGGCACCGCCCAGGAAGGCCATGCCACCTTTTTCGGCCCCCAGAGCGTTGCGCTCGGTGTGGCAGGCGCTACAGTGCCCGACCCCGTTGACCAAGTACTCACCGCGCTGCCATAACGCTGAGCGTGTTGTCTCCGTGGTCTTTAGCGTGCCAGGCGTCAGGTACAAGGCGTTCCATCCGGCCAGCAGAGGTCGAGCATTGAAAGGGAACTTCAGCTGCGTGGCGGGCAAATCGGCGCGCACTGCTGGCTGGTTCATCAGGTAGGCGTAGAGCGCCATGAGGTCGTCATCGCCCATCCGGGTGAAAGAGGTATACGGGAAAGCCGGATAGAGGTGACGCCCATCGCGCGAGATACCTTCGCGCATGGCGCGTTGGAAGGCGCTAAAGGACCAAGCACCGATTCCTGTTTCCACGTCGGGTGTGATGTTCGTGCTGTGCACAGTACCAAACGGCGTTTCCATGGCCAACCCACCGGCCAGGGGCTGACGGGCATCCACCGTATGGCAGTGCATGCAGTTGCCCAGGGCTGCAAGCTGGCGACCTTTTTCGATGGTCTCTGCGGTGTACACCACTGCCGTGCTGGGTGCTACCGGAGCAATGGCCGAACGCCACCCAGCCAGACCTAGGAGCACGCCAACACCACCAGCCAATAGAGCACCAGCCTGTAACCAGCGGCTGCGTCGGCGCGGCCAAGGGGCATTGGCCGGCACCTCGGGCAAAGGTGCAGGTGCTGGGGGTTCTGGCGAGGGCAGGCGTTGCGGATTCAGTGCCTCACGCACAGCCTCGGCGGTGAATGGCGGTTGACGAAACCGAACGCCGGTGGCATCGAAGATGGCGTTGGCAATAGCAGCTGTGCCCGGCACCGAAGCCGACTCGCCAGCACCCAAAGGTGGCTGGTCGGCCCGGGGCATCTGCATGACCTCGATCACTGGGACCTCACGGAAGCTCAGGATGGGATAACTGCCCCACTCGCGAGTGGCCACGACCCCTGTATCTGGGTCTACGCGTACCTGTTCCTTGAGCGCGCGGCTGGTGGTCTGCAGCACATTGCCATGGATCTGATGTTCGACACCGGCGGGATTGATGGTGAGTCCTGCATCGTGGCCAACCACAACCCGTTTGACGTGCACTTCTCCCGTTTTCTGGTTCACGTCCACATCGGCCACCCAGGCCGCCAAGGCGGCACCGAAACCGGGCCATTTACTGTGCACATAACGTGCGTAAGCTACGCCCTGGCCATGCAGCCAGTCACCGCTGGCACCCTGCCCCTGTGGCTCTGTGTGGGCAATCCATCCAGCCCGCTTGGCCGTGGTCTCCAGCAGTTCACTGGCCCGCGGATCTTTGAGGTAACGCAGACGAAATTCCACCGGATCAATACCAGCGGCCACCGCCAGCTCGTCAATATAGGACTCATGCGCAAACGAGTTGGGCATGGCTGACACCCCTCGCAGCCAGGAGGCGCGCAAGATCGGCGGCATGTCGTTGATGGTTACACGCAGATTGGCGATGTCGTAGGGCGGCCTTGCAGTGCGGTCACCCATCTCGAAAGCCGTTGCTACCGGCTCAATCGTGCGAGTCAACAACAATGCCAGCGTGGGGGACGCATTCGAGGGGTAGGCACTTTGGAAATCGTAGGCGGCGATAACGCCTTCTGCAGTGATGCCGCCACGCACTTCCATGAGCTGGGCTGCTCCCTTAGGCTCCCACAAATGCTCCTGTTCGCGTGTGAGCTGAACGCGCACAGGAGCTGACACCGCACGCGACAGCAGAGCCGCATCAGCTGCCACATCGTCAGCGCAGTTGCGGCCATAACAACCGGCCGCTTCCATGCGGACCACATCGATTGATACATCCGCTACGCCCATCAGACGGGACAAGTCAGCCCTTAAGGCATGGGGGTTCTGGGTACCAGCGTATACCCGCAGCGCCGGCGCCCCACTCTCGCCCGCCCAATCGGCAACCGCACACGACGGTCCGATGGATGCGTGCATTTGGTAGGGCCAGACGTAACTTCGCTCCAGTACTTGGCTGGCAGCGGACAGCGCCTTTCCCACATCGCCCTCATCCACCAACTGGCGCTTTCGTGCTGGGTTGTCCCGCAGCGCCTGTGCCAGGTCGTCAAGCGGCGCCATGCCGGGCCAAGCTTTCCAGCGCACCTGTAGGCTGGCACAGGCTGCTTCAACTTGCTCTTCGCGTTCAGCGACGATGCCCACAAAGTCGCGAATCACTACCACTGCACGGATACCTGGAATGTGGGCGATGGAGTTTTCGTCGACCGATTCCAGCGTGTTACCAATGAAATCACCGTGGTCTGCGCCCGCGTAGGGCGGGCGCACCACACGCCCGTGCAACATGCCGGGAACCCGCATATCGTGCACGAACACGGCCTCACCAAAGGCCTTGGCAGGAATGTCCACACGCGGCTGGCTCTGGCCCACAACACGGTAATCTGCCACCGCCTTAACCGGGGTATCGAGGTCGAGCCGTAACTCTACGCGCCGTCCGCGAAGTAGTTCGCCATATTGCACGGCCTTGGCATTGTCACCCGCAGCCCGGACTTCGCCACTACCGACAGTGAGGTTTTCCACCGCCACGCCGAGATGCTGGGCGGCCTGATTTAGCAGCCAGGCACGCGCCTGCGCGGCGGCTTTGCGCAACGGCACAGCGTGAATCTGGATCGAAGCACTGGCGATGGTCGGGCCCTGATTTGGCGCTCGCCCGGTGTCGCCAAGCACCATGTCAACTTGCTCCATGGCAAGGTCGAGTTCCTCGGCCACGATCTGGCTCAGTGCTGTTTTTATGCCGGTGCCCAGGTCCACGTGGCCGTGCAATGCGAGTGCGCTGTTGTCGTCCCAAACCGAAAGAAGGACTTCTACGCCTTCGGCAGGGTTGCCGGCAACGATGGGTGGCTGGCCTGGCGCAGACGGTGGCGGTGGCGGTGGTTCGCGCGTGATAAGCAGCACACCGCTAGCGCTCAGAAAGTCGCTGCGCGTGCGCAACAGGTTCAATCGTTCGCTTCTGTTCATCTCTGGGCCATGTCGGAAGTTGTATTCGCCATCATGGCCACGGCGTGCTCAACCGCTGCCAAGATCTCGACGTGGGTACCGCAACGGCATAAATTGCCCGAGAGGGCATCACGCACGGCTTGCTGGCTAGGATGAGGGTTTTGGGCCAAGAGTGCGACGGTCGTCATGATCATCCCGTTCAAGCAATAACCACACTGCGCTGCTTGGGCCTGAATGAAGGCGCTTTGCACCAGATGCGGCCGCAGTCGATCACCTAAGCCCTCCAAGGTGGTGATGTCCCGTCCCTGAACTTTGGCTGCGGGAATAACACAGGCGCGGGCAGCCACACCATCAACATGCACCGTACAGGCACCACACTGGCCAAAACCACAGCCATATTTAGGGCCATTGAGACCCAGATCGTTTCGCAAGACCTGCAACAAGGTGGCAGAGCCACCCACAGTCAACCGGTGGTTTGCGCCATTGACCAAAAGTTCAATGGGGTGAGTAAATTGAGGAATTGCGGCCATGGCCGGACGTCAGGCAGCACCACTTATGCGGCGCAAGAGATCGGTTAACTGCTGGCGTTCGCTCGCGTTCAGATCGCCAAAGGTGAGCTCCGAAATCTGTTGCGCGTATGGCAGTGTGTCGGTGACTGCAGACTGACCCAACACACTCAGGGTGACGATGGCATGACGTTTGTCCCCAGGCTCGTGGGCTACATGCACAAGGTCTGTCCACTTGAGGCGCTCGACGATGCCACGCACGGTCGGCTCGTCCATAGCGGTCGCGTCCACGATATCGCGTATGGTCGCGCTTTGGTGGTCACGCACAGCGCATAGAACCACAAACTGAGCAGCACTGAGCTTGCTGGCAGGTACCACCGACTGAAAAATAGCGGTATGCCGCTGGTACGCCCGGCGCAACAGGTGGCCGACTTGATCGGTTACGCGATACTCGCCGGAGTTCGGGGGCCTGCTCATGGTTTTTGCTCCGTGGGGGTGAGGTGTCTCAGACACTGAGGTAGGCGCGGCGTATATCCTCAGCGCGGGACAACTCGGCGATCGTGCCTTCAAAACGGATTTGGCCTTTTTCAAGCACGTATGCTCGATCGGACACCAATTCGGCAAAGTGAAGGTTTTGCTCAGAAAGAAAAATGCTCACACCTTTGCTCTTGAGCTCCTGGATCATCTGGGCCATTTGCTCGACAATGACCGGCGCCACACCCTCCGACGGCTCATCGAGCAAGACTAGGAATGGGTTTCCCATAAGCGTGCGGGCCACAGTGAGCATCTGCTGCTCACCACCGCTCATGCTCCCACCAGGACGATCAGGCATTTCGCCAAGATTGGGAAACAGTTTGTACAGATCCTGTGGCGTCCATGTGGGTGCGGACCGACCATCGGGCCAACGGCGTGCTGGCTGGCGCCCCACCTCGAGGTTCTCGGTCACTGTCAGGTCGGTGAATACCCTTCGGTCTTCCGGCACAAAGCCCATCCCCAGCGAGGCGATCAGGTGTGGCTGCGCATCCGACACATCGTGGCCCATGAAACTAACCGTGCCCTTGCGTTTGTCCATCAGGCCCATGAGCGTCTTGAGTGTGGTGGACTTGCCAGCACCGTTTCGTCCCATGAGGGCCACCACTTCACCACGTCCGACTTGCAGGTTGATGTCATACAGGATCTGCGCCGCGCCGTACCAAGCCTTTAGGCCGTGAGCGTCCAGCAGTATTTCCGGGCTGATAACTTGGGGGGCTGTCATGCCGCTTGCTCCTGTTTCGCTTTGTCACTGCCACGGGCTTTCTCGAAAGTCTTGCCCGAGCCGAAATACACCTCTTGCACCTTCGGATGATCGCGGATCACGTGGGGCGGTCCTTCGGCGATCAGACGACCCCGCGCCAGAACCACCATGCGGTCGGCGTAGGCGAACACCACGTCCATACTGTGTTCGGTGAACAGCACGGCCAAGCCGCGCTCAATCACCAGTTTCTTGGTCAATGCCATCAGCTCGTTACGTTCCTTGGGTGCCATACCAGCGGTTGGCTCGTCCATCAGCAACAGCTTCGGGCTGTTGGCCATCGCCACTGCCAGCTCCACCCGCTTGACGTCACCGTAGGCCAGCACACTACAAGGTCGGTCGGCCTGTGAAGCCATACCCACCATGTCTAGCAAGTCCAGTGCATCACTGCGGCGGTGTTTTGCCGTCGCCGGCCACAAGGAAAAGAGCCGTCTGTCTTGAGACAACAAGGCCATCTGAACGTTTTCTACCACCGTCAGTGACGAGAAGGTAGCGGCGATCTGGAAGGTCCGTCCTACGCCCAAACGCCAGATTTCGCGGGGCTGTAAACCCACCAGTTCAGTTCCAGCAAATTGTATGGAACCACGATCGGCTTTGAGCTGGCCGTTGACCATGTTGAAAGTAGTGGACTTCCCTGCGCCATTAGGGCCTATAAGGGCCAGCAATTCACCGGCCTTTAGCTCGAAATTGATGCCGTCAACGGCCTTGACTCCACCAAAGGACTTGCCCAGGTTTTCGACTTTAAGAAGACTCATTGAGTTACCTCCGTTTTTGCTCGGCGAAGGTCCAGCAATTGCCGGAAGAAGCCAGCAATGCCTTGTGGGAATAAGAGCACCAAGATCAGGATCACCGCGCCTAACAAGGCACGCCAATATTCGGTAGTACGCGCCATAACGTCGTGTAGCCAGGTATAGCTGACCGCACCCACCACAGGTCCGGCAAGGGTCTGGATGCCCCCTAACAGGACCATCACCAGGCCATCCACTGAGCGGCTAACGTTCAGCGCTTCCGGCGAAATACTTCCCTTGGAAAAGGCGAACAGCGCACCGGCTACACCAGCAAACGCGCCCGCGATCACAAAGGCCATCCACTGCATTGCTTTGACGTTCATTCCGATGGCATCGGCTCGCAGGAAAGAGTCGCGTCCCGCCCGTAACGCATAGCCAAAGGGTGAGAACAACATGCGTCGCAAAGCCCACAATGAAACTGCCACCAGCACCAAGGTCAGGTAGTAATAAGCCGTTTTGTCGGACAGCCACTCAGCAGGCCATACACCGGTCAAACCATTGCTGCCGCCAGTGAATGCGTCCCACTGGTACACGCCGGCCCAAACAATCTGAGCAAAGGCCAGCGTCAGCATGGCCAGGTATACGCCCGAAAGCCGAACACTGAACCAGCCCACAATAATGGCTCCGAGCCCGGCCACCACAGGTGCCAGCACCAAGGCCATTTCCATGGACAAGCCCAGCTTGCGCACAACTAGCGCTGCTGCGTAGGCGCCTAGGCCGAAGTACGCGGCATGGCCAAAGGAATGCATCCCCGCAGGCCCCATGATGAAATGCAGACTAGCGGCGAACAGTGCGGCGATCAGAAGATCGATCACGAGCACGACCACATAAGGCGATCCGCTGGTGGCTTGAGGCAAAACCAACAGCACCAAGGTCAACATCGCAACGCCGGACATGAAGAGCTTGTCGGCAGGTCGTATGGGCATCTCTGCTTCGCCCATGACACGGGAAACAGATTGTTGCTTGCCCATCAGGCCCCAAGGCCGCACAACCAGCACCACCGCCATAACCACGAATTCGGCAACCAAGGTGAGCTTGGAGAAGGAAATTTCGATGCCAAACACCTCGATCAGACCTAGCCAGATACAGATGGCCTTAATCTCGGAGATCAGCAATGCGGCGATAAAGGCCCCAGTTATGGAGCCCATACCACCGACCACCACCACTACAAAGGCGGAGCCAATGATGTGCAGATCCATCTCCAGGTTTGCAGGTTCGCGCGGCAATTGCAACGCACCGCCTAACCCAGCCAGCATGGCACCTAGGGCGAATACCGCAGTGAACAGCCATGCCTGATTAACGCCCAAGGCACCCACCATTTCGCGGTCTTGGGTAGCAGCGCGTACCAAGGTACCCCAGCGAGTGCGCGTCAAAAGTGTCCACAGGAGGCCCAGCACGATGGGACCGACCACAATTAGAAACAGGTCATAAGTTGGGAACTGACGCCCGAGGATTTCTACAGATCCGGTCATGCCGGGAGCGCGCGGGCCAAGCAATTCCTCAGGGCCAAACAGCCACAAAACGCCATCCTTGATGACCAAGACCAAGGCAAAGGTAGCGAGCAATTGGAACAATTCTGGTGCGCGGTAGATGCGCCGCAGCAGCGTCATCTCCACGATAACCCCCAGCAGGCCCACGGTGATGGCTGCAATGGGCACGGCGAACCAGAAGCCCAGCCATTCCAGTTTGTCCACCAGCACGTAGGCTACATAAACACCCACCATGTAGAAGGAGCCGTGTGCGAAGTTCACGATCCGGGTGACACCAAAAATAAGTGACAACCCGGCCGCGACCAGAAACAGCGACGAAGCGCCAGCCAGTCCATTGAGCAACTGGACAACTAAGCCTGAGAAGTTCATAGCACCTCTGCAGAGTTCAACAATTCAGACATACAGCGCCTCGTTCGTTAAGTGCCTAATATCAGTCCGCAGGACGCATCTTCTTAACTTCTGCGGCTGAAGGTAAAAACTTGGCACCATCCATGTATCGCGAATTGACCATCACGCCCTTGCCGCCTTCATTTTTGGTGCGGCCCACATATGCACCCATGGTGGACTGATGATCTTCAGCGCGGTAAACGATGGGACCGAAGGGAGTCACGACATTCAGACCTCGGAAGGCTGTGATCATTTTTTCGGTGTCAGTCGATCCCGCCTTCTTCACACCTTCTACGATGGACTTGATGGACGAGTAGCCGACCACAGACCCCAGACGCGGATATTCCTTGAACTTGGCTTCGTACGAGCTGCGGAAGGCCTCATGCTCTGGCGTCTTGATGCTGTACCAGGGGTACCCAGTGACAAGCCAGCCGTCAGGTGCTTCGTCCTTGAGCGGGTCGAGATACTCTGGCTCGCCGGTCAGAAGACTGACCACGTCCTTGCCCTTGAACAGGCCGCGGGTGTTGCCCTCACGCACAAACTTGGCCAAGTCAGCACCAAAAAGTACGTTGAAAATGGCGTCGGGCTTGGCATCGGCCAAAGCTTGCACGACGCTGCCAGCATCTACCTTGCCCAAAGGAGGTGCCTGCTCCGCGACAAATTCCACATCAGGCTGCGCAGCCTTGAGCAGCTTCTTGAAGCTGGCGGCGGCCGACTGGCCGTATTCGTAGTTAGGATAAACGATGGCCCAGCGCTTTTTCTTCATAGCCGCCGCGTCGGGCATGAGCATGGCCACCTGCATGTAGGTGGAGGTACGCAGACGGAAGGTGTAACGGTTGCCGTTTTCCCACACGATTTTGTCAGTGAGCGGTTCACCAGCGAGGAAAAACACCTTTTTTTGCTTGGCGAAGTCTGTCAAAGCCAAGCCGATGTGAGAAAGGAATGAGCCTGTCAGCACATCAACACGCTCACGCGACAACAGTTCCTCTGCTGCACGCACGGCATCACCTGGGTTAGCGTTGTCGTCCCGGGTGATCAGCTCGATTTTGCGGCCCAGCACCCCGCCAGTCGCATTCACCTCGTCAACCGCCAGCTGCATGCCTTTTTTGTAGGGCTCCAAAAAGGCAGGTTGAGCCTTGTAGCTATTGACCTCACCGATTTTCAACACGCTCTGTGACTGTGCGCTCACCGCGACCAACAGGCCAGCTGCGCCCGCGATCATCGGCCGGATTTTTGCCTGGACATTTAACTTGAACATGGTCATTCCTTTCAGGGGGTTAAAGTACTTTCACGCTTACATCGGGCCGAAGCCCATCACCTCAAACCATCTAGGCCTTTGATCTCACTGGCCTGAAGGCCACCGATACGCGGCAAAGGACGCCCGCTGTCGGTGACTGCTACTGCAACAACAATTTCATTGGAGCGCGGCGCATCGCACACACGTGCTTCTATCGCGTCAAAGTGACTGCGCACAAATGCGGCGTCCTTGTGGCCCAGCGGCACGTCGATGGCTGTACCCATGCCACCGCGTTTCTTGCTGGATGGCACCAATGCAGCACCTTTTTCCACTGCCATGCGTAGCGGCGCGCCCAACTTAGGGTGCAGGATGGCGGCGGCATGCTCCAATTCACCCGCCTCACCCACAATGGCTGCCTTGCCGTAACTCTGAGCCTGACCCGGTGTGATACCCAGCGCTTGCACACACTTCTCGCCCAGCAATGCACCTAGTTCTTCGCCGATGGTGATCAGCGCGTCCAGGTTCTGCTCGTATCGACCCGCGTAAGGGTTTTCGATCACGGCCATCGCCACTGCACGGCGAGTAGGCGGATTCACGGCCTGGCCCATTTCGATGCGGATTTCGTCCACCTGGACAAGAAGTTTTCTGATCTTGGTTGTCATGGCATTCCTTATTTGATGCAATTAATCTTGGCCCCGCTTCAGCGCAGACCGTCCCATTTGGCAATATCGGCAGCCTTGAGCCCTCCCACACGAGCGTGCACGCGAGGTCCTGTAGACATGGCCAGCAGGAACACAACTTCGTCCGGAAATGGGGCTCCCGGCACGCGCGCTTCTATGGCATCGAAGTGGCTGCGAACGTAGCTGGCGTTGATGTGGGTCAGAGGTATGTCAAGGGTGCAACCGGGTGGGCCCACTTTTTTGGTGGACGGCACAATCGATATAGCGTTACCAGGCTGTCCTGTCTTATCTTGGCCTTTGCCCGCCATGTAGGCGACGCGGTCGCCGTCCCAGCCCAACAATTCACGCATGGCATATCCACCGGGCACGTGCCACAGCGCACCGTGCTCGAGCTCGCCAGCTTCACCCACGATGGCACCCTTGCCATAACCCTCGATCTGCTCACGCTGCACCGCCATAGCCGTGAGTAATTGGTGGGCCATCTGGGGGCCAACGGAGTTGAGCGCTTCCATCATGGGCAATATGTCATCCACGTATCGGCCGGCAAAGGGATTGGTCAAAACCGCAGCAATGAAGCCACGGCGCTGCGGCGTCGCAGCGACAGGACCAAATTCGTGAAATATGTCTTCAACATGGGTGTGAATTCTTCGTATCTCGATCATGGTTAAAGCTCCAGCACGCAGGCCGACTGGCCCGAGGCGCTTGTCCTTTTTAAGGAGTTGAGGGCCAGCGGCACGGCGCCGCCGGTTTGGGTAGACACGGTCCAGCCCTGGCAGGTGATAAAACAGGCTTGGATATGGCCAGCCTCTAGTAATGCCATGGCGTGTTTACGTCCCGCAAGCAGCGCCTCGGATGCTTCGCTGGGCGTGAGTTGTGGCACATCTACGGTGACGGGGATATTGCCAAGATCGCTGTTGTCCTTAAGCTGGTTAGCCGGCATCCGCTTGATCCCCAACACGTCTACATTGACCGCATTGGCGATAAGCGAGGCCGCTGCATCTGCTTCGGCGCAGGATGCAGCCAGTACCGTCACACTGTCTGCTATGCCAAGGGAGAAGCTTCGCCCGCGCCATCCGCTGGTTGCGACACCACGCACCCCACTCTCGTGGGTGACATCAAACTTGCCATCAATCTGCAAACCGCCAGCATCGTGCCACTGCGCCTGACGCTCAATTTGAGCTAAAAGACCGATGCGAAAGGACGTGCCTGGCGTAAGGTGTAGGGCGATGTCACCCCCGTTGTTGACCCAAGCACGGTTAATTCCTGGGCGATCGTAGGCAAGCAGCAGCTCCTGAGCCACAGCACCGGCCACTGCCACCATAGGCGTAACAAAAGCCGGCCTGTGCACCTCAGCAGCGGCCCACATGCGGCGAGCCACTGTGCCGCGCAACGTGCAAAGTCCATCCACCGGGGCCTGTAATCCAGGCAGCTCATCAACCAGCTCCTGCAGAAGGCCACGAAAACGCTCCCACGCTTGCGCATGAGCCTGCTGCAAAGCAGCAAAGTCTCCACTGGCGCCGAGAACTATGTCCATAGGACCGTGCTGGAAGTGGAGCCGACCTTCACCGAGTGACCGATGTTGCGCTTGCATTTTCAGCCCAGCTGCGGTTTCTGGCCCAAAGGCCAAGGATTGACGGATTCGATTTGCTGCCAATGAAGGCGCGTTGGTGCGCCGTCGTTGTGCCAAGCTCCTGACGTCAGCACGTCCTCCAAGCTGCGCACCTGATCTATGTGTCCACCCAGCGCTGCATAGTGGTCCATACGCATGCTGAACTCAATAGGTGCCACGATAGCTGGCGTAGGTACGGTGCCAAAACTGTTGTCGGGCATCCGCATCACATCAACCATCACCGTGATACCACCACCAGGCCAGACGTAGGCTGGCGCACCGCCGCAGGTCACATTGACCAGCGCATCCTTGATGCTGCGGGTAAGCAGTACCGGGTTTTCGGTGGCTCCAGCTCGCAAGCTTCCGCCCGCACCTGCCAGGAACAGTACCGTGGTCATAGAAGGCTCGCAGTTTTCTCCGATGCGATCCACTACCGCCTGCACAGCCTCGGGCATGGGCTGCTCCCGCGGCACCAGCTGCTCATCCAACACGTACCAAGCCGCGTGTTCACCTGTGGTCGAGGTCATGAGTAAACGAAGACCAGGCCAGGAAACCTTGGCATCCCACCCTTCGATGACTTCTAGCGGATCTGCTATCGACGTACCGCCCCAAGCGGTGCCGGGATTGGCAACCTGGAAGTAGCGTCCCGGTGTGGACTTTCGCCCTCGCATGGCGATGCCAGAGGGGCGCATGTCCAGACAACGACCAGCTTGATGCTCGGTCAACACACCTGTGATGTGATCATCCACCACCACCACCTCATCAACCTTGCCATAAAGTTGTTTAGCAAAAATACCCACGGTGGCCGAACCACAGCCAACTCGCATGCGCTGCTCTTCCACCCCGTTGACAATGGGGGCCTTTCCGGCTTGGATCACGATCTGAGCGCCGCCATCAATGCTCAGCTCTACCGCTTTTTTATTGCCCAGAGCAGCCATCATGTCCACAGTGATGCGGCCCTCTTTCTTACTGCCACCGGTGAGGTGATGCACACCGCCCAACGACAACATCTGGGAACCATACTCAGCCGTAGTGACGTGTCCGACCACCTCGCCTTTACACCGCACATTGGATTGTTCAGGGCCAAGATATCGATCTGTGTCGATCTTCACCTTGTAACTGCAATAGCTAAAGATGCCCTCTGTGACCACTGTCACCATGTCCACTCCCTGAGCCTTGGAGCCAACAATAAACGGCGCAGGTTTGTAGTCGGGGTAGGTTGTGGATGACCCCACACCGGTCACGAACACCTCATCGGCGAGCAACAAGTCAGCATTCCAATCCGATACCTCAGACACATCCTGCGCATCGGGCGCACCGTTTTGCACCAGGCGCCCGGTGAACTGCACGAGCTTTGCGCCCTGCTGGTCCATTGACTTTCGCAGCAAAACTACCGGATCAACACGTATCAACACCCCATCTTGATTTGCATAACGGTCGCAAGCGCCTGTGCGGCCACTGGTGATCTGACATAAGACGGGACACGCATTGCATTCGATCTTGGCATCAGCCATCCGCTCGCTGCGAGGGGGGGAGCGCTCGAGAACTCGGGGCTCATCCATCCCTGGCAATCCATCTGTTCTGGTGTGCTCGGCCATGTTTTTACTCGCCTCAAAAATGCACGCTCGACTTGAGCCTCACTTGACTTTAATGTAGGCTTCACTAAACTTTCATGGAGTAAACCCTACATCAATTAACTGAAATTTTGATGTAGCCTTCACCTACTGTCTATGGAGTAAACCCTAAACAAGTTTCTCCTCCGCAATATTTGCGGACACTTAGGCAGTGCCAGGCCCGTTTTTCAGGAATTCGTATGACCCATGTTGTGACTGATGCTTGTGTGCGTTGCAAGTACACCGACTGTGTGGATGTGTGCCCGGTGGACTGTTTCAAGGAAGGGCCGAGTTTTTTGGTGATCGATCCGGACGAGTGCATAGACTGTGCAGTCTGCATCCCTGAGTGCCCAGTCAACGCGATTTATGCAGAAGAAGACCTCCCCATTGACCAGCGCCACTTCATCGCCATCAATGCGGACCGCGCTCAAGGATGGCCCGTCATCACCAAGCGCACCCTCCCGCTCCCTGACGCAGAGGAGTGGAAGGACCGGACAAACAAATTAACCACCTTAAAAGACTGATCCTTCAGCCAAGGAACCCACAATGAGTGCATTCATCGAGGAACGCGTGATCAGCGTTCATCACTGGACCGACCGTTTGTTCAGCTTTACCACCACCCGCGATACATCCCTGCGCTTCAACAACGGCCACTTCACAATGATTGGTTTGCGTATCAATGAAAAGCCACTGCTGCGCGCTTACAGCATTGCCTCGCCAAACTACGAGGACCATCTGGAATTCTTGAGTATCAAGGTCGAGGATGGCCCGCTCACCTCCCGGCTGCAGCACATCCAAGTGGGCGACACCGTCATCGTCGGACGCAAGCCGACCGGCACTCTGGTTGTAGACTATTTGTTACCAGGCAAACGCCTTTACATGCTGTCCACTGGCACTGGCCTCGCGCCTTTCATGAGTATCGTGCGCGATCCTGAAACTTACGAAAAATTCGAGCAAATCATCCTGGTACATGGCGTGCGGACGGTCGACGAATTGGCTTACCATGACCTCATCCTCGACCATCTGCCAAACCACGAATTTCTGGGCGATATGATCGCCAGTAAGTTGCTGTACTACCCAACGGTCACGCGCGAGGGTTTCCGTAACATGGGGCGAATACCTGACCTGATGGAATCCGGAAAACTTTTCTCTGCCTTGGACTTGCCACCATTGAATCCCTCCACCGACCGTGCAATGATTTGTGGCAGCCCGGCCATGCTGAAGGATCTCAAGCATCTTCTAGAATCGCGTGGCTTCAACGAAGGCAATACTTCACGCCCGGGCGACTTCGTGATCGAGCGCGCTTTCGCTGAGTCCTGAAATCCACCCCCTGCAACACCCCTAGCCCATGAGCACAACCACGACGCGTAGCCCCACCCGCAAACTTGCCGCCCCTGGGCGCAAGCCTGGCGTACGTGAACTGGCGGCTCAGGAAACTCAGGACAGCATATTGCGAGCGGCCACTCGCATTTTTGCCAAACACGGGTTTTCAGGCGCGCGCGTCGACCAGATCTCCAAAGCGGCCAAGTCGCACGACCGGATGATCTACTACTACTTTGGCAGCAAAGAGGGGCTCTACATCGCCGTGCTCGAAGACCTGTACCGACGGTTCAACGACGCTGAAGCACGTCTCAAACTTAATGTTGAAAAGCCTGAAGAAGCCTTGGTCGCGGTGGTGAGTTTCATGTGGGATTACTACCAGCGCAACCCTGAGTTCATCACCCTCCTCAACGACGAGAACCTTCATCGGGGAAAACACATCTCTAAATCGTTGAGAGCCCGCGAATATTCTTCACCAGCCATCCAGATCCTTGAATCGGTGTTGGCTAGCGGTGCACAGAAAAAGGTCTTCCGCAAAGACCTGTTGGGGCGCGATGTCTATCTCATGATCGCTGGCTTGAACTACTTCTACCTCTCTAATCGCTTCACTCTTTCTGCTTTTCTCGGAGAAAAGCTTGAGAACCAAGATGCGATGGTGCATTGGCAACAGTTTGTGATCGAAACGGTGCTTCGCACCGTGAAGACTTGAAATTCCTTCAACCTCACCGGAGTAACTCATGGCAGAAGCTGCAATCACTGAAAAATCGGGCAAGGTTCTCATTAAAAACATCGGCTTACTGCTCTCGGGCGACATCGACAATCCCATTCTGGATGCCGACACCATCTTAGTGAATGACGGCATCATCATTGCAGTCGGGAAAGAAAAGGACTGCGACTTAGAAGGCGTTCGTCAGACTATTGATGTTCGCCGAACCTGTGTGGCTCCTGGCCTGATTGACAGCCATGTGCACCCGGTTTTTGGCGATTGGACGCCGCGTCAGAACCAGATTGGCTGGATCGACTCGACTATGAACGGCGGCGTCACGACCATGATCTCGGCTGGCGAGGTTCACCTACCCGGTCGCCCCAAAGACATCGTCGGGCTTAAAGCCCTGGCCATCACCGCACAGCGCGCCTACGAGAACTTCCGCCCCGGTGGCGTCAAAGTGATTGCTGGCGCTCCTGTCATTGAAAAAGGCATGATTGAGCAAGACTTCAAGGACCTGGCTGATGCAGGAGTCAAACTGCTTGGCGAGGTGGGGCTGGGATCGGTCAAGGCCGGAGAAGAAGCTCAAAAAATGGTGGCTTGGGCGAGAAAATACGGAATCCAGAGCACCATTCACACCGGTGGTCCGTCTATCCCAGGCTCGGGCCTGATCGACAAGGACGTGATCCTGGAAGCAGATGCTGATGTAATTGGCCACATCAACGGTGGCCACACTGCTCTGCCTTGGCGACATGTGTGCGAATTGTGCGAAAAGTCCTCGCGTGCCATTGAAATTGTGCACAACGGCAACGAGAAAATTGCCATTGAGGCCGCGCGCGCTGCCATCGAACTCAAGTGTCCGCATCGGGTGATTCTTGGCACCGATGGGCCTGCAGGATCGGGTGTACAGCCGCTGGGTATGCTGCGGCTTATCTCGCTCATTTCCAGCTTCGCGGGTATTCCTGCCGAAGTTGTGTTCGGATTCGCGACGGGCAATACCGCACGCATACGCGACTTAAATTGTGGCCTCATCGAAGTTGGCCGCGCAGCCGACTTCGTGTTCATGGACAAGGCCCAGCACACTGCTGGAAAAGACCTGCTGGACAGTGTTCAACTGGGTGATATCCCCGGCATTGGCATGGTGATGATCGATGGTTTGGTGCGCTGTGGACGCAGTCGCAATACTCCACCTGCGACAGATATTCCCATGATCATTTGAACTTCAAGGCACATCCATAAAGTTCTTTACCCTCATCAAAAGCGTGGCTACGTACAACGTCTAGAACATGGTTCCAAGTGCGGCTGTACGAGCCAAAGACCTCTGATCTAGGCGTTACCTGAGTTTCAGGCAAGGCTGCACACGAGGGGGAACACGGAATGGCAACTTTGGGAACCCGCACCTGCTTTTCAACCAAGTCGGCATCAAAATTTGCTTCGTTCCCGAGGCCATCGTCCGCGGGGCGTTTCTTGCACTGTGGGTACGAGCTAACGCTCAGTTCTGCAGCGACTTTACGTCAAAGGTAAAGACGCTCATTTAAACTTAACCCATCATTGCAGCTGACAGCCTCCGGTAGCCGCTGTATTAACGTTGAGCGTCAGCTTTTCATGGCTATCACGGGCCGCTTTTGGTCGATTCCTGCCCTTGGTGCCAGCTTGTCGTAGTCCGCTTTCAGCCTTTATCGGACATTGATTGCGTAACGCTCTCAATTCCTAAAGATTCCAAAGCCGCGGTACGGTGCCGCTCATGCCCCACATCTCGTGGCGCCAGGCGGCCCAGACTTGTTTGAGCAGCTGCATCGCAGGTTCGGTCACAGGCGAGAGCACCCGCAGCACGATGACCTGTGGGTGCGGTGAGGTGGCCCCGGCGGTCAGGCGCAGTTCTGAGGCTTCAAGCAGTTCCCGTGCGCAGGCCAAGGCCCGATCCGAGCGCTCAGGCGATATGGCGCTGCCTGCCGCAAACACCAGCGTGGCCATGCAGCGCTGACCGGCCAGACCCAAGGGGCTGTTCATCAGCCGGTTGTCGCTGGCGTCGAGCGTGCCGCGCTCGAGCCAGACTCCCGGGATTTCCAGGTGCTGGCGAAAGGTCCCTTGTGCAAAGGGCAAGTCAGCGGCGGGCAGGCCCAGCGCCGTGATGTCCCAGGTGATCAGTTCGGCCCCTGGCGCCAGGTCAAACACGGCCCGATTGAGGCCATCGCAGCCGCTGTAAGCAATCGCCTCCAAAGGCAGCCATTCGAGCCGCGCACCCGATTCCAAGCGTGCATGCACTTGCTGCGTGGCCAGCCCAGCCTCCGACCGATAAAAGCGTGTGGCCCCGGGCGTGGTGACCAGGCCATGGGCGCCTGAACCCACGGTGACGCGCATGTCGAGTGTGTCGCCACCCACCAGGCCGCTGGGGGGGTGCACCAGCACGTTGTGGCACACCGCATCGCCTTCGGGGTAGAGGCTTTGCAAAATGCGCAGCGGGCCTTGGTGCAGGTAGCGGGCCACGCTGCGCTCGGCTTCGTGCGTGTAGTCCAGATCCAGTCGGGCCAGCCAAGTCATCGGATCAACTCCCTGGGATGGGCCGACGGCTTCACACGCAAAACAGCATGGGACTTATTCGCCTTGCGAGCCGCGGTGTGCCCAGCCTGTGGTGCGCTTTTCGATGGCGCTGAACAGTTCGTACATGGCCATGGCCATCGCGCCCACCACCACCAGACCCGAAAACGCCAGGCCCATCTGCATGGCCGATCCGGCCGAGATCAGCAGGTAGCCAATGCCTTCGTTTGACGCGGTCATTTCGGACACCGTGGTGCCCACAAAGGCCAGCGTGATCGCGACTTTGAGCGAGCCGTAGAAGTAAGGCATGGAACGGGGCAGGCCGACTTTGACCAGCACGTCCCAGCGCTTGGCGCCCAGCACGCGCAGCACGTCTTCGAGCTCAGGCTCCAGCGTGGCCAAACCCGTGGCGATGTTCACCATGATGGGGAAGAAGCTGATGAGGAAGGCCGTCAAGATGGCGGGGCCGATGCCGATGCCGAACCACACCACCAAGATGGGCACGAAGGCCGCTTTGGGCAGCGCGTTGAAGGCGGTCATGAGCGGGTACACGGCGGCATAGGCCAGGCGTGAGCTGCCGATGATGAAGCCCAGCAGCACACCCACCACGATGGCGATGCCAAAGCCCACCATGGTCACCCAGTAGGTGCGCCAGGCGTGGCCTGCGATCACGTCGCGGTATTCGATGGTTTGCTGCGCAATGCGCGAGGGACTCGGGAAAACGAATTCCGACACGTTGAAGGCGCGGCACAGGCCTTCCCAGATCAGGATGCTCAGCACCAGCAAGATCCAGGGGGACCAGCTTTCGAGGGATTTCTTGTTCATGAGGGTCTCCCGCTTATTGGTTGATCGCCGTACCGGTCTTGCGCATGGCACCGATGTGGCCGCGCAACTCGTGCACGATGTTGGTGAATTCGGGGGTGTAGGTGATCTCCAGATCGCGTGGGCGCGGCAGGTCGATCTCGCGTTTGACCACAAAGCGGCCGGGGCTCTTGCTCATCACATAGACCGTGTCGGCCAAAAACACCGATTCGCGCAGGTCGTGCGTGACCAAAATGACGTTGAACTTTTGCTCGGTCCACAGGTCACGCAAGATGCACCAGAGTTCTTCACGGGTGAAAGCGTCGAGCGCGCCAAAAGGCTCGTCCAGCAGCAGCATCTTGGGCTCATGGATCAAGGCGCGGCAGATGCTGGCGCGTTGCTGCATGCCGCCGGACAGTTGCCAGGGGAACTTGTCTTCGTAGCCGCCCAAGCCGACGGTGTTCAGCAGTTTTCGGGCACGTTCCGCGTACTCTTCTCTTTTTTGCTTGAAGTTGGAGCGGTAGGGCTCCACGATTTCCAGCGGCAACAAGACGTTGTCAAGCGTGGTGCGCCAGGGCAAGAGCGAGGAGGCCTGAAAGGCCATGCCGCTGATTTTGAGCGGCCCGGTCACGGGCTGGCCGTCAACCAGGATGCGGCCCTTGCTCGGCATCTTCAGGCCTGTGGTCAGCTTCATGAAGGTGGACTTACCGCAACCCGATGGCCCCACGATGGCGATGAACTCGCCTTGCTTGACCTGCAGGTTGATGTCTTCGACAGCGAAGTGGTTTTGCGCCAGCAACTCGTCGTTGTAGGCCAGCCAGACATTCTGGAAATCAACGAATGATTCTTGGGTCATGGTGAGAGCTCGAAAATGGTGTTCGAAAGTGTATACACGCTACGCCCTGTAAAAGCCCACCGACCCGTGCAAGGTGGCGGTGGGCCCGGAGCGCCGGGGCGGCATGCCCCGAAACTGGCGCTGGATTACTTCTTGCCTTTGGGCAGGATGTCCAGCTCTTTGGCAGTCGGCAAGAACGAGCCGTTCCAGATGTCTTCGGACTTGACGCGGGTCTTGGTGTTGAAGGCGTCCGACACTTGCGAAGCCATCAACGTCATGCGCGGGGCGTTGATTTGGCCAAAGCCTTCGGCGCGGGCCGAGGGGCTGTTGATCACAGTGTCGATGGCCAGTTGCAGGCGGCGGGTTTCGAGGGCCACGTTGATGATGCCGTCGCGGGCCTTGACCGATTCAATGGCTTTGGCCGGGTCGGCCATCACGTCCTTGGCGCCCTTGGTGAAGGCAGCCAGGAACGCTTTCACAGCGGCTGGGTTTTCTTTCAGGATCTTGGGTGAGGCGATGATCGCGTTGCCGTAGAGCTTGACGCCGAAATCGGGGTACTGCATGACGACCACGTCTTCGGCTTTCACGCCACGCGCTTCGATGTTGAGCAGCGAGGTGAAGGTGAAGCCGGTGATGGCGTCCACGTCACCACGCACCAGCATGGTCTCACGCAGTGGCGGATCCATGGCGGTCCAGGCCACGTTGCCAATGTCATTGGCTTTTTGGAAGATAGGGAAGGCACGGCGGCCAGCGTCAAACACGGGAGCGCCCAGCTTCTTGCCAGCCAAGTCGGCGGGGGTCTTGATGCCGGACTTCTTCAACGCCATCACCGAGGCAGGCGTGTTGTTGTAGACCATCATGATGGCCACGGGCTTGTTGGGGGCGTCGGGGTTGTTGGCGTGGAACTCCATCAGGGCGGCCAGGTCGGCAAAGCCTAGGTCATAAGTGCCCGAGGCCACGCGGGTGACGGCGCCACCCGAGCCGTTGCCCGAGTCCACTGTCACGTCCAGTTTGGCGTCCTTGAAATAGCCCTTGGCAGCTGGCAGCAGAAAGAAAGCAGAGGGGCCTTCAAAGCGCCAGTCGAGCTGGAATTTGATGGCAGTGCTTTGGGCTTGTGCCAGGCCAAAAGAGGCGACTGCGGCCAGTGCGGCCGTGGCCTTGAGTAAGAAACGCTTGTTCATGAGGGGCTCCAGGGTCTGATAAACGGTGAATCTTGTCTAGCAAAATCGATGCCATTATCAAACAAGTACCTGACGGTGTATGTCAGGTTCATCCCCTATAAAACCCCTGTTTTGGTGCCCATTTCGGCTGAAGTGAGCACCAAATTGGGGTTTTTTGCAGTGCTGAGCCCGTTTTTTGCGGCTCAGCTGCGCACACCGGCAGCGGCCAGGGCGGTCATGTTGAGCACCCGGCGCACCGTGGCTGCAGGCGTCAGGATGTGCGCCGTGCCGGCCGCGCCCATCAGGATCGGGCCCACCGTGACACCGCCGCTGGTGGTGGTTTTCATCACGTTGTACAAAATGTTGGCCGCGTCCAGGTTGGGGCACACCAGCAAATTGGCCGAGCCGCTCAGGGTGCTGTCTTCCAGGTACACGTTGCGGATTTCGGGCTGTAAAGCGGCGTCGCCGTGCAACTCGCCATCGCACTCGATGTCGGGGTGCTGCCCCACAAACAGGTCACGTGCCTGGCGCATCTTCCGAGCCGATGCCCGCTTGGACGAGCCGTAGCTCGAATGCGAGAGGAAGGCCACCTTGGGCACGATGCCAAAGCGCTGAATCTCCTTGACCGCCATGGCCGCGATCTCGGCCAGTTGCTCGGCGCTCGGGTCTTCTTGAACATAGGTGTCGGTGATGAACAGCGGCCCCAAGTCGCTCATGAGCGCGTTCACGGCCGCGTAGTTGGTCACGCCCGTGCGTTTGCCCAAAATGCTGTCGATGCGCTCCAGGTGCGTCATGTAGCTGCCCGTCAGGCCACAAATCAGGGCGTCGGCATCGCCCAGCGACACCATCAGCGAGCCGATGATGGTGTTGGAGCGACGCACCGCGGCCTTGGCCACCGCGGGCGTGGCGCCGTTGCGCTTCATCAGCTGGTGGTAGTGCTCCCAATACTGGCGAAACCGCTCATCGTCTTCGGGGTTGACGTTGTCCACATCCACACCCAAGCGCATGCGCAAACCTGCTTTTTCGATGCGGGCGGCGATCACGCCGGGGCGGCCGATCAGGATCGGGTGGGCCAGTTGGTCGTCGATGGCCATTTGGGCAGCACGCAGGGCGCGCTCGTCTTCGCCGTCGGCATAGGCCACGCGCTTGGCATTTTTGGCGACAGCCTTGGCTGCGTTGAAGATCGGGCGCATCAACAAACCGGTTTGCGAGACAAAGCTTTGCAGCTGCTGGCGGTAGGCGTCCATGTCGGTGATGGGGCGAGTGGCCACACCCGATTCGGCCGCGGCTTGCGCCACCGCGGGCGCGATGCGCAAAATCAGGCGCGAGTCAAACGGCGTGGGAATCAGGTAGTCGCGCCCAAATGACAGCTCCTTGCCCGCGTAAGCGCTGGCCACTTCCTCGCTGATGTCGGCCTTGGCCAGGTCGGCAATCTGGCGCACGCAGGCGAGCTTCATGGCCTCGGTGATCTTGGTCGCGCCACAGTCCAGGGCACCTCGGAAGATGTAGGGGAAACACAGCACGTTGTTGACCTGGTTGGGGTAGTCCGAGCGGCCGGTGGCGATGATGCAGTCGGGGCGGGCGGCTTTGGCCAGTTCGGGGCGGATTTCGGGCTCGGGGTTGGCCAGCGCCAGGATCACCGGGTCGCGGGCCATGGTCTTGAGCATGTCCACCGTCATCACGCCAGGGGCGGAGCAACCCAGGAACACGTCCGCGCCGTTGACCGCATCGGCCAGTGTGCGGGCGTCGGTCTTTTGGGCATAGCGGGCTTTGGATTCGTCATAGCCGCCGGGTCGGCCTTCGTAGACCACGCCTTTGGAGTCGCACACAAAAATGTTCTCGGTCTTCACGCCCAGGCCCACCATCACGTCCAGACACGCGATGGCCGCCGCACCCGCACCCGAGACGGCCAGCTTGATGCTGCCGATGTCCTTGCCCACCAGCTCCAGGCCGTTGAGCATGGCGGCCGAGGCGATGATGGCCGTGCCGTGCTGGTCGTCATGAAAGACCGGGATGTTCATGCGCTCGCGCAGCTTCTTCTCGATGTAGAAGCATTCGGGGGCCTTGATGTCCTCAAGGTTGATGCCGCCCAGCGTGGGTTCCATGGCGGCGATGATGTCCACCAACTTGTCCGGGTCGCGCTCGGCCAACTCGATGTCGAACACGTCAATGCCCGCAAACTTCTTGAACAGGCAACCCTTGCCCTCCATCACGGGCTTGGCCGCCAGCGGGCCAATGTCGCCCAGGCCCAGCACGGCCGTGCCATTGGTGATCACGGCCACCAGGTTGCCCCGCGAGGTGAAGTCAAACGCCTTGGACGGGTCGGCTTCGATGTCCAGGCAGGGATAAGCCACACCGGGCGAGTAGGCCAGCGACAGGTCGCGCTGGTTGGACAGGGGCTTGGTGGGGTTGACCGAGACCTTGCCGCGCGTGGGCAAGCGGTGGTAATCGCGGGCCGCGTCGCGCAGGGCTTCTTCGGCGGGGGAGAGTGGTTTTTGGCTCATGGAAATTGTCTCTTTGGCTCAGGAAAGGAAATCAATGGGAAAGCGTAACCCATTTGGTGCGCCCAATACCCTGCGGATTACCTGCATAAAAAGCAAAAAAGCCAAGCGCTGGGCTTGGCTTTTGTGTGACAAATGTCTGTCATACCCGGCTTGACCGGGTATCCATGTCATCAGTGCGAGTCGGCGTGTTTGGCCGCTTCGATGGCCTCGCTGCTGTCGCCTTTGGACCCGTTGAAGTACAGGTTCAAGAGCACCGCGCTGATGGAGGCCAGCAAGATGCCCGATTCGATCAGCGGGTGGATGCTGTGCGGCATCCACTGCAGGTAGCGCGGCGCGATCAGCGGGATCATGCCAAAGCCGATCGAAATCGCCACGATGAACAGGTTGTTGCGGTTGCCCTTGTAGTCCACGCTGGCCAAGATGCGGATGCCGGTGGCGGCCACCATGCCGAACATCACCAAGCCCGCCCCACCCAACACAAAAGTGGGCAGCGACTCGACCAGAGCGGCCATTTTGGGCAACAGACCCAGCACGATCAGGATCACGCCGCCGGCCACACAGACGAAGCGGCTTTTCACGCCCGTCACACCCACCAGGCCCACGTTTTGCGAGAAGCTGGTGTAGGGGAAGGTGTTGAAAATGCCGCCGATCAGGGTGCCCAGACCGTCGGTGCGCAGACCTGCGGTGAGCATTTTTTGGTCGACTTTTTTGCCCGTCAGATCGCCCAAGGCGAGGAACATGCCGGTCGACTCGATCATCACCACGATCATCACCAAGGTCATGGTCAGGATCAGGATCGGGTCAAAGACGGGCGTGGCGATTTCGAAGGGCAAGACCAGGTCAAACCAGCCGGCTTTGCCGACTTTGTCGAAGCTCATGAGGCCGGCAGCTGTAGCCACCACGCCACCGATCACGATGCCCAGCAGCACCGAAATGTTGGCCACAAAGCCACGGGCGTACTTGGCAATCAACAAGATGGACACCAACACAATGGCAGCGATCCCGATGTGCGACAGCTGCGCGTACTTGGGGTTGGGCACCGAGCCCACGATGTTCATGCCGGCAGGCACCGGGGGCACCGCGCCGGTGCTGGCCGCTTGTTTGGCGGCATCGAGCCAGGCCAGGTGTTCCGGGTTGGGAATGCTGGGCGCTGTGGGGCCGAAGGGGTTGCCAAAAATCCAGTTGATGCCCACGCGCATCAAGCTGATGCCGATGACGGCAATGATGGTGCCGGTGACGACAGGCGGGAAGAACCGCAGCATGCGGCTCACGATGGGCGCAATCAAGATCGATATCACCCCCGCGCCAATGATGGCGCCAAAGATCAGCCCCGCGCCTTGCACGCCCGGGTTGTTGTTGGCCATGGCCACCATGGGGGCCACAGAAGCAAACGTCACGCCCATCATCACGGGCAGCTTGATGCCAAACCACTGGGTGGCGCCCAGCGACTGGATCAGCGTGACCAAACCGCAGCAAAACAGGTCGGCCGAGATCAGCATCGCCACTTGTTCAGGGCTGAGCTTGAGGGCGCGGCCCACGATCAGGGGCACGGCCACCGCGCCGGCATACATCACCAGCACATGTTGCAGGCCCAAAGCGGCGAGCTTGCCATTGGGTAAATGCTCGTCCACGGGGTGGATGGTTGAACTCATGGAGGGGTCTCCTGAAAAGTAAACAGAGGGAGAAAACTGCAAAGAAACTAGATGTGTGCTTCTTTGTGTTCGAAACTGTATACAAAATATGCCCACTTGACCTCAGGGAATACCCCGGGACATGAAGTCTTGGAAAAAGATTCCGGCCCCGTGATCAGGATCAATTCCAACAGGGGCGGGTGTGTGGATACTGAAATCCGACATCGCCGAAAACCTTTTGGTGATCCAACATGAGGTTTTGTAATGAAAAACATCCATCCCATCGACCGCTGGTGTCGTCTGGCTTTGGCCATCGTTCTGGCGCAAGGGGGCTATTTCTGGCTGACAGGGGCTTGGCAATGGGCTGCCTTCGCTGGGGCGGTGGTGCTGGTGGTCACGGCGGGTGCACAGTTTTGCCCCCTGTACCGATTCATGGGCATGGGCACGGCCCAAGTTGCCGGTGGCAAAGTAAGCCCCGTCTGGCGCGGGTTGGGGTGGCTGGCATTGCTGGCCTTGCTCGTCGGTGGCAGTTATGGCAGCGAGTTTTTCAGTCGCAAACTCTTTTTGGAAGAGTTCAATGCGATGAACCACTTTTACAAACAATGTTTCTGACGGGCAAAAATGAGCGCGACTCAGCTGTAGCGAATTGGGAAAAAATGGTGTCAGGCTATGCGGTTTTTCAGCGCAAATACAGCACTTATCAGCCCTATGCCCTCAGGGGCGACCGCCAACTGGTGAGCGATTTGCAGCAGGTGGCTGTGATCATGGCTGCTGTTGAACCCCTGGTGCGCGATGGCGATCTGCATCAGGCGCACCTGGATCTGGAAAAGATCCGCCCCGTGTTTCAGGACATCTTCAAGCGCAACGGGTTTTCCATGCTGGCCGTCGCGCTGGTGGATTTTCATGACGCGATGGAGCTGATCTTGGACGCTGCGAACGCCAAGGATGCGGGAAAAGTCAAGCAACTGCATCCCATGCTCAGCGACAAGTTCAAACCTGTGGAACTGGAAGCCAACGACGTCGAGATTCAGGCCATTCGCAAAAACCTGGATGAGCTGCTGGCATTGGCGCAAGCCGGAAATCTGGGGGCCATGCGCGCGCAAGCAGATCAGCTCAAGAGCAGTTTCGTCAAGGTGTATCTGAAACGGGGTTAAAGCCCAGGCATCAGCGGAAAAAGCGCACGGTCCATCGGCACCCCAGCTGGACCGATCCTGGTCCAGGACTCGATTTACCCTGCGGTGGTGCAGGCCTGCACGGGCTGGCGCAGGGTTCCAATCTGCGCCGCGGTGATGTTCAGGCCAGCAAATCCAGCAACGTGCGTGCCACCACCTTGGTGGCGCGGCGCAGGTCTTCGAGCTGCACATGCTCATCGGCGCGTTTGGCGTTGGATTCGAGCACAGTGCGGGGCCCTGCGCCGTAGATCACGCCAGGGATGCCGCGCTCCACATACAAGCGCACGTCTGTGTAGAGCGGCGTGCCCAGGGCGGGGATGACTTCTCCGAAGACTTGTTCGCCGTGTTTCTGGATGGCGCTCACAAGCGGTTGGTTGCCCGGCAGCGGCTTCATGGCGTTGGCCAGCAGCATGCGGCGCACGTCCACTTTCAGCACATGGCCACCACGTGGGGGCATGAAGCTGGCTGCGGCGTCGGCAATGGTTTGGCGGATGCTGGCTTCGACTTCGGCTGGGTTCTCTTCGGGAATCATGCGGCGGTCGAGCTTGAAGCTCACTTTGCCGGGCACCACGTTGGTGTTGGTGCCGCCTTCGATCAGGCCCACGTTCAGATAGGGGTGGGTGATGCCCTCGACCTTGGACGTGACTTTCAGGTATTGCGTGTTGAGTGCGAGCAGGGCGCTCAGGATGTGCACCGCGCCTTGCAGCGCGTCGGTGCCGCTGTCGGGGATGGCGGCGTGCGACATCTCGCCTTGCACCGTCACTTCCATTTGCAGGCAGCCGTTGTGTGCGGTGACGACCTGGTAGCTAAAACCTGCCGCGATCATCAAATCAGGCTTGGTGAGGCCTTTGGCCAGCAGCCAGCCGGGGCCCATTTCGCCGCCAAACTCTTCGTCGTAAGTGAAGTGCAGTTCCACGCCGCCTTTGAGGGGCGCGTTGAGTGATTCCAGTGCCCGAGTGGCGAAGGTGAAAGTGGAAAAGTCGCACTTGCTCACAGCGGTGGCGCGGCCGTACATCGCGCTGTTGTGGATCTCGCCGCCGTAGGGTGGGTGCGTCCAGCCTTCGCCAGGGGGCACCACGTCGCCGTGGGCGTTCAGGGCAATGGTTTTGCCCTCGCCGTATTTGCGGCGCACGATCAGGTTGGTGATCGATTCCAGGCCGTAGGCCTTGACTTCGGAGGCGGGCACGGCGTGCTTTTCTGCGGCAAAGCCCATGGGCGCCAGCAGCTCGGCTGTTCGCTCGGCATGCGGGGCGTTGTTGCCGGGCGGGGTGTCGGTGGGCACTTGCACCAGCGCTTGCAGGAACTTCACCTGCTCGTTAAAGTGCGCGTCGATCCAGGCGTCGAGTTGTTGGTATTGGGTTTCGGTAGCGCTCATGACAATTCCGATGCAAGTTGGTTCAAAACATGGGTGAAGGCGTCAACACACAGTTGCATGTCGCAGCTGGTGGTGGATTCGAGAGGGTTGTGGCTGATGCCCGCGTTTTCGCCGCGCACAAACAGCATGGCTTGGGGCATGACCTCGTGCAGCTTCATGGCGTCATGGCCTGCGCCGCTGGGCAGTTTGAACAGCGGCACGCCCAGTGCGCTCACGGCGCGTTCCCATCGTGCTTGCCATTCGGGGGCGCTGGGCGCGGCGGCGGCGCTCATGGTGAGCTCGGCTTTCACGCGCACGCCACGGCGCTCGGCAATGGCCTGCAGCTGCGCCAGGATGTCGTTGACCAGCGCGTCGCGTTGCGCGTCGGTCGGTGCCCGCATGTCCAGGCTGAAGGTGCAGCGGCCGGGCACCACGTTGATCGAGCCGTTGGGCACTTGCAGCTGGCCCATCGTCGCCACGCTGTCGCCGTCTTGGGCGGCGCGTTGCTCCATGTAAAGCGCCAGTTCTGCCACGGCGCAAGCGGCGTCGCGGCGGCGGTCCATCGGCGTGGTGCCCGCGTGGCTGGTGGTGCCGATGATTTCGCACAGGTAGCGCACGCTGCCGTTGATCGAGGTCACCACACCCAGCGGGATGTTCACTTCGTTGAGCACCGGACCTTGTTCGATGTGCACCTCGACAAAACCCAGGTATTGCGCCGGGTCGCGCTGGATTTTGGGAATGTCGTCGATGCACAGGCCCGCGTGTTGCATGGCCGCGCGCATGGTGATGCCGTCGGCGTCTTGCTGGTCCAGCCAAGCGGGGTTGAACTGGCCAATCAGCGCGCCCGAACCGAGGAAGGTGGCTTTGTAGCGCTGGCCTTCTTCTTCGGCAAAGGCCACGACCTCGATGCCAAAGGGCAAACGCTTGGCCTGCTGGTGCAGCTGCTGCACGCAGGCCATGGGCACAAAGATGCCCAGGCGACCGTCGTATTTGCCGCCATTGCGCACGGTGTCGTAGTGGCTGCCCGTCATCAAATATTTGCCGCTGGTCGACGCCGCGTGATAGCGCCCCACCACATTGCCTACCGCATCGGTATAGACCTCGTCAAAACCACAGTCGCGCATGTTTTGCGTGATGCGCTGGGCGCAGGCGCGGTGCGCGTCGGTCAAATAAGTGACGGTGAGTTGGCCCAGTTCGGCAAAGCCGGGGTCACTGTGTTGGGCCAGTTGTTCTTGCCAGTCCCAGACCTGGTGGCCGAGCGTGGGTTCCACGCCGAACTTGTCGTTCAGGCGGATCTCGACGATGCGGTGGATGTTGCGCAGGCACTCTTGCAACTCAATATCGGGGTGACCGAACAGGCGGCGCTCAAAGGCGTCGATGATCTGTTTTTTGCTCAATCCCAAGCCACGCGGGCCGCGCACTGCCAGGATGAAGGGCCAGCCGAACTTGGCGTTGTAGTCTGCGTTGAGCTTTTGGATCTTGGCGAACTCCTCGGGCGTGCAGTCGGTCAGGCCTGCCTTGGTTTGTTCGTTCGTCGATTCGGCGGTGAGCGTTTGGCTGACCATGGCCTTGCCCGCCAGCTCGGGGTGGGCGCGGATCAGGCCCAGCTGCGCGTCGCGCCCGGCGTGCGCCAGCACTTCGCACATGGCGTGCTTGAGTTGCGCCAGCGAGGCGAAGGGGCGTTGGGCCAGCGCCTGCTCGGCGATCCAGGGCGAGTGCTCGTACAAGCCGTCGAGCATGTGCGCGGCATTGGCGTGGGATGCGCTGTTGAGTTTTTCAAGGGTCAGGGACATGTTCAATCCTGGTAGGGGTGGTGGGCTTTCCAGTGCCGCGCAATGTCGATGCGCCGTGCCACCCAGACCTTGTCGTGCGACTGGATGTGGTCCAAAAAGCGTTGCAGCGCGGTGATGCGACCCGGGCGGCCCAGCAGGCGGCAGTGCATGCCGATGCTCATCATCTTGGGGGCGTTGTCGCCATTCGGGTCACCCTCGGCGTACAGCGCATCAAAGGTGTCCTTCATGTACTGGAAAAAGGGGTCAGCGTGCGAGTAGCCCTGGGGCAGTGCAAAGCGCATGTCGTTGCAGTCCAGGGTGTAGGGCACGATCAGTTGCGGTGCATCGCTACCGTCGCTCTTGCGCACTTTCATCCAGAAGGGCAGGTCGTCGCCGTAATAGTCACTGTCGTATTCAAAGCCACCAAAGTCGGCCACCAAGCGTCGCGTGTTGGGGCTGTCACGTCCGGTGTACCAGCCCAAGGGGCGCTCGCCTGTGAGCTTTTGCAAAATGGCCATGGCCTCGGCCATGTGGGCACGCTCGGTGGCTTCGTCGATGTTTTGGTAATGGATCCACTTGAGGCCATGGCAGGCGATGTCATAACCCAGTTCTCGGAAGGCGGCTGTCACGTCGTCGTGCTTTTGCAAGGCGGTGGCCACGCCAAAGACGGTGAGCGGCAGGCCGCGCTTTTCAAACTCGCGCAACAAGCGCCAAACGCCTGCACGCGAGCCGTATTCATAAATGCCTTCCATGCTGATGTGCCGCTCGGGGAAGGAGGCAGGGTTGAACATTTCAGACAAAAACTGCTCAGAACCCGTATCGCCGTGCAGCACCGAGTTCTCGCCACCCTCTTCGTAATTCAAGACAAACTGCACGGCCACGCGTGCGCCGCCCGGCCACTGGGCATGCGGGACGTGGCGGCCGTAGCCTTTGAGATCGCGGGGATAGGGGAGGGTGCTGTCGTAAACGCTCATGGATATCGCTCGATGGTTCAGGCCAAGGCCAGAGAAATGTCGTGGGTGGGCACTTTGCGGTCGAAGGTCAGGCTGGCTTCGACGTGCAGCAGGTGCTCGTGCATCAGGCGCACGGCCAGGTCAGCGTCCTGCGCCTCGAGGGCGGCCACGATGGTCACATGCTCGTCGGTGGAGTGCTCGGCCTCGTTGCGGGACTGGTACATCAGCGTGATCAGGGCACAGCGCGAAATCAGCTCGCCCAACACCTGGGCCAGCACATCGTTGTTCATGAGTTCGGCCATGCGGACATGAAAATCGCCCAGCAATTCTGTGCGCCCCGTGATGTCGCCTTGCGTCACGGCTTCGCGCTCTTGTTGGATGTGCTCTTTGAGGGCCACGATTTGAGCGGGCGTGACCTGTTGCGCAAAGGCGCGCGTCATCTCGGCTTCGAGCATGCGGCGCACGGCAAAGACCTGCTGCGCCTCTTCGACCGAGGGTGCGGCCACAAACGCGCCGCGCGCTGGCTCCAAACGGATCAACCGGTTTTGCGAGAGCTGAAACAGCGCTTGGCGCACCAGCGTGCGTGAAACGCCAAAGTGGTCGGCCAGCTTTTGCTCGGCCAACTTGGAGCCCGGCAAAAGTCGGTGCTCCACGATGGCGCGGGTCAGCGATTCGACGATGTGGTGCGTGGTGGAGGTTTCCATGTCTCGCGGTCCCTTGGGGCACTTGCTCCGGGTTTTGGGTGTCGGTGGCGCAAATCATAGCCACCAAAAGCAAAATTGTATACACTTCAGTCGACCGGCTTAAAGGGCTTTTCAAAGCCTGACCTCAACCACCCTTTTGACCCCCATTCAAGACAAGCGAGCACACCATGGGATTGAGCACACATGTTTTGGACACCATGCACGGCTGCCCCGCCGCGGGCATGCAGGTGTCCCTGTACACCACACAAGGCGACCAGGCCACCTTGGTCAAAAGCTTCACCCTCAACCACGATGGCCGCAACCCCGACGGCCTGCTTTACGACCACGCCAGCCTGCGCAAAGGCACTTACCGCTTGGTCTTCAATGTGAGCGACTACTTCAAAGCCAAAGGCGTCGAACTGCCCGAGCCCAATTTCCTGAACCGTGTGTCGCTGGACTTTGGCGTGGCCCACGAAGAGCAGCACTACCACGTGCCCCTGCTGGCCAGCCCCTGGAGCTACTCCACTTACCGTGGCTCATAAAACAATGGGGATCTGACCCCAATTAATTAATCGGGGTCAGATCCCCATTAATCCGTCGAAAAGCCGCCCCGTGAAGGCCCCGATTCCTTAAAATCGGGGTTTACAGTTCAATTACCCCACCCCCCGCACCATGACCCAAGTCACCAACACCGTGCGCTTTGTGCTCGACGGCCGCATCGTCGAAGCCCAAGGTGAGCGCCGCACCACCACTGTTCTGGATTACCTGCGCGAGGAACTGCACCGCACCGGCACCAAAGAGGGCTGCGCTGAAGGCGATTGCGGCGCTTGCGTGGTGATGGTGGGTGAGCTCAACGCCGCAGGCACGGGTGTGGACTATGTGGCCACCAACGCCTGCATTCAGCTGCTGCCTTCGCTGGACGGCAAATCGGTCAAGACCGTCGAGAGCCTGAAAAAAGCCGACGGCACGCTGCACCCGGTGCAGGCCGAAATGGTCAAGTGCCACGGCTCGCAGTGCGGCTTTTGTACGCCTGGCATCGTCATGAGCCTGGTCAATTTGGTGCAGGTGTTGCCCATGCCCAATCGCCAGCAGATCACGGATTCGCTCAGCGGCAACCTGTGCCGATGCACCGGTTACAAGCCGATCATCGATTCGGCCACCCAAGCCTGCGCCAAGCCTGAGGCCTTGAAGCTCGATGACAGTGCCGATGTGCCTTTGCTCCAAGAAATCAAACGCGCCAGCGTGCCCACGCTGAGTTTGGACGGCGACATCATCGTTCAGCCCGTGGTGCGCACCCGCAAAGGCAATGAGTTCGTGTCGCCCGCCACCCTCGCGGAGGTGGCCGACTATCTGGTCAAGAACCCCACCACCACCTTGTTGGCAGGCAGCACCGAAATTGGCCTGCAGGTCAACAAGCAGTTCTCACGCCCTGAACACATCATGTATTTGGGCAACGTCAAAGAACTGCGCCAAGTGACCGAAACCGCCAGCGCCTGGCGCATTGGCGCGGCCGTGTCGCTCACGCAAGTCGAAGCGCTGGTCGCTCAGGCTTACCCCGACTTCACCGAAGTGCTGCGCCGCTTTGGCTCGCCGCCCATCCGCTCCACCGCCACCTTGGCGGGCAACATTGCCAACGGCTCGCCGATTGGCGACACCATGCCTTGCCTGATGGCGCTGGGTGCCAGCCTGGTGCTGCGCCGGGGCGACAACACCCGCAAGGTTTTGCTGGATAAGTTTTACACCGGCATGAAGAAAAACGTGCTGGTGCCCGGTGAGTTCATCGAAGCGATCGAGTTGCCCAAGCCAGTGGCTGGCCAGGTGTTCCGCGCCCACAAGGTGAGCAAGCGTTTTGAGCAAGACATCTCCGCCACCTGCGCGGCCATCAGCTACACGCTGCAAGGCGGCAAGTTGCTTGGCGTGAAGCTGGCCTACAACGGTCTGGCACCATCGCCGTGCCGTGCGCCCCAACTCGAAGCGGTGCTCGAGGGCAAGTCGCCTGCCGATGTGAAATCGGCCGACCTGGACGCCGCAATCGCCGCCAGCTTCACCGCCCGCGACGGTCTGCGTGCCACATGGGCCTACCGCGCCCTGGTGGCTCGTAATCTGGTGCTCGAATTCATTGAAGAACAAACGAAAGAGGTGGCTTGAATGAACGCTCCTACCCCACTCAAAAACCTGTTGCCCGCTACGGGTGTTCAGCAGGGCACCGAGATCGTGCACGAGTCAGCGCACCTGCACGTGACGGGTTCGGCCACTTACATCGACGACATTCCCGAGCATGCAGGCACTTTGTATGCCGCGCTGATCTTGTCGCCCGTGGCGCATGGCGAGTTGATTGGCGACGGCATTGACCGCGAAGCTGTGTTGAAACAACATGGCGTGGTGGCTGTCTACACGGCCAAAGACATTCCCGGCGAAAACAACTGCGGCCCGATCATCCATGATGACCCGTTCCTCGCTGCAGGCAAGGTCGAGTTTGTCGGCCAAGCTGTGGCCGTGGTGGTGGCGCGCGAGATGCTCTACGCCCGAGAAGCCGCCAAAAAAGCCAAGGTGCTGGTCAAAGAACTCCCCCCCATCTTGACCATCGAAGAGGCCATGGCGGCGAGCAGCTTCATCATGCCGCCCAAGGGCATCACGCGTGGTGACGCCGCCGCGGCCATTGCCAAAGCCCCGCACAAAATCAAGGGCAGCACCAACACCGGCCAACAAGAGCAGTTTTATCTCGAAGGCCAGATCACCTATGCGGTGCCCAAGGAAGACGGGCAGCTCACGCTGTACGTCTCGACCCAGCACCCCGACGGCAACCAGCGCGAAGCCGCGCACGCCCTGAACCTGCACACCAACGATGTGGAAGTGATCTGTCGCCGAATGGGCGGTGGCTTCGGTGGCAAAGAAGGCAACGCCAGCATCTTCAGTCAAAGCGCCGCTTTGGCCGCGTTCAAACTGCAAAAGCCGGTCAAGCTGCGTGTGAACCGCGACGACGACATGACCATCACTGGCAAGCGCCACGATTTCCGCATCGACTACGAAGTGGGCTTTGACGACAGTGGCCGCGTTTTGGGTGCCGACATCACGCTCATGTCACGTTGCGGCTACAGCACCGACTATTCGGGCCCTGTGAACGACCGTGCTTGCTTGCACATCGACAACACCTACCACCTGCCTGCGCTCAAGTTGGTGAGCCACCGCTGCAAAACCAACACCCAAAGCGCCACCGCTTTCCGTGGCTTTGGCGGCCCGCAAGGCATGTTCGGCATCGAGACGGTGATGGACGAGATCGCCATGACATTGGGCAAAGACCCACTGGTTGTGCGCAAACTCAACCTCTACAAAGACCCCGCCATCAGCGGCACGCCCGACACCATGACCACCCAATACAACCAGTTGATTGAAGACTGGGTGGGTGACCAAGTGATCGATCAGGTCGAGCAGGAATCCAAATACGCCGAGCGCCGCGCTCAGATTCAAGCCTTCAACGCCCAAAGCAAAACCCGCAAGCGCGGCATGGCGCTGGTGCCGCTCAAGTTCGGCATCAGCTTCACCGCCACGCACCTGAACCAGGGCGGCGCGCTGCTGGTGGTGTACATGGACGGCTCGGTCAGTTGCAACCATGGCGGCACCGAAATGGGCCAAGGCCTGAACACCAAGATGGCGCAGGTCTGCGCCGACGGCTTGGGCATCAGCGTGGACCATGTGCGCATCACGGCCACCGACTCGCAAAAAGTGCCCAACGCTTCGGCAACCTCCGCATCGAGCGGTGCCGACATCAACGGCGCGGCCATCATGAATGCGACGATGCAAATGCGTGAACGCTTGAAGCCTGTGGCGGCCCGCATGCTGGGCTGCCAACCCGAAGACGTCAGCTTTGCCAACAACGAACTGCACGGCGGCGGCAAGTCGGTCAAGTGGGCCGATGTGACCAAGCAAGCGTACATGGAGCGTGTGGGCTTGTCGGTCACGGGCTTTTACATGACGCCCGAAATCAAATACGACTTCGCGACCCTGAATGGCCGTGCGTTCTATTACTACTGCTATGGCGCGGCCGTGAGCGAAGTGGAAATCGACACCCGCACCGGCGAGTGGTGGCTGAAAGCCGTGGACATCGTGCACGACGTGGGCCGCAGCATCAACCCCGCGATCGACAAAGGCCAGATCGAAGGCGCTTATGTCCAGGGCATGGGTTGGCTCACCATGGAAGAGTGCATCTGGGACAAAAAAGGCAAATTGCTCACGCATGGCCCCAGCACCTACAAGATTCCCGTGGCGGGCGACATCCCGGAGCATTTCAATGTGACCTTGTTCGACAACGCCAACCTCAAGCCCACGCCTTTCAACAGCAAGGCCACGGGCGAGCCACCTTTGATGTTGGGCCTGTCTGCCTTCTTCGCCTTGCGCGATGCGGTGGCCGCCAGCGCCAACCACCAAGCGGTGGTGTACATGGACGCGCCTGCCACGCCCGAGCGCATCTTGATGGCTTGCGAAAAAGCCAAGGCCAATGCGGGGCTGTGATCGCATGAGCCGGATGCCTCAAGCACTTTCAGGCATCCTGTCACTTTGATCCATACAGCCCACAGGAGCAGGCCCATGTCAGACGATCCACGGTGCTGCGGCACCGGCACTTGCATCATCAATGCCGAAGGCGTGTGCTGGTGCGGCCAGCGCTGGGACGGCGAGAAGATGTGTTTCATGACCGAGCCTGCGGCGCAACCAGACCACCTCCCAAAGAGCGACGCCACGCCACAGTCGCCTCGGGCCGGACAGGATTGAACGCATGAGCGCCATGCGCCCGTGCTCCGAGCGCTGTGCGATGTTTCTTCAAGCTGTGTGCTTCGAAGGGCCAAGGCTGTGAGTCAGGCCGCAACGACTGCTGAGTCATCACCCGCCATGCACTGGCGCGACCCGTTCCGGGTCCGGAGTTTTCGCTTTCAGTGGCCCGCCGATCTGGCCACCTCTTGGGCCTTCGAGATGGAGGCCATCGTGCTGGGCTGGTTCATCTTGGTCGAGTCGGGCTCGGTGATGATGCTGGTGGTGTTTGGCTCCTTGCAGTACCTGGGCTCTTTGGTCTCTCCCCTGTTTGGTGTGGCAGGTGACAGGCTGGGTTATCGGCGCATGCTGGTCCTGTCGCGAGCTCTCTATGCGGCGTTGGCCGCCACCTTCATGCTGCTGGCTTGGATGCAAGCCCTCACGCCCATGATCGTGTTGTTCATGGCTGCTTTGGCGGGCTTGGTACGCCCCTCGGACATGATGATGCGCAACGCCTTGATCGCGCAGACCTTGCCGCCCCGGCATTTGCTGGGCACGCTCGGCATTTCCCGCATCACCTCGGATTCGGCCCGCATTGCGGGTGCATTGGCCGGTGCGGGTGTGGTCGCATGGCTGGGCATGACTTGGGCCTATGCCCTGATCACGGCGCTTTACACGCTCAGCTTTGTGCTGTCTCGCGGGGTGTCGGACGTGCCCGCCCCAGCCCATGACGCCGTGCGCGTATCGCCCATGCGCGATTTGCAGCTGGCTTTTGGCTATGTGTGGACGCGTCCGGTGCTGATGGCCGCCATGGCGCTGGCGTTCTTGGTCAACCTTCTGGCCTTTCCCTTTTCTTTGGGCTTGTTGCCCTATGTGGCCAAAAACATTTACCTGACCGACCAGACCGGGCTGGGTTGGCTGGGCGCGAGCTTTGCCTTGGGTGGGCTGGTGGGATCGGTGGTGCTCAGCTCGCACCGCTTTGCGTTTCGCGCTGCCCAGACCATGGTGCTGGCCGGGGCGGTGTGGTTTGCGGTGGATGTGCTGTTCGCCTTCAGCACCCATCTGGGCGTGGGCATGGCCTTGCTGTGCTTGGCGGGCTTGGCGCAAAGTCTGAGCATGACGCCCTTGGCCGCTGTGATGCTGCGCGCCACAGAGCCCGCCTACCGGGGGCGTGTGATGGGCATGCGCATGCTGGCCATTTGGGGTTTGCCATTGGGTTTGCTCTTGTCGGGCCCGCTGATTGACCGCTGGGGCTATGCCGCCACAGCGGGTGTGTATTCGGCCCTCGGTCTGCTCTTGACTGGGGCCATGGCGGTGCATTGGCGGGCGCACATCTGGGACGCCCGAGCCCCGGCCAACGCCCCTTTGTGAGGGGGCCGGATGCACAAGAGCTGTGACCAAAGCGACAGCGTGCAAACCGCCGTGAGCGCACAGTGCGGGTGCATGCTGGCGGGGTGACCACCGCCTGACCCGAAAGCCGACATTGACCATGACGAACTTGACCTCTTCTGCAGCCCATGTGCCTGAACAAGCCGCCGACCATCCCCGCATGGTGCGGGGCCTGCTCAACATCGCACACGCGCTGGACCATTTGTTTTTGCTGATCTTTGCGGCGGCGGTCAGCACCATCGCGACCGACATGGGCCTGGTCCAATGGCAGGACCTCATGCCTTACGGCGCAGGTGCGTTTTTCATGTTCGGACTGGGCTCTTTGCCCGCCGGGCGCTTGGGCGATCTGTGGGGCCGCCGCAGCATGATGCTGGTCTTCTTTTTTGGCATTGGCACGGCCTCCATCCTCACTGCCTTCGCACAAACGCCTTGGCAGCTGGCAGGGTGCTTGACGCTGATCGGCGTGTTCGCATCCATCTACCACCCGGTGGGCATACCCATGCTGCTGGAGCGATCGTCCAACCCGGGCGCGACGATTGGCTTCAATGGCTTGGCGGGCAACCTGGGTGTGGCGGTGGCGGCTTTGCTCACGGGCTTTTTGATCCAGTGGCAGGGCTGGCGGGCGGCTTTTGTCTTGCCAGGTGTGTTGGCCTTGGTGTGCGGGTGGGTGTTTGCACGCACCTGTCCGCAAGAGGTCTCGTCGCCTGCCCAACGCAAGGGCGGGGCCAAGGTGAACCTGCCCGCGCCCCTGCTGGCCCGTGCTTTGGTGGTGATGACGGCAGCGGCCATCACCAGCAGCGTCTTGTTCAACTTCACCACCAATGGCAATGGGCCTTTGATCGCCGAGCGCTTCAAGGGCGTGATGGAAGACCCTGCCAGCTTGGGCCTGTTGTTGGCCCTGGTCTATGCCGTGGCCTCGGTGGCCCAGGTGGTGGTGGGGCACCTCATCAACCGTTTCCCGCTCAAGCGCTTTTTCATGTTCATGGTGATGGCGCAGATCCCCATGTTGGTGTTGGCCTCGCAGGCGCAGGGCTGGTGGCTGTTTGCAGCGCTGATTGGGGTGATGGTGTTCATCTTCGGGGCCATTCCCTTCACCGATTTCATGATCGCCCGCTACGTGGACGACCGACTGCGCTCGCGCGTGTCGGGCATGCGCTTGGGTGTGTCGTTTGCGGTCAGCTCTTTGTCGGTCTGGGCTTTGGGGCCGGTGGTCAAGGCCATGGGCTTTGGCAGCTCGCTTTTGCTTCTGGCGGGCTTTTCGGTGGCCACCACGCTCATTTTGACTTTGTTGCCCGGCGCATCGCACGAGCAGGTTCAGGGGGCATGAAGCTGCAGGGGAGTCACAAGCCCCCAGGCCTCAGTCCTGCCCCTCTGTCAAAGTGTCGAGCTGGAATTTGCCGCTTTTGTGCCAGAGCCACACATCGGTGTAAGTGACCTGACCCATGTGCTTGGGAACAGGGTAGGGCGCTGAAGCTTTGACCATGCGCTCGATCTCTGCCATCACGTGGGGAACATGCCTGGGTGCACGCATCCAGTTCACCGCCTTGACCGAGCCTTTTTGGTCTATGTCCACATTCAGGACCCCTATCGCTTCGAGCAAGGGCGGCATGCGGCCTTTGTAGATGCGGTGCGCGTGCATGCCGTACAAATGGCTAGCAGCATCTTTTCGGTATTCTTTGCTGTTTCGCGCCAACGATGTGGGGCCGTTCGGTGCCGCCACAGGCTCAGGTATTTTGGCCGCTGGCTGAGCCGCGGGTGGGGGGGGTGGTGGCGTAGGCGTGGGCACCGCAGGCGGCGGCGTGCTGCAGCCGCTCATGAGCGCCAAGACCACAGCGCCAATGGCCAACAGGCGGTGTTTGAGGCGGGGCTGAATCGGATCTGAATGTGGTTTCATGGCAAGCCCTTGTCCTTGGCATACTCGGTGGTGGGCACGATTGTGGCATCGTCCCGCCTGGATGAGCAAGTCAGAGGCCATCCCCAACTTTGAATGGACAAAAAGCGTGAATTGGATCGAGCAAGCCCTCCAGCGGCTGAACACAGAGCAGGCTGTGCTGGTGACCGTGGATGCCACCCAAGGCTCTGTGCCCCGAGGGCCGGGTACGCACATGCTGGTGTTCGCCCACGGCGAGCTGGGCACGATTGGCGGCGGGCATCTCGAGTTTCAGGCCTTGGCGCATGCGCGGCGTTTGCTGGCTGGGGAGCGGGTGTCCACCCAATTGCGCCAGGTGCTGGGACCCAGTTTGGGGCAGTGCTGCGGCGGTGTGGTCGAGTTGGTTTTGGCACCCATGTGCACTGACGATGTGGCGCGTTTGCGCACCTTGTTGATGCCGCCGCGCACCCCGCTGGCGCTGTTTGGCGGGGGGCATGTGGGCCGGGCGATTGTGAATACGCTGACCCCCTTGCCTTTTGCGGTGCGCTGGATCGACAGCCGTGACGAGATTTTTCCGGCCGATGTGCCCCTGGATGTGGAATGCGAACACTCCAACCCGGTGCAGGCCGCCGTGGCCGATCTGGCGCCTGGCAGCCGGGTGCTGATCATGAGCTTCAGCCACGCCGAAGACCTGGACATCGTTGTGGCCTGCCTCAAGCGCCTGCGCGCGCAGGACGATTTGCCCTTTGTGGGCCTGATTGGCAGCCAAACCAAATGGGCCACTTTCAGGCACCGCCTGGAGGACCGCGGTTTCACGGCCGAAGAGATTGCCCGCATCACCTGCCCGATTGGTGTGCCGGGCATCACGGGCAAAGAGCCCGAAGTCATTGCTGTGGCGGTGGCGGCACAACTTCTGCAAACGGTTTGAGGGTCAGCTGATGGTTTTCCCTAGGCCGTCTGGCTTGGTAAAAGGTAGATGACGGGCTATAAACTGTATACACTCCGGTGCACTGGTCGCAGCGGCGCAGGTTCCTCCGGGAACATGTTCGCGACCGAATACCCGCTCACAGGGCCCGCGGTGGTGAGCAGGTTGGAGAATCCTTCATGGAAACGTATCTGCTGGAATGGGCCAATTTGTTGTTGCGATGGGTGCATGTCATCACCGCCATCGCCTGGATTGGCTCCTCGTTTTACTTTGTCTTTCTGGACAACAACCTGCAAAAACCCAACTCACCCGACCTGCTTGAAAAGGGCGTGGGCGGTGCGATGTGGGCGGTGCACGGTGGCGGTTTTTACAACCCCCAAAAATACATGGTGGCCCCCCAAAAAATCCACACCAAGCTGCACTGGTTCTATTGGGAGGCGTATTCCACTTGGCTCAGTGGTTTTGCGCTCTTCACGGTGCTCTACCTTTGGAACGCCGGCACTTTCCTGATTGATAAATCGCTGATGCAATGGACGCCATTCATGGCGGGCTCGGCAGCGGTGGCCTTTTTGGTGGCTTTCTGGCTGATTTACGACACCATTTGCCGGGTGTTCGGTTTCCGCAAGAACGGTGAGCTGATCGTCGCGGGTCTGATGATTGTGGTGATTGGCTTCGCATCATGGTCCGCCAACCAGCTGTTTGCAGGCCGCGCCGCTTTCTTGTTGGTGGGCGCCATGATCGCCACCGCCATGAGCGCCAACGTGTTCTTTTGGATCATCCCTGGCCAGCGCAAAGTGGTGGCCGCCATGACCAGCGGTGAGCCGTATGACGCCAACGCCCTGGCCATCCACGGCAAACGTGGCAAGCAGCGCAGTGTGCACAACACCTATTTCACCTTGCCCGTCATCTTTGCGATGCTGAGCAACCACTACAGCTTTTTGTATACCCATGAACAACGCTGGGTGCTGCTGTTCCTGATGATGTTTGCCGGCGCCTTGATCCGCCAGTTCTTTGTGCAGCGCCATGCCTTCCATCTGGGCCGTGCGGGCAACCCTTGGCCTTTTGCAGCGGTGGGCATCGTGCTGATTGCGGGTGTGATCGTGGCTTTGAAACCTGAAGCACCCAAAGTGTCGGCAACCCCGGCTGCGCCTGTGGCCTTTGCCCAAGTGCAAAGCCTGGTGGGTCAGCACTGCCTGAGCTGCCACGGTGCGCAGGTGCAAATGAAAAACGTGCGCCTGGACAGCCCAGAGCTGATCAAACAGCATGCGCAAAACATGTACCAGCAGGTGGTGGTGACCAAGCAAATGCCCATGGGCAACGCCACGGGCCTGACCGAAGAAGACCGTGCCTTGTTGGGCCACTGGTTTCAGGCGGGCGCCAATTTGGACTGAAGGCTGGCGGGCGATCAGGCAGTCGCCAGTGTTACTTGGAATATGGTTGACCCTATTGGTATGACGATCCAATGGGTATAAATTTTGATGCAGCAGGCCCCTTTGGGCTCGGCTGTTCAAATCAAAAGGAGACACCCATGTTCAATCGCTCACGCCGTTCTTTGGTTGCCAGCGCTGTTGCTGGCTTGGCTTGTTTGGCAGCTGCGTTGCCTGCAGCCGCTCAGAATTACCCCGCCCGTCCCCTCACCATGATCGTGCCCTGGGGTGCAGGCGGTGGCACCGATGCGGTGGCCCGCATCGTGGCCAGCTTGCTCGAAAAAGACCTCGGCCAACCGGTCACCGTTGTCAACCGCACGGGCGGCAGCGGTGTGGTGGGCCATGCGGCCATTGCTTCGGCACCCGCTGACGGCTACACCATCGGTCTGGCCACGGTCGAAATCGGCATGATGCATTGGCAGGGTCTGACCCAGCTGACGGGCGCTTCCTACACGCCCATCGGTTTGGTCAATGCCGACCCGGCGGGTATTCAGGTGCGCGCCGATTCACCTTACAAAAACGTGAACGACTTGCTGGCCGCCATCAAGGCCAACCCCGGCAAGTTCAAAGCCTCGGGCACAGGCCAGGGCGGCATCTGGCATTTGGCCATTGCCGGTTTGCTGCTGGACCAAAAAATCGACCCCGCAGCACTGCCTTGGGTGCCCAGCAACGGCGCTGCCCCTGGTTTGCAAGACATGGTGGCCGGTGGTGTGGAAGTGGCTCCGGTGTCCCTGCCTGAGGCGCGGTCGCTGATCGATGCCGGCAAGGTCAAGAGCCTGGCCATCATGGACGCCAAGCCTTCCACGCTGTACCCCAATGTGCCGACCCTCAAGTCGGCCACGGGCAGCAACTGGACCATGGCCGCTTGGCGCGGTGTGCTGGCCCCCAAAGGCTTGCCAGCCCCGATTCAAACCAAGTTGGCCGAGGCCGTACGCAAGGCCGTGGCCAGCAAGGAGTACAACGACTTCATGACCAGCCGCGGCCTGGGCGTGATTTATGGCGGCCCGGATGACATGGCCAAGTTCATGGCCAAGTCCGATGCCGAAATGGGCGTGACCATGAAGGCTGTGGGCTTGGTCAAGTAAACCCGCACATGAAAATCAACGACGCTTTTTGGGGCGTCCTGCTCATGGCCTTGGGCGCTGCGGTGCTCTGGGCTGTGCGTGCCTACCCCAACATTCCAGGCCAGCCAGTCGGGCCCGCTTTGTTTCCAGGCCTGATCGCCATTGGCCTGTGTGCCGGTGGCGCTTTGCTGGTCTGGCAAGGTTGGCGAGACCGTGCCCACGGTCCCTGGCTGGTTTGGGAGGATTGGGTTCGATCCCCCAGACACGTCAGAGCGTTGGTGGCTTTGCTTGGCTCTGTGGTTTTCTACATCCTGGTGTCTGATGGGTTGGGGTTTTTGATCACGGCCATCCTGATGCTGGTGGTGCTGTTCAGATCCTTGCAAGTCGCGTGGGGCCGTTCGGTTTTTTGGGCGGTGGTGGCCACCTTGGTCGTTCACTTTGCCTTTTACAAATTGCTGCGTGTGCCTTTGCCCTGGGGTGTTCTGACACCACTGGCTTGGTAACGAACCGATCCACTTTCGTTTTTTCCCAAACGACTTTGACAGTCTGAGGAGCCGCATTCCATGTGGACAGCCGTTGGTCAAGCTTTTTCGATGGTGTTCGAGCCCTACACCTTGATGGTCATGGTGCTCGCCTCCTTATACGGTTTGTTTGTCGGCTCGGTGCCAGGCTTGACCGCCACCATGGCCACTGCGCTGCTGGTGCCGGTGACTTTCTTCATGCCGCCCATCCCGGCGGTGGCGGCCATGGTCACGGCCACCGCCATGGCGATTTTTTCCGGTGACATTCCGGGCTGTTTGCTGCGCATTCCGGGCACGCCGGCATCGGCGGCCTACACCGACGAAGCGTACGCCATGACGCGCAAAGGGCAGGCCGAGAAAGCGTTGGGCGCAGGCCTGGTGTTCTCGGCGGTGGGGGGCTTGTTTGGCACGGTGGTGCTGATCGTGGCTGCGCCTGCCTTGGCCGACTTTGCACTGAATTTCAGCTCCTTTGAATATTTTTGGCTGGTCTTGCTGGGCCTGACTTGCGCGGTCTTCATCTCCACCGGTTCGCCGGTCAAGGGCATGATGATGTTGTTTCTGGGCTTGCTGGTGGCCTGTGTGGGTTTGGGCAATCCGGCGGGCTTTCCACGCTTTACCTTTGGCAATACCGAGATGTCGGGCGGCATCGGCATGATCGCCATGATGATCGGCATGTTCGCCATCTCTGAAATCATCCGCTATGTGGTGGACACCAGCCCACCTGCTGAGTTGGTGGTGGAAGAAGTGGGGGGTGTGCTCAAGGGGCAATGGGCCCTGGCCAAAAAATACCCCAAGCAAATACTGCGGGGCAGTGTGTTGGGCACAGCGGTGGGCGCTTTGCCCGGTGCTGGTGCCGATATCGCGGCTTGGATGTCGTACGCGATGAGCAAGAAGTTTTCCAAAGAGCCCGAGAAATTTGGCACCGGGCATGTGGAGGGCATCGTGGAGTCGGGCTCGGCCAACAACAGTGCACTGGCCGGTGCGTGGATTCCCGCCTTGGTGTTTGGCATTCCGGGGGATTCGATCACGGCGATTGTGATCGGCGTGCTCTACATGAAAAACATGAACCCCGGCCCGACCTTGTTCACCACCAATCCGCAAAACATTTATGCGGTGTTCTTGCTCTTCATCGTGGCCAACCTCATCATGATTCCCTTGGGCATTTTGTGCATCAAGGTGGCCAAGCGCATCCTCAAGGTACCGCGTGAAATCCTGATGCCGATGATCTTGCTGTTTTGCGTGGTCGGCACGTTCGCCATCAACAACTCGGTGTTTCAGATCGGCGTGATGCTGGTCGCCGGCATCCTGGCTTATCTGCTGGAAGCCAACAAGTTCCCGACAGCACCGGCCATTTTGGGCGTGGTGTTGGGCGGCATGCTGGAAGAGAACTTCATCACCTCGATGATCAAGTCCAATGGGGACTTGATGGCATTTGTAGCCAGACCTATCGCATTGGGATTGGCCCTATTGACGGCATTGGTGTGGTTTGCACCGCTGCTCTTGCGCATGCTGCGCAAGCCTGCTTCTGCGGCTTGAACAAGCGCTTTTAAAAACTCCAAAAACCCGGCTGGTGCCGGGTTTTTTTTTGCTGGGTGCGGTCGCTCAGCTTTTTGTTGATCAGACCGCTGAGGGCATAGCAATTTTGAACTTCTCGGCCCAAGGCGCCAGCATGGGCATGATGTTCGGGTACAGCGCCACGCCTTGGCTGGCGCTGTCGGCTTTGAGCTTGAGGCCGCGCTCGCCTGGCGTGCGCACCCAGCGGTCCGGTTGTGCGGGCCGCGCCGCATGGCACTGGCGTGACACTTCGTCCATCTGCGTGTTGAAGGCGCTTTGGCCTGCGAAAGCGCGGGGGTCGATGATCTGCAAAAACACCGTGGCCCCCCAGCCTTCCGGCGAGTCGGCGCGGCCATGCCCGCCCAATCCACCGGTCAGCGCCTCGACCATCCAGCTCAGGCCATAGCCTTTGTGGCCCGAATCCATCCCACCCAGCGGCAAGATCGTGCCCTTGGGCTCGTTGAACAACACGGCAGGGTCACGGCTGGGCTGGCCGTGGCCATCCATCACCCACTCGGCAGGCAGCAAGCCGCCTTCTTTGTGCAAGCGGTTGGTCATGCCGTTGGTGGTGGACGAGGTGGACACATCGATCAGCACCGGCAGGCCGGACGTGGGAATGCCCACCGACATGGGGTTGGGCGTGAACACCGGGTCCAGCCCGCCAAAGGGCGCAATGCTGGCGGCGTTGGGGTCAGAGCAATGCAAGAGCATCATGAAACCCTGATCGGTCACGCGTTGGTGGTAAGCGGCCAGGCAAGCGATGTGGTGGCTGCGCCGGATGACCACGGTGCAGGTGCCTTGCGTGCGGGCGCGTTGGGTGGCCAAGTCAATGGCTTGCAGCACCAGCCAGGGGCCAGGCAAACGCTGCCCATCCCAGGTCACAGCGGCGGGGTGGTCCGACACCACCAAGGGCTGGCCATCTTGGCGCATCTTGCCCGATTCCAGCTCGGCCAAATAAGGGGCCAGCAAGGCCAGGCCATGCGTGTTGTGGCCCAGCAAGTCACCCTCCAGCAACACTTCGGCCACGGCCTGCGCCTTGTCGGGCGGCAAACCTGCGTTTTGCAAAAGCTGGTGGGCAAAGGTCAAAAGTTCAGAAGCAGCGTAGTTCATGGCCTTCATCATAAAAACATGCGGCCTCAACGCTGTCGCCACTTGGACTCGGTCACCCGGATTGGGTCCACTGGTGGGCCACCTGTGGCGACCGGGTTGCTGAGGCTCAACCAGGCTCAGTTTGGGGGCGGCAGGTCGAACTGGTCTGCGTTTTTGCCCTTGAAGGGGGCATAAAACGCTTGAATGGCGACCATGTCCTTGTCGATGTCGCCAGACGGGTAAAACAAGGGGCCCAAGCCACTGACTTTGCGCGAGTAGTCCATGTAGGCCATCACGATGGGCACTTGCGCTTGCAAGGCGATGTAATAAAAGCCGGTTTTCCAATAGCGTGTTTTGCTGCGTGTGCCCTCCGGCGGGACCACCAAGTGCACCGCGCCCTCGGCTTGGACCAAGGCTTGTGAACAAGCGTCCACCAGGTTGGAGGCTTGCGAGCGGTTGACCGCGATGCCGCCCAACCAGCGCATGACCGGGCCAAAGGGGAAGGAGAAGATGCTGCTTTTGCCCATCCAGTAGATGTGCAGGCGCAAGGCAAAGGCCACCATCAAGGTGTAGGGCAAATCCCAGTTGCTGGTGTGGGGTGCGGCAATGAGCACGCATTTGGTGACACTGTTCGGCAGTTGGCCCTCGATCCTCCAGCCGGTGGCTTTGAGAAACACCAAGGACATGCCGCGAAGGGCGGTGTTGACGATGGGGGTGTCAAAAATGGTGCGGTGCATGGCGCGGAGTCGGTCATCGGGAATCGGCGAGGGCGACACGCGGGCGCGCATGGCTCAGAGAAAACCGATTATGGCTGTCAATTCGACGGCCATGTTCGCCTGGCGCCATTTGCCAGCGCTTTCAAAACCACCAGGCCACCGCATAGGGTATGAGCACCGCGCCCGCGATGCCGTGCAGCCCCATCCCCAGGCTGGCATAGGCACCGGCCTCGGCGTTCACGCTGAAAGCGCGTGAGGTGCCGATGCCGTGTGCGGCCACGCCCAGAGCAAAGCCGCGCTGCCACCAGGCCGTCACGCGCAGGGCGTCGAGCACATAGCGGCCGAGCACTGCGCCCAAAATGCCGGTGCTGACGGCAAAGATGGCGGTCAAGGTGGGCGAGGCTTGCACGCGCTCGGCGATGCCCATGGCAATGGGGGCCGTGACCGATTTGGCGACCAGCCCGCGCACCAGCGACTCGTCCACGTCCAGCCAATGCGCCATGCCCACGGCCGTCACCACAGAGGTGATGCTGCCCGCCGTGAGTGACAGCAGCAAAACCCCCATGCGACCTCTGAGCGATGCCAAGCCCTTGTAAATCGGGATGGCCAAGGACACCGTGGCCGTGCCCAGCAAGAAGTGCACAAACTGTGCGCCTTCAAAGTATTGGGCATAGGGCATGTCGATCACACTGATCCCCATGCACACCAGCACCACCGCGATCAGCACCGGGTTGGCCAGTGGGTTGCGCTGGCTGCGCTCGTACAGCGTGAGGCCCAGCAGGTAAGCGCTGAGCGTGAGCACCAAAGCCAGCAGCGGGCTGCCTGAGAGGTAAACCCAAATTTCAGAGATGGGCGGCAATGCTTTGTCCATGGCGCTCAGTCCTTTGGGGCCAAGATTTTGAGTACCAGCGCCACCACCGCCACTGTGGCCAGCACGCTGATCACCAGCGCCGCGCTGATGGCCCAGGCATTGGCCTGCAGCACCGGCAGGTAAAGCACCACGCCCACCGACGCCGGAATGAACAAAAGCCCCAAGTGCTGCAAGATGCCGCTGCCCACCATGTCCATGGACGCGGGCACATGGCCGCGCAGGGCCAAAAACGCCAGCAATAAGACCAGACCCAGAACGGGCCCTGGGATGAAAGGCAGGGCGAATTTAGACAGCAGCTCGCCGAGCGCCTGAAAGAGGAAGAGTTGGACCAAGCCTTGGATCATGGGCCCAGTGTAGACAGGGCAGCGTCTGTTGGCGAGTGCAAACAGTCGTGATCAAAACGCACAGATTGGATTCGCCTATCCCCAGCATTCAGGGCTTGTTGACGCGATTTGCATGCGCATTGGCGTGATCCGATGGCGACACACGATGAACCAGCTGCGACCATTTGGCCATTCGAAACACATCAAGGAACGGAGTTTTTCATGGCATCCACATCCCTCAAGCCCCAAGTGGCCCTCGTCACCGGCGCCTCGTCCGGCATGGGCAAAGAAACGGCCAAGCGGCTATTGCAAGAGGGGCTGGTGGTTTACGTTGCAGCCCGCCGTATGGCACAAATGGAAGACCTGCGGGCCTTGGGCGCGATACCGCTGCAGATGGACATTTCGGTAGACGCCGACATCGTCTCGGCTGTGAACACCATCGTGTCCGGCCATGATGGCATCGACGTACTGGTCAACAACGCGGGATTTGGCATGTATGGGGCCATGGAAGACTCCACCCTGGCCGATGCCCGCTACCAGTTTGAGGTCAACCTGTTCGGCATGGCGCGGCTCACGCAATTGGCCCTGCCGCACATGCGTCGCCAAAAGGCAGGCAAGGTCATCAACATCTCGTCCATGGGCGGCAAGATGTACACCCCGCTGGGCTCTTGGTACCACGCCACCAAGCACGCGGTGGAAGGTTGGAGCGATTGCCTGCGCATCGAGCTGGCACCTTTCGGTATCCAAGTGGTCATCATCGAGCCCGGTGTGATTGCCACCGAATGGGGCGGCGTGATGCTCGAGCCCATGCTGGCGCGTTCGGGCCAAGGCCCTTACCAAGCCATGGCGCAGGGCATGGCCAAGGCCATGCGCAGCACGTATGCCCAAGCGGGCGCCGCCTCGCCGCCCTCGGTGGTGGCCGATGCCATACTGGAGGCTGTGCGCTCGCGCCGACCCAAAACCCGTTACGTCATCGGCAAAATGGCCAAGCCCTTGATGTTCATCCGAAAATATTTGGGGGACCGCCTGTTTGACATGGCCATCCTGAGCCAAGCCAAGTAGCCTTGACCTACGCCAATCACCTCACGCCCTTGTGCCAGAAAGGCCCTCACCGTGAAACAGGCCACACGCTTTGCCTTGCAGATGGGTTGGAAACTGCTCATCTTGGACATGGGTTATGCCCCCGCTGATGTGCTGAGCATGGCGCGTTTGCCGGTTGATCTGTTTGCACGCCCGGGGGGTGCGAGTTTGTCACCCGCGCAGTACTTTGACCTGTGGCGCGGATTGGAGCAGGCCGCAGGCCGCGACGAGCTGGCCCTGAAGCTTGCGCAGGCCATGTCGGTGGAGGCCTTTGACCCGGCCATGTTCGCCTGCCTGTGCAGTCCCGATCTGAACACTGCGTTGCAGCGGCTGGCGCATTACAAACGCCTCATGTGCCCTTTGCACATGGTGGTCGACATCCGCGCAGACCGCACGCAAGTCACGCTCAGCTGCTACGGGAGTGCCGGGCCGATCCCCCGCAGCTTGGGGGTGTCAGAACTGGCGTTCTTCACGCAACTGGCGCGGCTGGGCACGCGCGAGCGCATCGAGCCCTTGGCGGCCTCTGTACCGGATTTGCCCTTGAATCTTGCCCCCTACCAAGCCTATCTGGGTTGCGCTTTGGGTGCCTCAGAGCAGATCCAGATCACGTTTTCGACGCAGGATGGACGCAAGCCTTTCTTGACCGACAACATGGCCATGTGGGCAGCGTTTGAGCCGGCACTCAACAGCCGACTTTCTGAGTTGGATGCACAAGCGAGCCTGCGCGAGCGGGTCAGGGCTGTGTTGCTGGAGTCGCTGCCCGCAGGCATCAGCAGCATCGAGTCCGTGGCCCAACAACTGGCGATGAGCAAGCGATCCTTGCAGCGGCAGTTGGCCAACGAATCGGTCGGGTTTCAAGAAGTGCTCAGCGAGGTGCGGCAAGCGCTGGCGCAGCATTACCTCAGCCGCACCGGTATTTCAGCCGCAGAGATTTCCTGGCTGCTGGGCTTTCAGGAAAGCAACTCCTTCATCCGGGCCTTCAGAAGCTGGACCGGCACCACACCAGCGGCCTATCGGCAGGGTCTCGCGGGCCTGGACGCCCCTCAGTGGCATTGAGAGGCATCGCCCATGCATACAGGAGACACGAACATGGTGAAAGACATGACGGATTACTTTGTTGGAGAGAAGCAAGAAAGCATGCTCTTCATCTTGGCGGCATGTATGGCGATCGGCCTGGCGGTTTGGCTGTGGACGCAAGGCCACCGCCTGCGCTTCATGGCGCTGCCTTTGGTGGTGGTGGCACTGCTGCAGCTGGTGGTGGGCGTCACCATTTTTGCGCGCACCGAGGCGCAAGTGGCCCATCTGAGCACGCAGCTGTCCCTTTCGCCGACTGAATTCAAGCAAGCAGAAACCGAACGCATGCAAACGGTGATGGCCAACTTCAAGGTGTACAAAACCGTCGAGCTGTTGCTGCTGGTGCTCGGGGCCGGCCTGATCGCGTTCTTTTCCAAATGGGATGCAGCCACCGCGATCGGCATCGGCTTGGTTCTGCAGGCGGGCTTCACGCAGGCGCTGGACCTGTTTGCCCAGGCGCGTGGGGAAAGTTATTTGAGGGCGCTGACGGGCATCGCGGCCTAGCTCAGTTCACGCCCAAGGCCAGCTGCATCGCCAGCAGGTTGTGCCGCTCGATCAGCGGCCCCATGTCCACGGTGGTGATCTGGCCTTGGCGCACCACCACGCGGCCATTCACGAGGGTGTAGTCGGCGTTGTCGCTGGCGCACAGCATGAGCGCCCCCACCGGGTCGTGCACCGCGCCACCGGCCATGCTGAGGGTGTCGGTGCGGAACATCGCGATGTCGGCGCAATAACCCGCTTTGATCTGCCCCAGCTCGTGGGCGCGGCCCAGCACCTCAGCCCCACCGCGTGTGGCCAGGCGCAGGGCGTCGCGGGGTGTCATGTCGGCGGGGCCTTGATCACAACCGTACACGGTGCGCCCTTTTTCAATGCGCGGTGACTCTATCGCCCGGCCCACCCGCGCCAGCAGCATGGCCTGGCGGGCTTCATTGAGCAGGTGCGCCGCGTCGTTGCTGGCGCTGCCGTCCACCCCCAAGCCGATGGGCACGCCGGCGTCCAGCATTTTGCGCAGTGGCAAGATGCCGCTGGCCAAGCGCATGTTGCTGCACGGACAGTGCGCAATGCCGGTTCGGGTTTTGGCGAACATGTACGTGCCTTCCTCGTCGAGTTTGACGCCGTGGGCGTGCCAGACGTCGCTGCCCACCCAGCCCAGCGTCTCGGCGTATTGCGCCGGCGTGCAGTTGAACTTCTCTCGGGTGTAGGCAATGTCGTGGTCGTTTTCGGCCAGGTGGGTGTGCAGGCGCACGCCATGGGCGCGGGCCAATTGCGCCGATTCGCGCATCAGGTCCTGACTCACGCTGAAAGGCGAGCAGGGCGCCACGGCCACATGGGTCATCGACCCAAAACCCGCGTCGTGCCAGGTCTCGATCAGGCGCTGGGTTTCTTTGAGGATGGCGGGTTCTTGCTCGACGACGCTGTCGGGCGGCAAGCCGCCTTGGCTCTCGCCCACGCTCATGCTGCCACGGGTGGCCGTGAAGCGCATGCCGATGGTGTGCGCCGCTTCGATGCTGTCGTCCAAGCGCACGCCGTTGGGGTAAATGTAGAGGTGGTCACTGCTGGTGGTGCAGCCGCTCAGCAGGAGTTCGGCCATGGCCACCTGGCCTGAGACGCGCACCATCTCGGGCGTGAGGCCCACCCAGATCGGGTACAGGCCCTGGAGCCAAGAAAACAGCTCGGCGTTTTGCACCGACGGAATCGCCCGCGTGAGCGACTGGTACATGTGGTGGTGGGTGTTGATCAGGCCCGGCACCACCACATGGTGGCGTGCGTCGATCACTTCGTCGACTTGTGTGAGCAGTTCGTCGGTGTTTTCGGTGGCGGGGACGATGCGTTCGATGCGGCCATCGCGGATCAGCAGCGATGCGTCTTGGAGTTCTGTGTTGGCATCGTCTTGGGTGGCGATGCAGTGGGCGCGGTGGATGAGCAGGGTGGTCATGGGCTGGACTTTACCTGCCTTGGGGCACAATTTGCCCATGCAAGATGCCAAGCCCCACCTGCCCAGCTTTACCCAAGACCGCCCCGCTTTTTTGAAAGCGCTGTATGACCAGGCGGTGCAACGCGCCATGCCGCTGCACAACACCGCCGCGCATTTGCCAGCACCCCCCAAGGGCCGCACCTTGGTGTTGGGGGCGGGCAAAGCAGGGGGCGCCATGGCGCAAGCCGTGGAGGCATGGTGGCCAGCAGATGCCCCTTTGTCGGGCTTGGTGGTCACGCGATACGGCCACACGCCGCCGCGCCCGGCGGATGTGCCCGAGCGCATCGAGGTGGTCGAGGCTGCCCACCCAGTGCCCGACGCTGCTGGCTTGCAGGCGGCCGAGCGGATATTGCAAATGACCCAAGGCCTCACCGCCGACGACCTGGTGCTGTGCCTGATTTCGGGCGGTGGCTCGTCCTTGCTGACCCTGCCGGCAGACGGCATCGGCTTGCCAATCAAGCAAGACATCAACCGCCAATTGCTGGCCAGCGGGGCCAATATTTCTGAAATGAACTGCCTGCGCAAACACCTCTCGCGCATCAAGGGCGGTCGTTTGGCGGCGGCTTGCGCGCCAGCACGCGTGGTCACGCTCACCATCAGCGATGTGCCGGGCGATGACCCGTCCATCATCGCCAGCGGCCCCACCGTGCCCGATGCCAGCACGTGCGAGGATGCGCTGGCCATCCTCAAGCGCTACGCCATCACAGTACCCGAATCGGTGCTGCAGGCTTTGCAGTCGGGCGCATGGGAAACCCCCAAGCCCGGCTCGCCCGTGTTTGCCGGGCACAGCGTGCACCTGATCGCTACGCCCCAGCAGTCGCTGGAAGCGGCCGCAGCCGCCGCCCGTGCGCAGGGGCTGAACGCCTATATCCTGAGCGACGAGATCGAAGGCGAATCGCGCGAGGTGGGCAAGGTGCACGCGGCGCTGGCCCGCGCAGCGGCCAAGGGCCTGGGGCCCTTCACCAAGCCCTGCGTGATCTTGAGCGGGGGCGAGACCACGGTGACCATCAAGCCCCAACCCGCAGGGGTGCCCCAAGGGCGCGGAGGCCGGGCCGGCGAATTTTGTTTGGGTCTGGCGCAAGCCCTGCAAGGCCAAGCGGGTGTCTGGGCCTTGGCGGCTGACACCGATGGCATCGACGGCATCGAGGACAACGCCGGGGCACAAGTGAGCCCGGATACGCTGGGCCGCGCCCTGGCTTTGGGGCTCAAGGTGGACGAACACCTGCAGCGCAACGACGCTTACGGTTTTTTTGCGCCCTTGGGCGATTTGGTCGTCACGGGGCCCACCCACACCAATGTGAACGACTTTCGGGCCATCTTGGTGTGTTGATGGGGGCTGATTGATTTGTGTCAAAGCCCACAGGCTGGTGCTCTGGCACAGTCGACTACACCATGTTGGATACCTCTTTGCCCCCCTTGTCCGAGCCCGCAGCCCCCTTATCCCTTGTGGCAGCAGGCAGCGTGTTGCTGAACCGAGGCGACGCGGTGGACCGCATCGTGCATGTCATGCAAGGGCGCGTGGTGTTGGGGGTGATGGTGGACGGCCACATGGCGCACCAGCTGGGCGTGGTCGAGGGGCCGTTCTGGCTCGAAGCCGCTTCAGGCCTGTTGGCGCTGCCCCACGCGGTCGATGCCTTGGCCGAGACCGAGGTGCATCTGCAGTACGTGAGTGTGGGCGACTTTGTGGCCCAGGTGCAGGCCTTGCCCGAGGCCTCGCAGAACCTGCTCATGGACATGGCCCGTTCGCAGCGCCAGCAGACCGAGATGGCGGTGAGTCGCTTGGCCAAGGATGCCGATGCGCGTTGCGCCGAATGGCTGTTGCGCCATGCCGAACCCGTTGACCTGACGGGTGGCCTGGCGGTCAAGCTGACCGAGCGCAAACGCACGATCGCCGCACAGCTGGGCATTGCCCCCGAAACGTTTTCACGCGTGCTGCGCCACCTGCGCGAGCGCCAGCTCATCAGCGGGGGTGGGCGCGTGTTGGGCCTGCCCAACCCGCAAGCGCTGCGTGAGTTGGCCGGGGTGTGAGCGCTTTCAATCTCCGCTGATCTTGCGCTCGCGGATGATGGCGCCAAAGCGTTTGGAGTCGTCTGCTGCGCGGGCACCGAATTCGGCAGGGGTCAAGGGCAGGGCTTCGCCGCCCAGGTTCTGAATCCGCTCTTTCAGGGCTGGCGTGCCCAAAATGCGGTTGATCTCTCGGTTGATGCGTTGGACCACATCGGCAGGGGTGCCGGCAGGGGCGTAAAAGCCAAACACCGAGTCGGCATCAAACCCTTTGAGGCCCACTTCGTCCAGCGTGGGCACATTGGGGAACAGCGGCGAGCGCTTGAGGCTGCCGACGGCCAGCAGCTTGAGCTTGCCCGCGCGCACCTGGCCCAGACCAATGCCGGGGTCAAAGTAATAGTCCAACTGCCCGGCCAAAACGTCTTGCAGTGCGGGCGCGGCGCCCCGGTAGGGCACATGCACGGCAAACAGGCCGGCTTGGCTCTTCATCATTTCACCTGCCAGGTGGGGTGAGCTGCCATTGCCCGCCGAGCCATACGACAAGCGGCCCGGGTTGGCCTTCACATGGGCCAGAAACTCTTGGACGTTGTTGGCCGGGAAATTGGGCTTGGCCACCAAAAACACCAGCACACGCGCCGCCGAAGCCACCGGCACCAGGTCTTTGACCGGGTCAAATGGCATGCGGGCATAGATGTGCGGGTTGACCGAGACCATGCCACCTGAACTCATCAGCAGGGTGTAGCCGTCAGCGGGTGATTTGGCCACCACCTCCCCACCCAGGTTCCCGTTGGCACCGCCCCGGTTTTCCACGACCACCGGCTGGCCCAAGGCCTCGCCCAAGGGCACGCCAATGGCGCGTGCTATCTGGTCAGCGGCGCCACCGGGTGGGAAGTTCACCACCACCTTGATCGGTTTGGTGGGCCAGCTTTGCGCCGCCGCGCTCAGGCACAGCGCGGGGCCGACCACGATGGCCAGCCATGCGGCCGTGAGGGCCCGCCGTGGGAAGAAACTGGTTTTTTTCATGCTTGTCTCCTGGGGTTGATCAAAGGGTGTGGGCCCATGCGGGGGCATCAGGTTTTTTTCAGTCGGGGGTTTTTCATCCACAGCACGGGCTGCTCTTTGACCGGACGCGCCGGTGCACCGTGTTGCAGCAAGGCTTGGTCCAGGGCCTGGCCGGCTTCGTCCAGCAAGGCGGCCTGGCGGATGCGTGCGACGGCTTGGGCCTGTTCGGCCACAGGCACTTTGGAGGCCGTGCCGCACACCTGGCGCAGGATGTGCAGCAGGTTGTCCTTGCCGCGCTCGTTGGTGCTGCCGTAGCCTTTGATGAGTTGCCCGCAGCGCGCCAACTCCAAGCCCAATGCGGGCGAATGCCGCGTGGCGTTTTCAATGCCGTCCAGCCATTCCTCGATCAGGGCTTGTTCGGTGGCGTAGCGGCTGCCCAGGGGCCTGAGCACCCGCAAGCTGGCCAGCAGGCGCAAGCTGGCCATGCCCCACAGCGCATGCCGCGCCACTTTGAGGGGCATCGACCAGGGCGCCTGGCCCCGTACCACCCGGGCGCGGTCCCACCGCAGCAAGCGCTTGGCCAGACCTTGCGGCAGCAAGGCCGCGAGCTCGGGCACGCCGGGCTTGAAGTGGTCATACACCTTGAGGACGTCGCCTTCTTGGGCTTTGACTTCCTGCGTGACGCGCGCCCAGCGGCTGGCACGGCTTTTCAGGTCGGCCACGCGGACGATGTCGTCAAAAGCCATCCACAAAGCCAGCCAACGGCTGGTTTCGGCCGTCACGGGGTGCGAGGCATCGGCGGCGAAGTTCTCCACATTCAGCAAACGCGCCAGACGCTGGACATACAGCTGGGCATAAGCCGGGCCTTGGTATTCCAAGAGGCGCTGGTGTGCCAAACCCATCAAGGGGTGCAAAGCCGCAGGAAAACGTGCCGCCACATCGGCCGGCAAACCAGCCGATGCGGCAGGTGCTGGGGGCTCCGGCTTCAGGACGTGCTCCACATACTGGGCTTGTTCGCGCTGTCGCGCGACCCGATCGAAGGCCAGGGCAAAGCCGCGCAAACTGGCCTGGGCCGAGGCGCCGGGGCCTGCCAGCACGGCTTCGTAATGGGTCCGCGCAAAAGGCAGCAAGCCACTGCCTGCGACAGAGCCCAGCATGACGGCGCTGACCATGGTGCCGCTTTGCTGGCACAACTGGGCCATGTCCAGCACATGGTGGCGCAGGCTGTGAGCGGCCACCACGTCGAGCAATGGGCCTTCGGCACGGCGACCATCACCCATGGTCATTTTTTCGGCGGTGGTCAAGGCGCGCGAGGAGGCGCTGATGACCAGTGTGCGGTCCGCCGAGGCCAAGCCGTTGCCAATTTGGCGAGCGGTTTCCAGCAACTCGGACGAGACCAGCGCATCGAGCCGGCCCGGCAAGGGGTTCAGACCCAGCACCGGCCAGCGCCCTTGCAGTTGGCTGTGGGGCAGGGGATACACCTCGAGGTAGTAGGTGGTGGCGCCGGTGCGCTGCGCCACACCGGGGATGGAGGTCGCTTGTGCGGGGTGGCCCGCGTGGCGGGCCACATCCACCAGCCAGTCGGCCAGCACGCCGCCACCTTCGCCGCCCAGGGCGCACAGCAAAATCGAAATCGCTTGGGTCATGGTCTGTCTCGGTGTGTCGGTCAAGCCGGTTGCAGCCAGCGCGTGGCCAGGCCTTGCCAGCGGGCCCACAGGCGTTCGTGCCACTTGGGGTTTTGCACCACTTCGGCGCGGTAAAAGGAGGGGCACAGGGTGGCTGCGTGGGCGTTTTCGCCGCACAGGCCGCAGCCCACACAGCCGTCGATCACGGTGGCCACCGGGTCCACCTTGAGCGGGTCAGGGTTGTCTTTGAGGGTCAGGGTGGGACAGCCCGAGAGGCGAATGCAGGCGTGGTCGCCATTGCACACGTCTTCGTCCACGCCGTATTTCACGCGCTCAACCCGCTTGCCTTTGGACAGCAGCGAGGCCAGCCAGGGTTTGATGCGGCGCTGGCGTTCGAGCTGGCATTCGCCTTCGGCCACGATCACCTTCAGACCCTGAAATTCGGTGGTGAAGGCCTCGGTCAATGTGGCCTGCATGAGGCTCACCTCGTAAGTGTTGACCGTGCGCAACCATTGCACCCCCAAGCCCTTCAAGGTGGACTCGATGGTTTGGTTGGTGTGCACCATGCTCTGGCGTTTGTCGCCCGCCAGTTCTTTGGCGATGTCGGTCGGCGTGTTGATGATGTCCTGCGTGCCGGTGGCCGAGGTGTAGCCGTTCTTGAAGATCAGCAGCACGGCATCGTCGCCGTTGAACAAAGCGCTTTGCACACCGGTGAGCAAGCCGTTGTGCCAGAACCCGCCGTCGCCCATGACAGACAACACCCGCCGCTTCATGAGCGGCGACACGCCCGCGCGGCTGGCAAGGCTCATGCCGTAGCCCAGGATGGAGTGGCCCATCGAAAACGGCTCAAAGGTGGCCAGGGCGTGGCAGCCAATATCGCCTGCGATGTGCACCGGCCCCACGTCTTGTTGCGCCAGTTTCAGCGCAGAAAACACCGGGCGCTCGGGGCAGCCAATGCACATGCCCGGTGGCCGTGCAGGCACGGGGCTGCCCAATTGGGCCAGCACCTGTTGGCGGCGCTCGCCATTGCCCTGCAGCCATTGGCGCGTGGTGGCCGGCACCGCATCACTGTGGTGGCGGTCTAAAAACTTCAGCAGCCCCATGGCCATGACCTCGGCGGTGTACTCGCCGCCCGAGGGCAGCATGTCTTTGCCATGCAGTGGGGTCTGCAGGTCAAGGCGGCGCAGCATCAGGGCCAGTTCTTGTTCAATGTATTCGGGCTGTCCTTCTTCAAGAAGCAGCACCGCCGATTTGTCCTTGCAAAAACCCACCAGCTCATCGGGCACCAGCGGGTAGGTGACGTTCAGCACCAGCAGCGACAGGCTGCTCACGCCAAATGCATCGGCCAGATCGAACTGCTGCAAAGTGCGAATCAGTGTGTTGTACAGACCGCCTTGCACCACCAGGCCCAAGTGTCGGTGCGTGCTGCCTTCAAAGTGCTCGTTCAGCCGATGCTCGGCGATGTATTGGCGTGCGGCGGGCAGGCGATGCTCGACCTTGCGCTTTTCTTGCGCAAAGGTCACCGGCGGGTGCGCCAAGCGCATGTAGTTGAAGCCAGCCGGCTCCTGGAGCAGGTGTTTTTTGGACAGCTTGGGGGAGGGGTTGTCTTTGGCCACAAACTGGCCGCGCACATGGCAGGCGCGGATGCGCAGCTCCATCATCACCGGCATGTTGGACGCTTCCGACAGCCGGAAGCCGTGCTCCACCATGTTGACCATCTGACCCAGTTCCGGGCGAGGATCGAGCAGGCACATGCCCGATTTGAGCGCGTAGGCATGTGTGCGCTCTTGGATCACGCTGGCGCCTTCCCCATAGTCTTCACCCACCACGATCAGCACGCCACCGGTCACCCCCGGTGAGGACAGGTTGGACAGGGCATCGGCTGCCACGTTGGTGCCCACAATCGATTTCCAGGTCACCGCCCCGCGGATCGGGTAGTGGATCGAGGCGCCCAGCATGGCGGCGGCAGACGCTTCGTTGGAGCAGGCCTCCACGTGCACGCCCAACTCGTCCATATAGGGTTTGGCCTGCACCATCACGTCCAGCAAATGCGACACAGGGGCGCCCTGGTAGCCGCCCACATAGCTCACCCCCGATTGCAACAAGCCTTTGGTGATGGCCAAAATGCCTTCGCCGTGAAACACCTCGCCTTCGCCCATGCGCAGGGCCTTGATCTCTTCGTGAAATGAGACTTCCAAAGCACGCTCCTTGCGTTGTGGTGGCCCGATTGGGGACGGGACAGGGCCATCTTACGTATAAGCTCATAAAATATTCTTAATAAACGGTATGCATTCAATGAATATCAAAGACCTCGATCTGAATTTGCTGCGCTTGTTTGACGCGGTCTGGCGCACCCGCAGTGTCAGCTTGGCGGCTCGGCAATTGGGCATGTCGCAACCGGCGGCCAGCCAAGGTCTGGCGCGTTTGCGCAGCATGCTGGGCGATGCCTTATTCGAGCGCAGCGGCACGGGTGTGCGGCCCACGCCGCGTGCTGACCGATTGGCGCAGGCGGTGCAAAGCGCTTTGGGCACGATCGAAGAGGCGCTCAACACCTCGCAGGTCTTTGACCCCCTGCGTTCGGCGCGCGTGTTGCGCGTGCACTTGAGCGACATTGGCGAGGCCCGTTTTTTGCCCGATCTGGTGCTCGCCTTGCAGCGGCTGGCGCCGGGCATACGGCTCGAAGCCATGCCGCTGGCGCATGACAAGATCGGCGCGGCGCTGGACAACGGGCAGTTGGACATGGCCATCGGGTTTTTGCCCGAAGTGGGTGAAACCTTGCAGCAGCCCCTGCTGACAGACCGCTATGTGGTGTTGATGCGTCAGGGGCATCCGGTGGCCCGGCGCTGGTCTGAACTACAGGCCAGCGGGAACGCCCGCGCTGATGCCCTGCAGGCGCTGTTGGCCGAGTTGGAGTTTGCCGCGGTGCGCACCCATGCGGACACCTTGCGCATTTTGGATTTGATGCAATGGCGCCACCGGCTGCGGTTGACGGTCAGCCATTTCCTGTCCTTGCCCGGCATCGTGAACAGCAGCGATCTGGCTGTGTTGATGCCGCACAATTTTGCCCAAGGTTTCGCGGTGGCCGGCGAATTGGCCATCATCGAGCCCGATCTGCCTTTGCGCGACTTCACCGTGTCCATGCACTGGAGCCAGCGTTTTGACAAAGACCCTGGTTTGCAATGGCTGCGCGCCACCGTTGCCCAATTGTTCTGCCCGACATGACACCGACTTCCTTCCAACCTTACCTCAGCCCCATGGAGGCGCCCAGCCGCGCCGAGGTGGAGGCTTTGCGCGGCTTGACCTTGCTCGAATTTGGCACCGACTGGTGTGGTCACTGCCGCGCCGCTCAGCCTGTGGTGGCGCAGGCACTGGCCCAGCAGCCCTCTCAGCAGTCCCCCCAGCAGCCCCCCCGCCAGCCGCTATGGCAACACCTCAAAGTCGAAGACGGCCCCGGCCGCGCGCTGGGGCGCAGTTACCGCGTCAAACAGTGGCCGACCTTGCTGGTCTTGCGTGACGGTCAAGAAGTGGCCCGTGTGGTGCGCCCCACCAGCGTGCAGGACATGTTGACGGCCATGGGGGTTTGAGCATGGTGCGCATCTCCCCTTGGCGCCTGCCCATCGAAATGGCTTTGCGTGCGCGGGCCGATGCGCAGCAGGCCGTGCCCATGAAAGCCTACATGTTGGGCCAATTCGAGTTTCTGGGTATTCGCGCTGGCCCACGGCGTGAGGCACTCAAGGGCTTGCCCCAGTTCACGGGCACGGCCGAAGACCTGCTGGCGCTGGCCCATTCGCTGTGGCGCTTGCCCGAGCGAGAGTTCCGTTATGCCGCCATTGACCTGCTGGCCAAACACCACAAGCGCTTGGCCGTGAGCGATTTGCCGCGCATTTTGGAGTGGGTGCAAACCGACCCCTGGTGGGACACGGTGGACGGTCTGGCGGGCGTGGTGGGGGACATCGTCCTGAGGGTCAAAACCAGCCAGCCCGATGTGCAACAACACATGGACGCTGCCTTGCGCCACCCGCATCTGTGGGTGCGGCGGGTGGCCATGCTGCACCAGCTGGGCTGGCGCGAGCAGACCGATCAGGAGCGCCTGTTCCACTACGCGCTGACACTGGCGCCGGAGACCGACTTTTTCATCCGCAAAGCCATTGGTTGGGCCCTGCGGGACCATGCGCGCACCCAGCCCGAAGCGGTGCGGGCATTTTTGTCGCGGCATGCCGAGCAACTGTCGGGCCTCACGCGCAGGGAGGCCGCAAAGCATTTGAATTGAGGCGGGTTGTGAGCATTAACCCGCCAGCAAAATCCCCGCGTCTTCGTACCAGAACATCAGCGCAGCGTCGTAGCTTTCCCACACGCAACCGTTACAGCCGCGACCGCAGCAGGAGGTGGGTTCCGGGGGCGGCTCCCTGAAGTCGTGGCCCGCTGCCTTGAGGCGCTCCTGGAATTGGGCGATGCCCCGGCGCACGGAAGCGCGCTGGGCCTGGTAGGGGTCGATGATGGGGTGTTCGTTCTCGCCGGTCATGCCCGATTGTCATTGACTGGTTGGCCTTGAACGACCGTTTGCGCAATCAGCCGCTCATCGCCCAACACGACCATGGCGAACAGCCATTCGGCCAGGGTCTCGGTTTGCGCGGTGCGTCGCGCCAGCAGGGGGGTGGCCTGGGGGTTGAGCACCACAAAATCGGCTTCGCACCCGGGCAGCAGATTGCCCACTTGGCCGTTCAGGTCGAGTGCTGCGGCAGCCCCTGCCGTGTGTTGCCACCACAGATGTTCGGGCGACAGGCTGATGCCGGCACGGCCCACGCTCTGGCGGGCCACCGTGTAGGCCGCGTGCATGGTGTGAAAAGGACTGAAGCTGGTGCCGCCCCCCACATCGCTGGCCAGGCCATAGCGCAGGCCTGCGGCGTCGGATGCGGGATAGTCAAAAAAGCCGCTGCCCAAAAACAGGTTGCTGGTGGGGCTCACCGCAGCGCTGGCGCCCACTTCGGCCATGCGCCGGCGATCGGTGTCGTCGAGGTGGATGCAGTGTGCATACACCGAGCGCTGGCGCAGCAGGCCTGCACGGTCGTAAACATCCAGATAACTGCGTGCCTCGGGAAAGAGTTCGTGCACCCAGCGGATCTCGTCCAGGTTTTCGGCCACATGCGACTGAACCCAGACATCGGGGAACTGCTGCGCGATCTCGCCTGCGCCGTGCAGCTGCGCCGGGCTGCTGGTGGGGGCAAAGCGCGGTGTGATGGCATAGCCCAAACGGTCCACACCGTGCCAGCGGCGGATCAGTTCCTCGGTTTGGCGCAGGCTCAAGGGGGTGTCGGTGTCGCGCAGGCGATCCGGGCTGTGGCGGTCTTGCAGCACCTTGCCAGTGATCATGCGCAGTCGGCGCTTTTGTGCCTCGGCCATGAAGACATCGACCGACTCGGGGTGTGCCGTGGCAAAGCACAGGGCGGTGGTCACCCCCTGGCGCATCAACTCATCCAGAAAGAAAGTGGTCACCTCCTGGGCATAAGCGGGGTCGGAAAACTGTTTTTCGTGTGGAAAGGTGTAGTGCTCCAGCCAAGGCAACAGGCCCTCGGCGGGCGAACCGATGACATCGGTTTGGGGGTAGTGGATGTGCAAATCGACAAATCCGGGGGCGATGCACCGACCGGGCCAATGGGTCACGGGCAGTTGGGGATACGGGGGGGCCAAATCGCGGTAGGGACCGATGGCCTGAATGCGCACGATGCCGTCGGCTTCGCGTGCGGTCACCAGCAGGCCGTCGGTTTCGTAGTGGGCCTTCGGCGTGGTCGGCTCGGCGAACCACAGCAAGCTGGCTCGCCAACCTTGGCATTCGGTCAGATGGGGGGCGTGGCGCATGGGTCAGAAGGGGGTGAATACGGGGATAAACACCCGGAAAACGGGCGTGTTGGGAGTGGTACATTGTGCGGCAATCTCTTCGCTTGCAAGGGTCGGCTCAGCGCTTGAGGCACGGACTTTGCATGAGACTTCTCCAGATCCTCCACCGCACCCGACATGACCACACCCCTCTTGTCTTTGCAAGGCATCACCAAACGCTACCCGGGCGTGGTGGCCAACCAGGCTGTGTCGCTGACCGTGATGCCCGGCCAGGCCCACGCCGTGCTGGGTGAAAACGGCGCAGGCAAGTCCACCTTGATGAAAATCATCTACGGCTCGGTCAAACCCGATGAAGGCCAGGTGTTCTTCAAGGGCCAAGCGGTCACCATCCGCAACCCGCAAGAAGCGCGCAAGCTGGGCATCAGCATGGTGTTCCAGCATTTCAGCCTGTTCGACACGCTCACGGTGGCTGAAAACGTCTGGCTGGGGCTGGACAAGACGCTGAGCCTGGCCGAAGTGACCCGACGCATCGAGGCCAAGGCCACTGAATATGGCCTGGACATTGAAGCTGCCCGCCCCGTGCACACCCTGAGTGTGGGGGAAATGCAGCGGGTGGAAATCATCCGGGCTTTGTTGTCAGAGCCGCAACTGCTGATCCTGGACGAGCCGACTTCGGTGCTCACGCCGCAAGCGGTCGAAAAACTGTTTGTGGTGCTGCACAAATTGGTCAGTCAGGGCGTCAGTATTTTGTACATCTCGCACAAGCTGCACGAAATCCGGGCGCTGTGCAGCGCCTGCACGGTGCTGCGCGGCGGCAAGCTCACGGGCGTCTGCGACCCGCGTGAGCAAACCAATGCCAGCCTGAGCCGCCTGATGATCGGGGCCGAGCCACCGGCATTGGCGCATGTGACGCGTGCGCCGGGCGAGGTGGTGCTGTCGGTCCACGCCCTGAGCCTGTCGCGCCAAGACCCTTTTGGCGTGGACCTGGAGGACATCCACTTGCAAGTGCGCGCTGGCGAAGTGGTGGGCCTGGCCGGGGTGTCGGGCAATGGCCAAAAGGAATTGATGTGGGCCTTGTCGGGGGAAGACACCCGGGCAGGCGTGCAGTGCGGCGCGGCCAGTGTGCGTTTGGCCGGTCAGCCCGTGGCCGCTTTGGGGCCGGTGCCGCGCAGGCAAATGGGCTTGCACTTTGTGCCCGAGGAGCGCCTGGGCCGGGGGGCGGTGCCCTCGCTCAGCCTGTCTCAAAACCTGCTGCTCACGCGCAGCGAGGCGCTGGGCGCGTGGGGGTGGTTGCGCATGGGGGTGTTGGCCAATCAGGCGCGCAGCGTCATTGAGCGCTTCAAGGTCAAGGCCTCCGGCCCCGATGCCCCCGCGCAGTCCTTGTCGGGCGGCAATTTGCAAAAGTTCATCGTGGGGCGCGAGATCAGCGCTTCGCCGAAGTTGCTCATCGTCTCGCAACCCACCTGGGGTGTGGACGTGGGGGCGGCGGCGCAGATTCGTGGCGAAATTTTGGCCTTGCGCGACGCCGGTTGTGCGGTGCTGGTGGTGAGTGAGGAGTTGGAAGAATTGTTCGAATTGTCCGACCGTTTGCATGTGATCGCCAAAGGGCGCTTGTCGCCTTCCGTGGCGAGAACCGAGGCCACGGTGGAGCGCATTGGCGAGTGGATGAGTGGCTTGTGGCCCGATGCCGCGGTTTCGGCGCGACCCGCACAAGAAGGAGCGCAACATGCTGCGGCTTGAAGCCCGTCCCCAGGCGTCTGGCCTGTGGACCTATGCCTCGCCGGTGTTGGCGCTGGTGCTCACGGTGCTGCTGGGCGTGGCCCTGTTCATGGCGCTGGGCAAAGACCCTGTGCGTGGCTTACAGATGTTCTTTTGGGAGCCGGTCAAAACCAGCTACGCCTTGGGCGAGTTGATGGTCAAGGCGACGCCGCTTTTGGTGATCGCTTTGGGCCTGTCGGTGTGCTTTCGGTCCAATGTGTGGAACATTGGGGCCGAGGGGCAATTTGTCATCGGCGCGGTGTGTGCCGCGGGCGTGGCCCTGCTGGCCGACAAAGACACGGGCCGCTGGATCGTGCTGGCTGTGCTGCTGGCGGGCATGCTGGGCGGCATGGTGTGGGCGGGCATCACAGCGCTGCTGCGCGACCGTTTCAATGCCAGTGAGATCTTGGTCAGTTTGATGCTGGTCTATGTGGCCGACATGGTGCTCAGCTACCTGGTTTATGGCCCCTGGAAAGACCCGGCGGGCTTCAATTTCCCGCAGTCCAAAACCTTTGAAGCGGTCACCCAAATTCCGCGTTTGATGGACGGCTCGCGCGTGAGTGTGGGCTTGTTGCTGGCGCTGGTCGGTGCAGGCTTGCTTTGGGTGTTTCTGTTTCGCACGCGTGCGGGCTTTGCCCAGCAGGTGGGCGGCTTGGCGCCCGATGCGGCCCGGTACGCAGGGTTTTCTTCGCGCAAGGCGCTGTGGGTGGCACTCATGGTCTCGGGCGGTGCGGCAGGTTTGGCCGGCGCATTGGAGGTGGCGGGGCCCATTGGGCAGCTCACGCCCTATGTGCCTGCGGGCTATGGTTTTGCCGCCATCATCGTGGCCTTTGTCGGGCGCTTGCACCCGGCGGGCATGGTGTTGTCGGCGGTGCTGATGAGCATGTTCTACATCGGCGGCGAGCTGGCGCAATCTCGCCTGGGCCTGCCCAAGTCGATCACGGGCGTGTTCCAGGGCTTGCTGTTGTTTTGCTTGTTGGCGTGTGACACGCTGGTGGCTTATCGCCTGCGCTGGGTGGCCTCCAAAAAAGGGAGTGTGTGATGGAGTCCTATGCATTGCTGATCGCTGCCACTTTGAACGCGGGAACGGTGCTGGCCATTGCCGCCTTGGGTTTGCTGATCAACGAAAAAGCCGGCGTGGTGAACCTGGGCGCCGAGGGCCTGATGCTGTGCGCCGCCATCGCGGGCTTCGCCTGTGTGGTGCACACCGGCAATGACTGGCTGGGCTTTGCGGCGGGCATGGGCGCAGGCGCGGTCTTGGCGGCTCTTTTTGGGGTGTTGGTCATTTGGCTGGGTACCAACCAATACGCCACGGGTCTGGCCTTGAGTCTGTTCGGTGTGGGCTTCTCAGCCTTTGTGGGCATTGGCTATGTGAAAGAAAAACTACCGGACCGGCCTCATTTTGCGGTGCCCTATTTGGCCGATATTCCGCTGGTGGGCCCCGCCCTGTTCAAGCAGCACCCGCTCGTTTATGGGGCGGTGGCGCTGGTGTTGGCCCTGATTTGGTTCCTGTACAAAAGCCGCACCGGTTTGGTGCTGCGGGCGGTGGGCGAATCGCCCGCTTCGGCCCACGCTTTGGGCTACCCGGTGCGCCGCATCCGATTGGCGGCGGTGGTGGCCGGCGGCGCTTTGTGCGGCTTGGCCGGCGCCTACATCTCGGTGATCTACACCCCGCTGTGGGTCGAAGGCATGGTGGCGGGCAAGGGCTGGATCGCCTTGGCGCTGACCACGTTTGCCACCTGGCGTCCGGCACGGGTCTTGCTGGGTGCTTACCTGTTTGGCGGAGTGACCATGCTGCAGTTCCATTTGCAAGGTGTGGGCGTGCAAGTGCCCAGCCAGTTGCTCACGGCGCTGCCCTACATCGCCACCATCGTGGTGCTGGCTTTGATCTCGCGCAACCCGACCTGGATTCGCGTGAACATGCCGGCCTCACTGGGCAAGCCCTTTTATCCCGGTTCATAATTGCTTTTTTTCCAACCCCTGTAACCCTGTTCAAAAGGACCTGACATGACAGACATCTCCAAGCGCTCCATCGTCAAGATGGTGGCCCTGACCGCTGTGGCCGCCGCCGCATTGGTCGGTTGTGGCAAAAAAGAAGAAGCCGCCAAGGCGGCCGCTCCCGCTGCGGCCAAGGCCGAGCCCCTGAAGATCGCGTTTGCCTATGTGGGCCCTGTCGGCGATGGCGGCTGGACCTTTGCCCACGACAACGGCCGCAAGGAGATCGAAAAAGCCTTCGGCGACAAAGTGGTCACCACCTTTGTCGAAAAAGTGCCAGAAAGCGCTGACGCTGAGCGCGTGATCCGCGACATGGCCGCCCAAGGCAACAAACTGATTTTTGGCACCACTTTCGGTTACATGGAGCCCATGCTCAAGGTGGCTGCCGACAACAAGGGTGTGAAGTTCGAGCACGCCACCGGCTACAAAACCGCCGAAAACATGCGCACGTATGACAGCCGCACCTACGAAGGCGCTTACATGGCTGGTGTGATCGCGGGCAAGATGACCAAGACCAACACGCTGGGCGTGGTGGCTTCGATCCCAATCCCTGAAGTGGTGCGCAACATCAACAGCTTCACCATGGGCGCGCAGTCGGTCAACCCCAAGATCAAGACCAAGGTGGTCTGGGTCAACGAGTGGTTCAACCCACCGAAAGAAACCGAAGCCGCCACCTCGCTCATCAACGGTGGCGCGGACGTGCTGATGCAAAACACCGATTCGTCGGCTGTGCTGCAGACCGCCGAGAAAATGGGCAAGCGTGCCTTCGGTTGGGATTCCGACATGACCGCCTACGGCCCCAAGGCCCATTTGGGTTCGGCCGTGATCAACTGGGGCCCTTACTACGTCAAGGCCGTGGGTGAAGCTCTGGAAGGCAAGTGGAGCACCGGTACAAGCTGGTGGGGCGTGAAAGAAGGCGCGATCGAGATGGTCAACGTGGCCGCTGACGTGCCAGAAGACACCAAGAAAAAGATCGATGAGATCAAGTCAGGTTTGAAAGCCGGTACCTTCTCCATTTGGAAAGGCCCCATCGTGGACCAGGCCGGTAAGGAAATGTTGGCCAAAGACGCTGTGGCCGACGACAAGTTCCTGGGTGGCGTGATGTTCTACGTCAAGGGCGTGGAAGGCAAGATTCCAGGCAAGTGATGTTTAGCGCCCAAAAGGCGCTGATCGACCGAAGCCGCCCGATGCCAGTCGGGCGGCTTTTTTTTGATACCCTGAGTCCCTTGCCCACACCACCTAGGCCCAAGCTTTGTTGAAACACCTGGAATCTCCCGCAGCCCCGCGCAGAAGCTGGCGGCAAATCCGATCGGACTTTGGCAGCACCTACGCCGTCAACGCGCTGATCGGTTTCATTTTTGCAGCCACCGGGCCGGTGGCCATCATTTTGTCGGTGGGCACGCGTGGCGGTTTGTCGCCCGAGGAGCTGGCGTCCTGGGTATTTGGCGTGTTTTTTATCAATGGCGTGGTCACTTTGCTGATGACTTGGCGCTACACCACGCCCTTGGCGTTTGGCTGGACGATCCCCGGCACGGTGCTGGTCGGACCGGCTTTGCAGCACCTGAGTTTTGCCGAAGTGATTGGCGCTTTTTGCGTGACCAGCGCTTTGCTCCTGGTGTTGGGCCTGACGGGCTGGGTCAAGCGCGTCATGGCGGCGCTGCCCATGCCGATTGTCATGGGCATGGTGGCCGGGGTGTTTTTGCGGTTTGGCCTCGACATCGTGCGGGCCCTGCAAAGCGACATGGCCATCGCAGCGCCCATGGTGGCGGTCTTCGTGTTGTTGTCGGCCCGGGCCGATTGGGGCAAACGCCTGCCGCCTGTGATCGGTGCTTTGCTGGTGGGGGCTTTGGCGGTGGCACTGTCGGGCAGGCTGGATGCCGCGGCTGTGGGGCAATTGACTTTGGCGCAGCCAGTGATTCAGGCGCCAGTGTGGTCGTGGGCGGCCATGCTGGAGCTGGTGGTGCCCTTGGCCATCACGGTGCTGGTGGTGCAAAACGGGCAGGGCGTTGCCGTGCTCAAAAACGCAGGGCACGAGCCGCCCGTCAACATGATCGCGGTAGCCTGCGGGCTGGGGGCAGCCGTGAGCGCACTGGTTGGCGCCGTCAGCACTTGCCTGACCGGGCCCACCAATGGCATGCTCTCTTCGTCTGGCGAGAAGCCCCGCCACTACACTGGAGCGCTGATGTTTGGCGTGTTGGCATTGTTGTTCGGCCTCATGGCGCCCACCTTCACCGGATTGATGCTGGCCGCGCCCAAGGAGTTCATCATGGTGCTGGGCGGCCTGGCCATGTTGCGGGTGTTGCAGGGCGCGTTTGTGGCCTCGTTTGGTGCGGGCAAATTCTCGCTCGGCGCCTTGGTGAGTTTGCTGGTCACGGTGGCCGACATTGGCTTGTTCAACATCGGCGCGGCTTTTTGGGGTCTGGTGGCCGGGTTCGCGGTGTCGTGGTGGATGGAGCAGGGCGATTTCCAGCATCGCTGAAGAACCTGTTGAGCAGCGAGCATGCACATTCGAAAAATCAACGAAGACGTCTGCGCCCTGCATGACCTGTCGGGCCTGCATGTCGGCAACTTCAAGTGGGTCAACGGCCAATGGAAGTTCAAGGCTGTGGGCTATGGCCCTGCAGGCCAAGTGATGCCGGGCCATGGGCCTTTGACCCACCGGCACAACGCTTGTTTTGATCGACTCGACGAAGCCACCATCCGATCCCAATTTTTTCAAGAATGACCATGTTCGAAGTCCACGCCATTGACCCAGAGCGCCTGCCCGAGTTGCTGCGCGTCATGCCCAAGGCCGAGCTGCACATCCACATCGAAGGCTCGCTGGAGCCCGAGCTGATCTTTGCCTTGGCCCAGCGCAATGGTGTGTCGCTGCCCTACGCCGATGTGGCCGCCTTGCGCAGTGCCTATGCCTTCAGCAATCTGCAAAGTTTTCTGGACCTGTATTACGCCGGGGCCAGCGTGCTGCTGCATGCGCAGGATTTTTACGACATGGCCTGGGCCTATTTTGAAAAAGCCGCCGCCGACCAGGTGGTGCGGGCCGAGTTGTTTTTTGACCCGCAAACCCACACGGCGCGGGGTGTGCCCATGGGTGCGGTCATCGAAGGCCTGAGCCGTGCCTGCCGCGATGCGCAAACCCGGCTGAACATCAGTGCCGACCTGATCCTGTGCTTTTTGCGCCACCTGTCTGAAGAAGAGGCATTGGCCACCCTGGAGGCGGCGCTGCCTTGGCGCGAACACTTCATCGGCGTGGGGCTCGATTCGAGCGAAGTGGGTCATCCCCCCGAGAAATTTGCGCGCGTGTTTGCCCGTGCCCGCGAGTTGGGCTTGCACTGCGTGGCCCATGCGGGCGAAGAAGGTCCGCCCGCTTACATCTGGGGCGCACTGGACGTGCTGAAAGTCGAGCGCATCGACCACGGGGTGCAGGCCATCCACGATGCGGGTTTGATGCAGCGCCTGGCCGACAGCCGCATGCCACTGACGGTCTGCCCGCTGTCCAACCTCAAGCTGTGCGTGTTCAAAACACTATCCGAGCACAACCTGGGCCAGATCCTGGACGCCGGCCTGTGCGTGACCCTCAACTCCGACGACCCGGCTTACTTTGGCGGTTACTTGAACGACAACTACCTGCAGACCTTTGCCGACCTGCAGCTGAATGCGCAACACGCCTACCAACTGGCCGCCAACAGCATCGAAGCGAGCTTTGCCCCTGAGGCGGACAAGCACCGCTGGCTGCGCGAGCTGACAACTTGTTTTCAAAGTTTTGAACAGCGGGATGGAATGCCTTTGCGCGCTGGTTAAAATTCACCCCCGAAGCCCGCTGCCCCGGCGGGCTTTGTTTTGTTCCATCCCGGGGCCATGTAGAGGACTACCATGTATAAAAACCTCGCTGCCACGCTCGTGGCCGCCTGCTTTTTTCTTCCGGCCGTTCAGGCCCAAATCTCAGCTCAACCCACTGTCAAATCCACCGAGCCCATCAAGGCCGGTTTTGTCTATGTCTCGCCCATCACCGAAGCGGGCTGGACACGCCAGCACGACGAGGGCCGCAAGGCTGTCGAGCGGGCTTTGGGTGACCAGGTCAAAACCACTTTTGTGGCCGACGTGCCCGAGGGCGCGGATGCCGAACGCGTGATCCGCGATTTGGCACAGCAGGGGCACCACATCATCTTCACGCCCAGCTTTGGCTACATGGAGCCCACACTCAAGGTGGCCAAAGATTTCCCGAATGTGAAATTTGAGTCGGTGACCGGCTTCAAAACGGCCCCCAACGTGGCCGCGTCCAACGCCCGTTATTACGAAGGCCGCTTTCTGGCGGGCATCGCGGCCGGGCGCATGACGCAATCGAACGTGGCCGGTTATGTGGCGGGCTTCCCGATTCCGGAGGTGTTGCAGGGCATCAACGCGTTCACTTTGGGCATGCGTTCGGTCAATCCCAAAGCCACTGTGAAAGTGGTCTGGCTCAACGCCTGGTTTGCCCCGCCCAAAGAACGCGAAGCGGCCATGGCCTTGTTCAACCAGGATGTGGACGTGATCGCGTTCCACACCGGCTCCACCGCCGTGATGGCCGCGGCGCAAGAGCGCGGCAAGATGGCCGTGGCCTACCACTCCGACATGCGCAAGATGGGGCCGGATGCGCAGATCATCGCCGTGACCCACCAGTGGGGCGACTACTACACGGCCCGTGTCAAGGCGGCTCGGGCTGGTCAGTGGAAATCGGGCAACGTGTGGGGCGGCGTGAAGGACGGCATGGTCCGCGTGGGCGACTTTGGCCCCAAGGTGCCCAAGGCCGTGCAGGACGAAATCCTGGCCAAGCAAAAAGCTGTGGGGGCAGGCCGCCTGCAGCCCTTTGCCGGTCCGATCACCGACAACGAAGGCAAGTGGGTGGTGCCTGCTGGCCAGACTTTGAGTGACGCTCAGATTCTGAACATGAACTACCTGGTTCAAGGGGTTCTGGGGCGCATCGCCCGTTGACAAACCGGTCCGGACCGAGTGCCCGGGCAAGACCCTAAAATAGCGCGATCGATACAAAGGCACACCATGAGCATCAAGAGCGACAAATGGATCCGCCGGATGGCCGAGCAGCACGGCATGATCGAGCCGTTTGAGCCCGGACAGGTCCGCCAAAACGCCGCAGGTCAAAAAATCGTGAGCTACGGCACCAGCAGCTATGGCTATGACATCCGCTGCGCGCCCGAGTTCAAGGTGTTCACCAACATCTACAGCACGGTGGTGGACCCGAAGAATTTTGACGAGCGCAGCTTTGTGGACATCGAAGGCGATGTCTGCATCATTCCACCCAACAGTTTTGCACTGGCCCGCACGGTGGAGTACTTCCGTATTCCGCGCAATGTGTTGACCATTTGCCTGGGCAAAAGCACCTACGCCCGCTGCGGCATCATCGTCAACGTGACGCCTTTCGAGCCTGAGTGGGAAGGCTATGTCACGCTGGAGTTCAGCAACACCACGCCGCTGCCCGCCAAGATCTATGCGGGTGAAGGCTGTGCGCAGGTGCTGTTCCTCGAGAGCGATGAGGTTTGCGAGACCAGCTACAAAGACCGGGGCGGCAAGTACCAGGGCCAAGTGGGCGTGACCTTGCCCAAGACCTGAGCCTGGAATCCAGAGGCCGAAAATCGGATTTCGGGGTGGTCAGCCCAAAATGAGACAATAGCGGGTTAATGACCGACTCTTTTTCCAATTTATCGCTGGCGCCCACGCTGGCACGAGCCGTGGCCGAAATGGGCTACGAATCCATGACCCCTATCCAGGCCCAAGCCATTCCGGTGGTGTTGACGGGCCAGGACGTGATGGGCGCTGCCCAAACGGGCACCGGCAAAACGGCAGCGTTTTCGCTGCCTTTGCTGCAGCGCCTGCTCAAGCACGAAAACCCCTCCACCTCACCTGCCCGTCACCCGGTGCGGGCCTTGGTGCTGCTGCCCACGCGCGAGCTGGCCGATCAGGTGGCCCAGCAAATCAAGCTGTACGCCAAGTACACCCAGCTGCGCAGCGCGGTGGTGTTTGGCGGCATGGACATGAAGCCTCAGACGCTGGAGCTGAAAAAAGGCGTGGAAGTGCTGGTGGCCACACCGGGCCGTTTGCTCGACCACATCGAAGCCAAGAACGCGGTGCTCAACCAAGTGGAATATGTGGTGCTGGACGAAGCCGACCGCATGCTGGACATCGGCTTTTTGCCCGACCTGCAGCGCATCCTGAGCTTTTTGCCCAAGCAGCGCACCACACTGCTGTTCTCGGCCACCTTCTCCCCCGAGATCAAGCGCTTGGCCGGCAGCTACCTGCAAAACCCCATCACCATCGAGGTGGCCCGCCCCAATGAAACCGCGTCGACCGTCGAGCAGCGCTTTTACGCTGCGCAAGACGATGACAAGCGCCGCGTGATCCGCAAGGTGCTGGACGACCGGGGCATCAAGCAGGCCTTCATTTTTGTGAACAGCAAGCTCGGCTGCGGGCGTCTGGCCCGTTCGCTGGAGCGCGAAGGCTTGAGAACTGCCGCCTTGCACGGCGACAAGAGCCAGGACGAGCGCCTCAAAGCCTTGGAAGCCTTCAAAAAAGGCGAAGTTGATTTGCTGGTCTGCACCGATGTGGCCGCGCGCGGTCTGGACATCAAGGATGTCCCTGCGGTGTTCAATTTCGATGTGCCTTTCAACGCTGAAGACTATGTGCACCGCATTGGCCGCACAGGCCGCGCCGGGGCCTCAGGTTTGGCCGTGACCTTGGTCAGCCCTTCGGACAACCGCTTGGTGGGTGACATTGAAAAGCTGATCAAGAAGAAACTGGATGTCGAAACCTTGCAGCTGGACACGCCCCCTGCAGACCCCGCGCCTGAGAAGTGGGGGGCACGTGCTGAGGACCGTCCGCGTGGCCGCGCTTCTGAAGGCCGCCGCCGCGAGCAGGATCCCCGCGACGCGCTGGATGCGCCGAACGAGCGACGTGGTGGTTTCCGCCCTGCGCCGATCAACCGGGATCCGTTTTTCCAAAAGCCTTACGAGCCAGCCGCCACCGACGCAGCCCCCAGTTGGGAGCCCAGTGGCCCCAAAACGGTCCGTTCGTCGATTTCTGCCAACATCAAGCCCAAGCGCAAGGTGGCGGCTTTGTTCAAGTCCGGCGAGTCAGCACCCGCAGATTGATCAGGCGGTTGTCCCGGTCTTTGCCGGCTCGACAAACGGGCGTCATGTGAGGCTGTCAAAATGCCTCCATGCGTGATACCTGTTGCACACCTCCATTCCCTGTTGTTCACCAGCCTCTGACCGGACTCTGGTCTGTCGTCTCGCAGGGGTTTGTGGCATCGGCACTGATGGTGTTGTCTGCGCCGGGCGTTGCCCAGGCCCAGGCCCAGGCCTCATCCGCGCCCCCTGCGGCCACCGATCTGGGTCAGGTTGAGATTCGAGGCACCCGCAACAGCGACACCGAAGCGCGGCAAGAGTCCACGGCCTCGAAAATCGTGATTGGCCGTGAAGAGATCGAGAAACAAGGCGACGCCACCCTGGGCGATGTGCTCAAGCGTTTGCCGGGCGTGACCGTGCAGGGCACTCCCGGGCGCGGCGGGGCCATTCGCATGCGCGGTTTGGGCGGTGGTTACACCCAAATTTTGCTGGACGGTGAGCGCATACCGCCCGGTTTTTCGGTGGATTCGTTGACCCCTGAGCAGGTGGAGCGCATTGAAATTTTGCGTGCACCGACCGCCGAAACCGGTGCGCGGGCGATTGCGGGCACCATCAACATCGTGCTGCGTGAGGGCCGAAAGGCCGCACTGGACGATTTGAAGGTCACCCGCAGCCAAGAGCACGGTGAGGGCTCCAGCATCTTGAATTGGGTGCGCAATTTGAACACCGCGCCCATGAGCGGCACCTTCACGCTGTCGGCCATGGACAACCAGCGACCAGATGAAAGCGTGACGGTGATCGATTCGGATTACCGCGATGACCAGGTGCGTTGGTCCGAGTCTTCGGGCCGCCGCAAAGGGGTGCACGCCAATGCCCGTTTGCAATGGAAAGGTGAGCAGGGCAAAACCCTGACCATCACGCCGTTTTTGATTTACTCCGAATACGCGGCCTTTGGCCGCATCGATGCTCGGCGTCTGGCGGATGCCAACATCACCGACACGGCCTTGACTGACAACCACAGCCGTTACGCGGCGGCCCGCTTGAACGGGCAGTGGGGTCAGCGCTTGTCGGCCGATGACCGGCTGGAAGTGCGTTTTGGTTTAGGCCAGGCCAAGTACAACCAGCACATCACCCAGACCCCCCAGATCAGCAGCACGCCTGCCCTGCTGTCCAACGCGCTCGATGAGCAACGCTTCACTGACCGCAACACCAGTTTGAACGCCAAGTGGACCCGGGTGCTGGACAACGGCCATCAGTGGGTCAGTGGTTTGGAGCACGAAGGCGTGCGCCGTGTCGAAGAAGCCAGCGCAGGCGCGGGTGACGAGAGTGGCAACCTGAAGGCCCGCACGACCCGTTGGGCGGCTTATACCCAAGATGAATTCAAGATCAATCCGAATTGGTCGGCCTACGTCGGTGTTCGCTACGAGAGCATCCTGACCCAAGGACAAGTCAGCGAGGAACTCAAGCGCAACCAAAGCCAGGTGATGACGCCTTTGCTGCACGCCTTATGGAAACCTGATCCGGCCAAGCGAGACCAGGTGCGCATGAGCCTCACGCGCAGCTACAAGACGCCCACGCTCTACAACATGGTGGCCCCGCTGCGTTACTCGCGTGATTACCCCATAACGGGCAACAACGTGCCGACCCAGCCCGACCGTGTGGGCAACCCGGACCTGAAGCCCGAGTTGGCCACCGGCATTGACCTGGGGTTTGAGCGTTATCTGGATGGCGGCGGCGTGCTCAGCGCCAATGTGTTCCGCCGCAACATTCAAGACCTGATCCGTTACCAAACCACCACCACCTGTGTGAGCGGCGGCGCTCGCTGCGTCTCCTCACCCCAAAACGTCGGCGATGCTGTCACCCAAGGGGTGGAGCTCGAGGCCAAGTTCCGGCTGAATCAGGTCTGGGTTGGGGCCTGGCCCGTGGACATCCGCAGCAACGTCAGCTTTTTCCGCTCCAAGGTCAAGGATGTGCCTGGCCCCGACAACCGACTTGACCAACAGCCCAGCATGACCGCCAACCTCGGGGCCGATTACCGGCTTCGCGGCATGCCGCTGACTTTGGGCGGCAACCTGAACTGGAACCCGGATTACGACACGCGGCGCAGCCAAGAGCAATGGTCCTACCAAGGCATCAAGCGTGTGGTGGATGTGTACGGCCAGTGGCGTTATTCGGCAGCGACCGCCTTGCGTTTGACCCTCAGCAACTTGCTGCCGCGTGACTACGAGACCGCCAGCACATTCAACACGGGCGCGCAACAGGAAACAGCCCGCACCACCGATCGCAACTGGCGCAACATCCAGCTGCGCCTGGAAATGAAAATTTAAAAGGAGACACCCATGCCCACCCAAGACGCCGCCTGGTACGACCGCATGTACAACAACCGGGCCCTTGTGCCTGATTTTGCGGACCACTTCGAGCACTGGAAAAACGCCTCGGCTCAAGCCCGCGACACGCTCCAACCCCAGCTGGATGTGCCCTATGGCGACGGCCCCAATGAAACGCTGGACATCTTTCCTGCGGCCAAAGCCAACGCACCTGTGGTGGTCTTCATCCATGGTGGCTACTGGCGCAGCCTGGACAAATCAGACCACTCGTTCGTGGCCCCGGCGCTGCGGGACATGGGCGCTTGCGTCGTGGTGGTCAATTACGCGCTGTGCCCCGGCACGCCCGATCAGCCCATCACCATCCCCGACATTGCCTTGCAAATGGCGCGTGCCACGGCCTGGGTTTGGCGGCACATTGGCGCGCATGGCGGCGACCGCGGCAACATCACCGCGATCGGTCATTCGGCAGGTGGCCACTTGGCGGCCATGTTGCTCGCTTGCGACTGGAAGAAGCTTGGCCGCGATTTGCCTGCGGGCCTGGTGCGCAAGAGCCTGTCGATCTCGGGCCTGTTCGATCTGGCACCGGTGCGCAAGACGCCCTTTGTGCAAGCCGATCTGCGCATCACGCCCGCCCATGTGCGCATGGCCAGCCCGGCCAAATGGCAGCGCCCGTCCAAAGGGGTGCTCTACACGGTGGTGGGCGGCGATGAAAGCCCCGAATTTTTGCGCCACAACCGCTTGATTCACCAAGCCTGGGGTCCCAAGACCGTGCCCATTTGCGAAGACCTGCCCGGGCTGAACCACTTCAGTGTGGTGACGGAACTGACGCGCTCTGGCAGTCGGTTGAATGTAATGGCCAACACCTTGGTTCATCAGAAACCAGCCTGAACCTTCTCCTTGACCTTCCAAAAAAAGGGCAAGCCATCCGGCTTGCCCTTTTGCTTGACGCGTGCAGTCGGCTCAGGCAGGCAAGAACCGCTCCACCAGCAGCGACCAGAATGCCGAACCCACGGCCACATTCTTGTCATTGAAGTCGTAGCCCGGGTTGTGCACCATGCACGCCCCATGGCCATCTCCTTCGCCGTTGCCGTTGCCAATCAACAGGTAGCTGCCGGGCACCTTCTCGAGCATGAAGGCGAAGTCTTCGCTGCCGTTCAGGGCGCGGCCCTGGCGGACCACGCGGTCTGCGCCCACCAGCTCATCGGCGACGCTGCGTGCGAAGTCGGTCTCTTGGAGGTGGTTCACCAGCACCGGGTAACCGCGCTGGTAGTCAATGTCGGCGGTCACGCCATAGCTGTCGGCTTGGGCTTGCACCAACTCGGTGATGCGTTTTTCGAGCAGGATGCGCACATCGCGGTCGAGTGAGCGCACGCTCAAACGCAGCGTGGCGCTCTGAGGGATCACGTTGTTGGCCACGCCGGCATTGAAGGCGCCCACCGTGATGATGGCCATCTGCTGCGGATCGACATTGCGAGCGACGATGCTTTGCAGGCCCATGACGATGGCCGAACCGGCCACCACCGGATCAACGGCCATGTGGGGCATGGCACCGTGCCCACCTTTGCCATGCAAGGTGATGGTGACGTTGTCGGAGGAGGCCATGGCCGGGCCATCGCGCAAGATCAGGTGGCCTTGTGGCTGTCCGGGCATGTTGTGCATGGCAAAAATCGCGTCGCACGGGAACTGCTCAAAGAGGCCATCTTCCATCATCTTTTTGGCGCCGCCCAAACCTTCTTCGGCCGGCTGAAAGATCAGGTTCACGGTGCCCGAGAATGCGCCTTTTTGGGCGATGTGCTTGGCCGCTGACAACAGCATGGCGGTGTGCCCGTCGTGGCCGCAGGCATGCATGATGCCCACGTTGCAGCTGGCATAGGGCAGGCAGGTGGCTTCGTCGATGGGCAGGGCGTCCATGTCGGCACGGATGCCGATGCGTTTGCGGCCAGAGCCTTTTTGGATCTGGCCGACCAGGCCCGTGTCGCCCAGACCGCGTGTGACCCGATAACCCCAGGCGCTCAGTTGCTCGGCCACCAGGTCGCTGGTGCGGTACTCCTTGTAGCCCATTTCGGGGTGCTGGTGGATGTCGCGGCGCACCGCGATGAATTCATCCGCCTGGGCATGCAGGGCGTGCAGTTTGTCGTGCAAAAAAACGTCGCTGGGTGCGTTCATGGCAGAGACCTCTTGTGACCGCAGTGGATTACTGAGCTTGCAGGTTAATGGATTTGGCAATCGCCCGGTAGCGCTCGATTTCGCCTTGGTACACGCGCGCCAGCTCTGCTGGGCTGCGCGAAGGCAGGACCACATTGCCGCTGGCTTCCAGCGCTTTGCGGGTTTCGGGCACTTCAGCGGCGGCATAGAAGGCTTTGTTCAGGGTGTTGACCACAGCGTCCGGGGTGTTTTTGTGCACCTGCACGCCCGCCCAGATGTCAAAGTCCATGGCCTCCAGACCCTTCATGGCCGCCATGGCCGGGAACTGTTTGAACAGCGGGTGCGGGGTTTTGGATGTCACGGCCAGTCCCTGAACTTTGCCGTCGATGATGGTTTGCGGAATGGAGCCGGCCATGGGCAGGAACGCCATGTCGATCTGCCCGCCCATCAGGTCGGTCAGCAAGGGGGCAATGCCTTTGTAGGGCACGTGCAACATTTGCACTTGGGTGAGTTGCGAAAATTTTTCGCCAATCAGGTGGTACAGCGAGCCGGGCCCTACGCTGCCGTAGCTCAGTGGCTTGTCTTTGTTTTTGCGAGCCAATGCCAGCAGTTCATCCACCGTCTTGATGTTCAGGGAGTTGCGCACCGCCAAAATCGTGTTGGTGGTCGTGAATTGCGCCACCAGCTTGAAGTCTTCGGATTTGTACTTCACGCCTTGGATGGCCATGGGGGCCAGCACCAGCTCCATGGGACTGCCCAGACTCAGGGTGTAGCCGTCGGCCGGCGCGTTCACCAGTTTGGCCATGCCGATGGCGCCGCCTGCGCCGCCAACGTTGTCGATGATCATGGTTTGCCCCAGCTTGGCTGCGGCATCGGGTTGCACCTTGCGGGCAAAAAAGTCCGAAGGGCCACCGGCCGGGTAGGGCACGATCAGGTTGATCGTTTTGGCCGGATAGGTTTGCGCGAGGGCGGGGCTCAAAGCGCTGGCCACCAAGGCCAGACTGGCGAGAAGGGTAGGGATGTTCATGATGTCTCCAGGAAGTTTGAGGTTCTGCATGGTTGAAATGACCATGGAGAAATCGTAAAAACTCCAAATCAATGTGTCCAATGACTTATTTTCCTGATGTTCATTCGTAAAATGCATGCATGAACCTCAGGCACCTTGAGCACTGGCTGGCCCTGGCCGATACCGGCTCCTTCAGCCGCGCGGCAGAAAAGCTGCACATCACCCAGTCGGCCCTGAGCCGCAGCATTCAAGCCTTGGAAGAAGACTTGGGCGGCGCGCTGGTGGACCGGGTCGGCAAAAAAAATGAGCTGACACCCTTGGGCCGCTCGGTGCTGGAGCGGGCTCGGCGCATTGTGCACGAGGCCCAGGAACTCAAACAGGGCGCTTCTTTGCTCCAACAAGGCGGCTTGGGTTCGTTGCGGGTGGGTTTGGGCTCTGGCCCTGGCGCGATGCTGATGACGCCCTGGTTGGTCTTCATGGCCAAGCATCACCCCACGGTGCAGGTCACGGTGTCGCGCGGGTCCACCGAACTGCAACTGACTGAGCTGCGCGAGCGGCAACTCGACGCTCTGGTGGTGGACGTGCGGCGTGTGGAAGCCGCGCCCGACTTGAAAATGGCACATCTGGTGGAAATGCGTGCAGGCTTTGTCTGCCGTCAGGGGCACCCGCTGCTCAGCCTCCACCCCCATGGCGTGCCCTTTGAAGCCTTGCTGGCCTACCCCATCGCCTCCATCCCCTTGTCGCAAGAGGTGGCCCGTTTGCTGGTGGACCACTATGGCCCGCAGGCCAACCCGGCACAAATGACCACCTTGCAGTGCGAAGACATCGCCAGCTTGCTCGATGTGGTGGGGCAAACCGATGCGATTTACCTGGGCATTGTGGGGGCTGCGCGAGAGGGCATGGCCCAAGGCCGTTTGGTGGAATTGGGCATGAGCACGCCTTTGCAGGGTCAGGCAAGGCTGGGTCTCATCACCCTGGCGGGCCGCACCGAGTTGCCCGTCATGTCGGTGTTCCGGGAATTTATCCAAAAACACTTGACGGATTGACGGTCAAAAAGGAATCAGGATGCAGGAGTGGTTTTATCCCGTGGGGGTGGTTTTGTTGGGTTACACCGTGCTGGGCCTGACGGGATTTGGTTCGTCTTTGGTGGTGGTGCCCTTGTTGGCCTGGACATGGCCCTTGCCCGATGTGGTGGCACTTGCATTGCTGATGGACGTGCCCGCTTCGGCTTTCCACAGCGGGCTGAACTGGCGTCAGGTGCAGTGGCGCGAACTGCGCCGCCTCTTGCCGGGCATGGTGCTGGGCACGCTGCTGGGTTTGTGGCTTGTGCAGCACATGAACAGCCGCTGGCCTTTGCTTGTGCTGGGGGTGTATGTGGCGGGCGTGGGGATCAATGCCTTGCGGCCGAAGGTGTCCCCAGCGTCAGACGCAGCACCTGTGTGGGCTTGGCCTGCTGGGGCGGCCATTGGTTTGGTCGAAATGATCTTCGGCACGGCCGGCCCCTTGGTGGTGGCTTGGCTCAGTCGCCGCTTGTCGGATGTGCAGCAATTGCGGGCCACCACGCCCTTGGTCATTGCCGTGGCAGCGGCCACCGTGCTGATCGGGATGGCTTGGGAAGGGCGCTTGTCCAGCGGCTGGATCTGGCAGCGTTGGGTGGGGCTGATCGGTGTGGCGCTGGCGGGCGTGTGGCTGGGCCACCGTCTGGCGCACCGCGTACCTGTGGCGCGTTTGCGTCAGATCATCTGCGGCTTGCTGGTGGTCAGTGGTGTGATGCTGGCGCTGGGGGCCTTGCGCTGAGGCCGTTGAACCCCCAAAAAAAGGGGAGCCATGCGGCTCCCCTTGGTGTCAAAGCGGCGGGGGGGTTACATCAACAGGTGCTCACCCGCGTTGTCGCCGCCCAGGGTCACATAGTTCACCTTGCGGATGTCCATCAGCTTGGTGCCACCTGCGTAGCTGATCGAGCTTTGCACGTCCTGCTCCATCTCAATCAGCGTGTTGGCCAGCTTGCCCTTGATCGGCTCCAAAATGCGTTTGCCTTCCACGTGCTTGTATTCGCCCTTGTTGAAGTCAGACGCCGAGCCGTAGTACTCCTTGAACATCTCGCCATCGACCTCGACGGTTTTGCCGGGCGACTCTTCGTGGCCGGCAAAGAGTGAGCCGATCATGACCATGCTGGCCCCAAATCGGATGCTCTTGGCGATGTCGCCGTGGCTGCGGATGCCGCCGTCGGCAATGATCGGCTTGGTGGCCACACGGGCGCACCACTTGAGCGCCGACAACTGCCAGCCGCCCGTGCCAAAACCCGTCTTGAGCTTGGTGATGCAGACCTTGCCGGGGCCCACGCCCACTTTGGTGGCGTCTGCGCCCCAGTTTTCCAGATCGATCACGGCTTCGGGCGTGGCCACGTTGCCCGCGATCACAAAGCTGGCGGGCAGTTTGGCCTTGATGTAGCCGATCATGTCGCGCACGCTGTCGGCATGGCCGTGGGCGATGTCGATGGTGATGTACTCGGGCACCAGGTTCTCGGCGGCCAGCTGGTCCACGGTGGCGCGGTCGGGGGCTTTGACGCCCAACGAGATCGAGGCGTAAACACCTTTGGCGTGCATGTCGCGCACGAACTGGACGTTGTCCAGATCAAAGCGGTGCATCACGTAAAAGTAGTTGTTTTGTGCCATCCACAGGCAGATCGTTTCATCCACCACCGTCTTCATGTTGGCCGGTACCACCGGCAGGCGGAAGGTGCGGCTGCCCAAGGTGACGCTTGCATCGCACTCGGAACGGCTTTCCACGCGGCACTTGCGTGGCAAAAGCAGGATGTTGTCGTAGTCAAAAATTTCCATGAGAAAACCAAGCTCCAAAAAAGGATTCGTTGAGAGAACGAGTGAGCGCTTGGCCTGGCCGGTTTTCTCGCCCTTGAAACGAACCCATTGCAGGTTCAGGGCAAAAAAAACCGGGCGCAAGAATCTTGGGCCCGGTGGCTGATTCTACCCGCATGACCTGACGGCTTTTTTGGGTTCACGGCTTCGGGACACTTAGTTCCTACAATCTCCCCCTATGCTGTCAGACTCCCCACCGAATCCATCCTCCCCCTTGCTCGCCCAGCTCAACGACGAGCAGCACCGGGCGGTGGCCTTGCCAGCTGAACACGCCTTGATTTTGGCGGGCGCAGGTTCGGGCAAAACCCGGGTGCTGACCACGCGCATCGCTTGGTTGCTGCAGACCTCCCAGGTCTCGCCCGGCGGCATCTTGGCGGTGACGTTCACCAACAAGGCCGCCAAAGAGATGAAGCTGCGCTTGCAGTCCATGCTGCCGGTCAATGTGAACGCCATGTGGATCGGCACCTTCCACGGGCTGTGCAACCGGTTTTTGCGGGCGCATCACCAGCTGGCAGGTTTACCGCAGACTTTTCAAATTTTGGACACGCAAGACCAGCTGTCGGCCGTCAAGCGGCTGTGCAAGCAGTTCAATGTGGACGAAGACCGCTTCCCCCCGAAGCAGGTGCAGTATTTCATTGCGGGCTGCAAAGAAGACGGCCAGCGCCCGGGCGATGTGCCCGTGCGCGACGACGAAACCCGCCGCAAGGTGGAGCTGTATCAGCTGTACGAAGAGCAATGCCAGCGCGAAGGTGTGGTGGATTTTGGCGAGCTGATGCTGCGCTCGTACGAGCTGCTGCGTGACAACCTGCATGTGCGGGATCATTACCGCCGCCGGTTCAAGCACATCCTGGTGGACGAGTTTCAGGACACCAACAAGCTGCAATACGCTTGGCTCAAGCAGCTGGCCGGCTTGCCGGGCGAGGGGGGGGAATGTGCCATTTTGGCCGTGGGCGACGATGACCAGAGCATTTACGCCTTCCGGGGGGCCCGTGTGGGCAATATGGCCGACTTTGTGCGCGAGTTTCAAGTCAAGCACCAGATCAAGCTGGAGCAGAACTACCGCAGTTTCAGCAACATCCTGGATTCGGCCAACCACCTGATCAGCCACAACAAGACCCGCTTGGGCAAAACCCTGCGCACAGACCAAGGCGCGGGCGAGCCGGTGCGGGTGGTGGAGTCGCCGTCGGACTTTGCCGAGGCGCAGTGGCTGGTGGACGAGTTGCGCCAACTGGTCAAACAAGACGGCTTTGAACGAAAAGAAGTGGCCCTGCTGTACCGCAGCAACGCGCAAAGCCGGGTGCTGGAAACCGCGCTGTTCAACGCCGGGTTTCCGTACCGGGTGTACGGCGGTTTGCGATTTTTTGAGCGCGCCGAGATCAAGCACGCGCTGGCCTATTTGCGCCTGATGGAGAACCCCAACGACGACACCAGCTTTTTGCGGGTGGTCAACTTTCCGCCGCGCGGCATTGGTGCGCGCAGCATCGAGCAGTTGCAAGACGCGGCCCGCGCCGCAGGTTGCTCGCTGCACGATGCGGTGAGCGCGACCACCGGCAAGGCCGGGGCCAATTTGGCGGCCTTTGTGGCCATGGTGGATGTGCTGCGCGAGCAGACCGAGGGCCGAACCTTGCGCGAAATCATCGATTTGGTGCTGGACAAGACCGGCCTGGTGACCCACTACCGCGCTGAAAAAGAAGGCGCCGACCGGGTGGAGAACTTGGAGGAACTGGTCAACGCCGCCGAGAGCTTTGTCACACAGGAAGGCTTTGGCCGCAGCGCGGTGGCCCTGCCGCAGAGCCAGGCCAGTCAGGGGCTATACCCCGTAGAAGATGGATCGTCACCCGCTTGGCAAGCTCGTGGTCGCGATGACGAAGACTCCGTCACTGCGAGCGACGCGCGGCAGTCCAGTGCTGGATCGCCACGTCCCTTCGGTCCTCGCGATGACGAGGTTTTGACCGACGAGTTCAGCGAAGACGGCGTGATCATGAGCCCGCTGGCGGCATTCCTCACGCACGCCTCGCTCGAAGCAGGCGACAACCAGGCGCAAGCCGGTGAAGACGCGGTGCAGCTCATGACGGTGCACGCCAGCAAGGGCTTGGAGTTTGATGCGGTGTTCATCACCGGGCTGGAAGAGGGCCTGTTCCCGCATGAAAATTCGATGAACGATTTTGACGGCCTCGAAGAAGAGCGCCGCTTGATGTATGTGGCCATCACCCGCGCCCGCAAGCGTTTGTATTTGAGCCATTCGCAAACCCGCATGTTGCACGGCCAGACCCGCTACAACCTGAAAAGCCGCTTTCTGGAAGAGCTGCCCGAAGAGTGCCTCAAGTGGGTCACGCCCAAAAACGGCGGGTTCTCCAACTTGGGGCAAGCCGGGGCCGGCGCTGCGGGTGGCGGCTGGCCGCAAACCCCGGCCTTCAACCGACACGCCCGACCGGCTTGGGGCCAAAGCAGCCTGAGCACCGAAACCTACAAAAGCCCGCCCGTGCCGGTACAAAAAGTCGCGCCCGAGCACGGCATTGCCGCAGGTGGCCAGGTGTTTCACACCAAGTTTGGCGAAGGCAAAGTGCTCGCGGTTGAAGGCGTGGGCGCCGATGCCAGGGCCCAAGTGAATTTCCCGCGCCATGGTGTGAAATGGCTGGCGCTCAGCGTGGCCAAACTCACCGTGGTTTAAACCCGATTTCTGTTCTGAAAGTCCCCATGAAAATCACCCAAGACACCGTCGTCACCATGCAATACAAAGTGACCAACGCCCAAGGCCAGTTGCTCGACAAGGCGAGTGAGCCCACTTCTTATTTGCATGGTGGTTACGACAACACCTTTCCCAAAATCGAAGCCGCGCTGGAAGGCCAGGACGTGGGCTTCAGCACCACGCTCCTGCTGAACCCGACCGACGCCTTTGGCGAGCGCGACGAGAGCCTGGTGCAGACCATCCCCAAAAGCGAGTTTCCGCCCGGTGTCAAAGTGGGCGGTCAGCTGCGCGGACGCACGCCCGATGGACGCGAGCAGGTGTTCAATGTGCTCAAAATCAAGGGCGACAAGGTGATCCTGGACGGCAACCACCCTTGGGCTGGGCAGCACCTGACGCTGAGTCTGAAGGTGCTGGAAGTGCGGGCGGCCTCAGCCGACGAGGTGACGCACCGCCATGCACACGGTGCGCACGGCCACCACCACTGAGTCGCTCAGTCAGGCCCGGCCGCGTTGGCGGGGGCCTCGTCGTAGACATCGGTCGAGAAGCAGTCACGCACCGAAAACAGCATCGAAGTGAAGAACATGGCCGCCACCATCAGCGCCAGCGGCATGAAGGTGGCCGTGACCAGGCCCGGATGGCCCATCAGGCTGCTGATGAGCAGCGCCAAGACCCCGGCCAACATGAAAATCAAGCCCCAGGCGAGCACATACACCCCGAAGGCCTTGAGGTTGCGCCAGCAGGCCACGAAGCTGAAAAACAGGCTTTTAACGGCCGGCAGGCCGTACCAGTGCACCAGAGCGGGCGCGTGCCAGAACATCATGGACAAGGGCACATAAAAGAGCATGGAGACCCACAAGGCGGTCTGGAACGAGTCGGTCGTGACCACCTCGGGCGTCATGGCTTGGCCGCCAAAATACACCTTGGCGAAGGTGCCGCCGTCAACCAAGGCCGAAGCGCCCATGACCACCAAAAAAATCAGCGCGTACAAGCCACCCAAATGGAGCATGGCTTGGCGGTGCGGCCCGGCTTTGAAGGCCGAAAACAGCACGCTGGGCATGGGAAACTTGCCTTCGGAGGCCGTCTGGGTCGCCGCCATCATGCCCAGCGTGAGCGCGGGCAGAACGATCAGCGCCAAGGCGCTGCCGATGAAGGGCACGATGGACACAATGGACACGGTGGCCATGAACAAAAAAAACAGCCCTGACAGCGCCAGTGGCTGACGCCAGAAAGTCCTCATGCCCTGACGGACCCACTTGAGGCCGGCACGGGTGGGAACGATTTGCAGGTTCATGGTGATCAGACGAGGTCGGACAGGGAAATGGGCGCTTGCACCCGACCGCGCAAAACCCGTTCGAAATGGGTCGGGTCGTGCGGGGTGAGCATGGACGCTTCGCGGGGCAGATGGTAGTCCCACAGCCGTGAAATCCAAAAACGCAATGCCCCTGCGCGCACAAGGGCAGGCAGCAATTCGCGTTCGGCAGCGGTCAGGGGGCGCACCTGGTTGTAGGCGCGCAGCATGGCCTGGGCTCGGGCTGCATCGTGCACGCCCGAGGGCAGGTCGATGCACCAGTCGTTCAGGCAAACGGCCAAGTCAAACAGCCAGGTGTCGACGCCCGCGAAATAGAAGTCAAAGAAGCCGGTGAGCCGCTCGCCGTCGAACATCACGTTGTCGCGAAACAGGTCGGCATGCACAGGCCCACGGGGCAGGGCGGCGAAAGCGGCGCCGCTGGCGATGTGGTTTTGGTAGGCCAATTCGCTGCACAACAGGCGCGCTTGCGCTTCTTCCAGGTAGGGCAGCACCACAGGCACGGTCTCATTCCACCAGGGCAAACCGCGCAAATTGGGTTGGCTGCGGTTGTAGTCGGCTCCGGCCAGGTGCATGCGCGCCAGCATGTCGCCCACGGCAGCGCAGTGCACGGCCTGGGGCTGCAACTGGCTTTTGCCCGCGAGCTTGTTGACCACGGCGGCCGGTTTGCCGCACAGCGTGTGCAGCACATCGCCGTCGCGGTTGGCAGCCGGGTCGGGCACCGGGATACCGCGCCCGGCCAGGTGTTTCATCAGGAACAGGTAAAACGGCAGCTGTTCATGCGTCAGGCGCTCGAACAGGGTGAGCACGTACTCACCTTGGGTGGTGCTGGCGAAGTAGTTGGTGTTTTCAATCCCGCCTTCGATGCCGCGCAATGCCGTCAAGGCCCCCAGGTTCAGGGCTTGCATCAGGTCGTTGGCCTGGGTTTCGGTGACTTCGGTGAATACCGCCATGGGGGAGAAAACCGTCAAAGCGCCAGATGGGGACTGGCTTGGGTGAGCAAAATACGGATTGTAGAGGGCGAACACCCAACAATGACCCGGAAAGGCCCGACTGCGCTGGGCCGATGTGGCAAAGCGAAGCGCCTCTGAGGCCCTGCGCCGTCAGCCCTTTGCGTGTTTGCCCAGGGCGCGCAGAGATGGTGAGTGGGGGCTGCGCCGAGGCTCAGAGGCGCTTCGCTTTGCCACATCGCCTCAGCGCAGCCCCCACTCACCATCTGGAAGTTCGGCAGTGGTCTTAGCGCTTCGCTTTGCCACATCGCCCTGGCGCAGGCCCGGCCACCCGATCATGGGGTCGTTTGATGGTCAAGCCCTTAACCCGGTACACAATCGAGGGATGAGCGACAACACCCCCGAAACCTCCCCACCGACCCTCCTGCTGGTCGATGGCTCCAGCTACCTGTACCGCGCCTTTCATGCCATGCCCGATTTGCGGGCCGTGCCGGGTGACCCGACCAGCCCGGCCACCGGGGCCATTCGCGGCATGATCAACATGATGGAGCGGCTGCGCAAAGATGTGCCCGCCGTCTATGCCGCCTGCGTGTTCGACGCCAAAGGCCCGACCTTCCGCGACGAGATGTACCCCGAGTACAAGGCCCATCGCAGCCCCATGCCCGACGACCTGCGCTCGCAGATCGAGCCCATCCACGAGTTGGTTCGCCTGATGGGGTGGACTGTGCTGGACGTGCCCGGCGTGGAGGCCGACGATGTGATCGCCACCTTGGCCCATGTGGCCGCGCAGCAGGGCATTCAGGTCACCGTCTCCAGCGGAGACAAAGACTTGAGCCAGTTGGTCAATGACCACATCACCATCATCGACACCATGAACGGCAAGGTGCGCGATGTGGCGGGCGTGACCGAAGAGTTTGGCGTGCCGCCTTCGCTCATGATCGACTACCAGACGCTGGTGGGCGACCCGGTGGACAACGTGCCCGGCGTGGCCAAGGTCGGCCCCAAGACGGCGGCCAAGTGGCTGCTGGAATATGGCTCGCTCGATCAGTTGATGGAAAAAGCCCACGAGATCAAAGGCGTGGCGGGCGAGAACCTGCGCCAGGCCGTGGACTGGCTGCCCAAGGGCCGGGCGCTCGTGACCATGAAAACCGACTGCGACCTGAACGGCTGGGTGCCCGATTTGCCCTCGCTCGCCAGCCTGCACCTGCACGCGCCCGACAAGGACAAGCTGCTCAATTTTTACCAGACCTATGGCTTCAAGGGGCTGGTGCAGTCGCTGGGCGGGACCGTGCCAGCGCCCACCCCCAAGGCCAAAACCGCCAAACCCAAGGACACGGGCATGGGCGACTTGTTTGGCGAGGCCCTTGCCGATGAAACTGCGGCTTTGCCCGAGTTGAACAGCGCAGCCAGCGCCGTACAGGGTGATTTGAAATACGACACGGTGCTCGACTGGGCGATGTTCGACACTTGGCTGGCGCGCATCGAGCAAGCGCCGCTCACGGCCATCGACACCGAAACCACCTCTTTGGACGCCATGCGCGCCGAGATCGTGGGGATTTCGCTGAGCGTCGCGCCCGGTGAGGCGGCCTACATCCCGTTGGCCCACAACGGCCCGGGAGCGCCAGAACAACTGCCGCTGGCCGAGGTGCTGGCCAAACTCAAGCCCTGGCTGGAAAACCCGGCCCGCCTGAAATTGGGCCAGCACATCAAGTACGACCGCCATGTGTTGGCCAACCACGGCATCGAGGTGCAAGGCTATGCCCACGACACCATGCTGGAAAGCTATGTGCTCGAAGTGCACAAGCCCCATGGCTTGTCGAGCCTGGCCGAGCGGCATGTGGGTCGCCGGGGCGTGAGCTACGAAGACCTGTGCGGCAAGGGCGTGCACCAGATCCCGTTTGCGCAGGTGGAGGTGGACAAAGCAGCCCATTATTCGTGCGAAGACTCGGACCAGTGCCTGGATGTGCACCTGGCGCTGTGGCCGCAAATCGAGGCCCATGCGGGACTGAAGTACGTGTACGACCTGGAGATCCAGACCAGCGAAGCGCTTTACCGCATCGAGCGCAATGGGGTGCTGATCGACGCGCCCACGCTGGCCGCACAAAGCCAGGCGCTGGGCGAGCGCATCGTTCAGCTTGAAACCGAGGCCTACGAGATCGCCGGGCAGCCTTTCAACCTGGCCAGCCCCAAGCAGCTGGGCGAGATTTTCTTTGACAAGTTGGGTCTGCCCGTCATCAAAAAGACCGCCACCGGTGCCCGAAGCACCGACGAGGAGGTGCTGGAGAAACTGGCCGAGGACTACCCGCTGCCCGCCCGCATCCTGGAGCACCGCAGTCTGTCCAAACTCAAGGGCACCTACACCGACAAGCTGGCGCAAATGGCCTTGCCGCGCACGGGTCGGGTGCACACGCATTACGCCCAAGCGGTGGCGGTGACGGGCCGTTTGTCGAGCAACGAGCCAAACCTGCAAAACATCCCGGTGCGCACGGCCGAAGGCCGCAAGGTGCGTGAGGCCTTTGTGGCCCCCGCCGGCTGCGTGATTGCGAGTGCCGACTACAGCCAGATCGAGCTGCGCATCATGGCGCACCTGAGCGACGACGCGGCCTTGCTCAAGGCCTTTCACGAAGGGCTGGACGTGCACAAGGCCACCGCGGCCGAGGTGTTTGGTGGGACGCCCGACACGGTCAGCAGCGAGCAGCGCCGCTACGCCAAGACCATCAACTTCGGGCTGATCTACGGCATGAGCGCCTTTGGTCTGGCCAAGGCGCTGGGCATCGACAACACCGCCGCCAAAAACTACATCACCCGCTACTTTGAGCGCTTTGCGGGCGTCAAGCACTACATGGATGCCACGCGTGAGCAAGCCAAGGCGCTGGGCTATGTGGAGACGGTGTTTGGCCGTCGCCTGATGCTGCCCGAGATCAACAGCCCCAACGGCCCGCGCCGCGCCGGGGCCGAGCGTGCGGCCATCAACGCGCCCATGCAGGGCACGGCGGCCGATCTGATCAAGCTGAGCATGGTCGCGGTGCAAAAGGCGCTGGACGAGCAAGGCAAGGCCACCAAGGTCATCATGCAGGTGCACGACGAACTGGTGTTCGAGGTGCCCGAGTCAGAGGTAGATTGGGTGCGCACCGAGGTGCCGCGCATCATGGCCGGTGTGGCCGATCTGAAGGTGCCGCTCTTGGCCGAAGTGGGCTTTGGGCCGAATTGGGAACAAGCCCACTGACCCGCCCTGATGGGTCACAAGCGGCCAGACCGGGTAGCCATCAGGGTAGTCTGCGTGGGGTACTCAGGCGAGCTTGTCTGGCCAGGGGGCGTGCTTTTGCATGATGGCATCAAACAGCGCAGAGGCTTCAAACTTGCCCAGCCAAGCGGCCAAGGGGCACCAAGGCTGCGCTGCAAACCAGGCCGGATCGGTGTGGGCGTATTGGCGCACAAAGGGCGCTAAGGCGGCGTCGGCCAGGCCAAAGTGCTCACCGGCCAAAAAAGGCTGCGCACCCAGCCTGGCATCCAGCGTGTGCAACCACTCAGCGGCCTCATCCCGGTCTGCCAAGCCGCTGTCCAAGCCCGATCGGTTTGGGTATTTGTAGCGGTCGAGCCGGTGCTTGAACGGCCCGTCGTTGTGCGTGATCAGCGCCAGGGCATCGGCCATGGCGACATCCGAGTTGGGCAGCCAGCCCAGCGGGTCGTGCTCGCGCAGCGCCCACAGCATGATGTCCAGACTTTGCGCCAGCACCGTATCGCCGTCTGCGCCGCGCAGCCACAAAACGGGCACCGTGCCTTGGGGCGACAGGGCCAGCATGTGGGCGGGTTTGTGCTTCAACACCACCTCACGGTGCTCATGCGCTACCCCGCTGACCTGCAAGGCCAATCGGGCCCGCATGGCGTAGGGGCAACGGCGAAACGAATACAAGACAGGCAAGGCGGAATGGGACATGGAGGCAGTTTAAATCGCCGCCCTTGTGCAAGCCCTCAGTGGCTGTGCCAAGATAAAGCCCCTTTTAAAGCATGACCGAGGAGACATCCCTTGAACCACGACCTGATTGAAGACACACAAGCCTTGCTGGGCGGCCGCTTGGGGGACGCCGTGGCCACACGCCGCACAGCCTTGAAAGCGGCTTTGGGCGTAGGCTATGCCGCTGCTGCCGTGCCGATCATGGCGCAAACGGCCATCAAAACCCCTTCTACGGGTCTGGTGTCGGGCGAAGTGACCATCGATGTCAATGGGTTCAAGATGCCCGCCTACCGCTGCGCCCCAGCCGGCAAGACCGGTTTGCCGGTGGTGCTGGTGATTTCCGAGATTTTTGGGGTGCACGAATACATCGCCGATGTGGCACGCCGACTGGCCCAGGCCGGTTACATGGCCATTGCACCCGAGCTGTTTGTGCGCCAGGGCGATCCCAATGAATACGGCGAACTCGCCAAGCTGCAATCCGAGATCATCGCCAAAGTGCCCGATGCGCAGGTCATGGGTGACCTGGACGCCTGCGTGGCCTGGGCAGGGGCCAACGGCGGCAACCCCGACAAGTTGGCCATCACCGGCTTTTGCTGGGGCGGGCGCATCACTTGGCTGTATGCCGCGCACCAGCCCAAACTCAAGGCGGGTGTGGCCTGGTATGGCCGTCTGGTGGGCAATGCCACAGCGCAAACGCCAGCGCACCCGCTGGCCTTGGTGGGCAGCCTCAAGGCCCCGGTGCTGGGTTTGTACGGCGCTGCCGACACGGGCATTCCCCTTGACACGGTTGATAAGATGAAGGCAGAACTGGCCCAAGGGCCCGCAGCGGCCAAAGCGAGCGAGTTTGTGGTTTATCCTGAGGCCCCGCACGCATTCCATGCCGATTACCGCAGCAGCTACCGCAAGGGGCCCGCTGAAGACGGCTGGCAGCGTTTGCTGGCTTGGCTCAAGCGCCAAGGCGTGGCCTGATTTTTTGAATGCAGCGACCGCCCTTCGGGGCGGTTTTTGATGGGGTGCCGTGCATCCCGGGAAACATGATGACTTTATTGGCGATTTTGGTGGGCACTTTGGTGGCGGGCATTGGCAGCGTTTGGGTGGCGGCGTGGCTGAGTTTCGGCATCTTGAGCCGCTACACCCAGCACATGCTGAGCCTGGCCGCTGGGGCCTTGATGGCCACCTCGTTTTTGCACCTCTTGCCCGAGGCCTTCGAGAGCGAGGCCGGGGCGCACGAGCTGTTCCTGACTTTGCTGGTGGGTTTGCTGTTTTTCTTCTTGCTCGACAAGGCCGAACTTTGGCACCACGGGCATGAACATGGGCATGGACACGCGCATGGGCACGACCATGGGCACGACCATGGGCATGCACACCACACGGGCCATGAACATGCGGACAAGCTGCATGCTGAAGCCGAGCCACCCCGCGGACAGTGGGCCGTGTTGGCGGGGGACAGCGTGCATTGCTTTGGCGACGGTATCCTGATTGCCTCGGCCTTCATCGCCGACATGCGTTTGGGCGTGATTGCCGCACTGGCCGTGCTGGCCCACGAAATCCCTCACCACATGGGCGATTTGGCGGTGTTGCGCCAAGGCAGCAGCAGCCGCCAGGCGGCCATCCTCAAGGTGTCGATGGCCGGGGCCATCACCGCTTTGGGCGGCGCCGTGGGTTATGTCCTGGTCGACGCCCTGCACGACTGGTTGCCGTATTTTCTGGTCGTGGCCAGCAGCAGCTTTGTCTATGTGGCCCTGGCCGACCTGATCCCCCAATTGCAAAAGCGCTTGTCCGCGAGAGAGACGGCAGCCCAGATCATTTGGCTGGGCTTGGGCATCGGCATGGTGCTGCTGGTCAGCGCCCTGGCAGGACACCAGCACTGATTTCAGAGGTGTCAGCCTTTGGCGCAGGGCAGTCCGGGCGTGCGGCACCACTCACTCCAGCTGCCCGCATACAGCGCAGTGGGCCCGAAACCCGCCAACTCCATCGCGATCAGATTGGGCACGGCGGTCACGCCGCTGCCGCAGTGGTGCACCACGCTGCTGGCCGGACGCCCCGCCAGCACCTGGGTCCATTCCGCTTGCAACTGCTGCGCGCTTTTGAAGCGGCCGTCTTCGGTGAAGTTCTCGGTGAAAGGGCGGTTCAAAGCGCCCGGAATGTGGCCTGCCACCGGGTCAAGAGGCTCCACCTCGCCCCGGTAACGGGCTCCTGCGCGGGCATCGACCACGGTTTGGGAGGGCTGGCCCAAAGTGGCTGAGACCGCATCGGTCAGCACCAATTGACGCAGTGGCGTTTTCAGCTCGAAGCGGGTGGGTGACACGGGCTGGGCAGGCCCCGAGGCCATGGCGCCGCCAACGTCTTTCCAGGCCTGCAGACCGCCGTCGAGCACGGCCACTGCCTCGTGCCCCAACCACTTGAGCATCCACCACAAACGACCGCAGTAATGGCCTTTGTTTCGGTCGTACACCACAACCTGCAGGCCATTGTGAATGCCCAAACTGCCCAGCCACTTCGCCACGATCTCGCGCTGCGGCAAGGGATGTCGCCCGCCATTGACGGCCTGACCCGGCTGATGCGCGCTCAGGTTCTTGTCCAGGTGTGCAGGCAGGGCACCGGCGATGCGCTCACTGGCAAAAAAGCCATCGGCCAGCTCGGGTTTCATCAGGTCGAAACTGCAGTCCAAGACGGCACAGGGCTGGCCTTGGGCTTGCAGGTCTTGCAATTGGGCGGCGGTGATCAGCAAGGGGTACATGGCAATGGTCTCCGTTCAGTGGTCTTCGGCAGGGGCGCGGGGCAGGGTTCGGCTGCGCAAGATGGTGGATGCGATGCCGCTGGCCATGATGAGGGCCATGCCCAGCCAGCCCATCAGGGCAATGTGTTCACCAAACAGCATCAGACCAAACAAGGCGCCAAAAACGATGCCCGAATATTGCAAATTGGCCACCACCAGTGTGGAGCCGCGGCTGTAAGCTTTGGTCATGCACAGTTGGCCCAGTGCCGCCAGCACACCCACCGGCAGCAGCCACAGCATGGTGGGCCACACCCAGGCGCTCATGCCGGTGAGCCCCATCAGCAAGGCTCCGACCACGGTGGTGCCGACCGAAAAATAAAACACGGTGCGGGCTTCGGGTTCGTTCAATCGACCCAAAGCGGCCACCTGCAGGTAAGCCAATGCGGCGATCAGGCCCGAGAGCAGTCCAACGATGCCGGCAAACAACTGGTCCTGTTCGATGGTGGGGCGCAGCAGCAAGATGACACCGCCAAAACCGGCGATCACCGTCAGCACGATGGGGCCTTGCTGAGTCGCATCCTGCAGCCTGCCCATGACCAGCGTGCCGCCCACCAAAAACACCGCCACCCAGACGCCACTCATGTAGTTGAGCGTCATGGCGGTGGCCAGTGGCAGGTGGCCAATGGCGTAAAACCATGCGGCCAGTGATGTCACGCCCACCACCGAGCGCCAGACATGCATCATGGGTATGGGGGTCCGCAAAGAAACGCCCTGAACCTTGCAGAGGGTGGCCATGAACACCACGCCGATCAGGCCGCGGAAAAAAACCAGCTCAAAAGTGTGAAAGTGGGCCGATGCATATTTGATGCACACACCCATCATGGAAAAAAACAGCGACGCCAGAATCATCCAAGAGGCTTGCATCCGGGCTGACTTCAGAGGGTGTTCATCTGCTGGCGGTACCACTCATGAAAGTGCTGCATCCCGTCTTCCATGGGGCTTTGGTAAGGACCGACCTCGTTGTCGCCACGCGCCAGCAGGGCCTTGCGGCCCGCGTCCATGCGCTCGGCAATCTCGTCGTCCTCGATGCAGGTTTCCATGTAAGCCGCTTGCTGGGCTTCGACGAACTCGCGCTCAAAGGCGACGATCTCTTCGGGGTAGTAAAACTCCACCATGTTGAGCGTCTTGTTCGGGCTGATCGGGTGCAGGGTCGACACGGTCAGCACATGCGGGTACCACTCGACCATGATGTGCGGGTAGTACGTCAGCCAGATCGCGCCGCGCTCGGGCAGTTGGCCGTTGCGGTATTTGAGCAGCACCTCGTGCCATTTTTTGTAGGTGTCCGAGCCGGGCTTGCCAAAGCCGCCCGACACACCCACGGTCTGCACCGAGTAATGTTCCTTGAACTCCCAGTTCAGGTCGTCGCAGGTGACGAACTGGCCCAGCCCCGGGTGGAAGGGGCCGACATGGTAGTCCTCGAGATAGACCTCGATGAAGGTCTTCCAGTTGTAGTGGCATTCGTGCAACTCGACCCGGTCGAGCGCATAGCCCTCAAAACTGAGCTGCGCTCTGGGGCCCATGCCCGCCAGGTCGGCAGCGATGTCTCGGCCGTTGTCTTCGAACAAGAGGCCGTTCCACGCCTGCAGCGGGTAGTTGTTCAGGTTCAGGCAGGGGTCGTGCGCAAAGTGGGGTGCGCCCAACAACTGGCCGCTGGGCGAGTAGGTCCAGCGGTGCAGCGGGCACACAATGTTGCCGCCTGCACTGCCCTTTTGCTGGGTCTGCAAGTTGCCCCGGCCGTTCAGCATCACGGCCTGGCGGTGGCGGCAGACGTTCGAGACAAGTTCGACACCGCCTTGGGCGTTGCGCACCAGGGCGCGTCCTTCTGCCTCGTGGGGCAGGGCGTAATAGTCGCCCGGCTCGGGCACGGCCAGCTGATGGCCCACATAACGGGGGCCTTGCCGAAAGAGCGTGTTCAATTCGCGCTGGAACAGCGCTTCATCGAAATAAGTGGAAACTGGTAGTTGGCTTGCGGCCTGCTGCAGTTGAAGACTTAAATCAGACATGGGTGACCTGACCTAGAGACTCCCCCTATGAAGGGGCAGGAACAAAGCGCTGTATTCAGGGAAAACCGCGCAAAAAAATGACAGGGAAACCCTGCCGATGAACGCGGATTCTACCCCGGGGGCTGGTCCTTGCTGTGCACAACGGCTCAAGCCTTGAAAAAATCAAGGTCTGCGCTTGAAGGCATGGCTGAGCCTCGCCCATATCCGTCTTGTGGACTTGACAGGGGCAACTGTCAGCCCCTTCGAGGCTTAAGGCCTAAAATCGGGTTTTTTCTTCCGGAACACCCCATGCCCAAGGCCGCCCCCACCGACCCCGCTGACGCCCCGGCAGCACCCCTGCCTGCCACGTACGAAGCGGCGCTGGCGGAGCTGGAGTCCTTGGTCGGTCAGCTCGAGTCGGGCCAAATGCCTTTGGACCAGCTCTTGACGGGCTACCAGCGCGGCGCAGCTTTGCTGGCGTTTTGCCGCGACAAGCTCAAGGCGGTGGAAGACCAGATTCAGGTCCTGGACGGCGGGCAACTCAAACCCTGGAGCGGTGCATGAGTGTTTTTGACCTCAAAGCCTGGATGCAGCCGCATCTGGACCGGGTTGAGCAGGCGCTGTCGCAAGGCATCGCCGCCGATTCGCCCGCCCAATTGGGCCAAGCCATGCGCTACGCCGTGCTCGACGGCGGCAAACGCCTGCGCCCCTTGCTGGTGCTGGCCACCGCCGAGGCCGTGGGCGATGAGGCCCGCAGCGCGGCAGCGCTCCGGGCCGCCTGCGCCATCGAGTTGATCCATGCTTATTCTTTGGTACACGATGACATGCCCTGCATGGACAACGATGTGCTGCGGCGCGGCAAACCCACGGTGCATGTGCAGTTTGGCGAGGCCCAGGCCCTGCTGGCGGGGGACGCCTTGCAGACCCTGGCCTTTGAGTTTTTGACCCCCCAGGACGCCAGCGTCAGCACTGCCGTGCAAGCCGCCTGCGTGGGTTTGTTGGCGCGGGCCTCGGGTTACCAGGGCATGGCCGGGGGGCAGGCGATAGACCTGGCCAGCGTGGGCCAGCGCCTGAGCGAAGACCAGCTGCGCCAGATGCACCGCCTCAAAACTGGGGCACTGCTGCTGTGCAGCGTGCAGATGGGCGCGGCCTGTGTGCCGGGCGTGCTCGAACCGGTTCCATCGGCTTTGAAGCGTTTCGGCGAGGCCCTGGGCCTGGCCTTTCAGGTGGTCGACGATGTCCTGGACGTGACGGCCGATTCGGCCACTCTGGGCAAGACTGCGGGCAAGGATGAAGCCGCTGACAAACCCACCTATGTCGCCCTGATGGGGCTGGATGCGGCCAAGGCCTATGCCGACAGCTTGGCGGCTCAGGCCATGCAGGCACTGGCCGATACCGGTTTGCCCGAAGCCCGTTTGGCCCCCTTGCGTGCGCTGACCGCCATGGTGGTAGAAAGAAACAACTGACATGACCGATTTGCTCAAGACCATCAACCAGCCCGCCGATCTGCGCCGCCTGCAGCGCACCGACTTGCCTCAATTGGCTGACGAGTTGCGCCACTGCGTGCTGGACAACGTGTCGAAAACCGGTGGGCACCTGAGCTCCAACTTGGGGACTGTCGAGTTGACGGTGGCTTTGCATTACGTCTTCAACACCCCAGAGGACCGCATCGTCTGGGATGTTGGGCACCAGACCTACCCGCACAAAATCCTCACAGGCCGTCGCGAGCGCATGCCCACGCTGCGCCAGTTTGGTGGTTTGTCGGGCTTTCCGCGCCGCGACGAGAGCGAGTACGACACTTTTGGCACGGCGCACTCGTCGACCAGCATTTCGGCCGCCTTGGGCATGGCCGTGGCCGCGCGCCAAAAAGGTGAATCGCGCCATTCAATTGCCGTGATTGGCGACGGCGCCATGACCGCCGGCATGGCCTTTGAGGCGCTGAACAACGCGGGCGTCGAAGAGTGCAAGCTCTTGGTGATCCTGAACGACAACGACATGTCGATCAGCCCGCCCGTGGGGGCCCTCAATCGCTACCTGGCCCAACTGATGAGCGGGCGGTTTTATTCGGCCGCCAAGGCCGGGGCCAAAAATGTGCTCAAAAATGCGCCCCCCTTGTTTGAGCTGGCCAAGCGTCTCGAGGAACACGCCAAAGGCATGGTGGTGCCCGCCACGCTGTTCGAGAAATTTGGCTTCAACTACATTGGCCCGATTGACGGGCATGACCTGGACTCGCTGATCCCGACCCTGGAGAACATCAAGCACTTGGATGGCCCGCAGTTTTTGCATGTGGTTACCAAAAAAGGCCAGGGCTATGAAAAGGCCGAAGCCGATCCGGTGGCTTACCACGGCCCCGGCAAGTTCGACCCGAATGTGGGCCTGGTGCCGGCGGTCACACCCGCCAAAACCACCTTCACCCAAGTGTTTGGCCAGTGGCTGTGCGACATGGCCGAGAAAGACATGCGCCTGGTCGGCATCACGCCCGCCATGCGCGAGGGCTCGGGCATGGTGGCTTTCCACCAGCGCTTTCCCAAGCGCTATTACGACGTGGGCATTGCCGAGCAGCACGCCGTGACCTTTGCCGCCGGTATGGCCTGCGAAGGCCTCAAGCCGGTGGTGGCCATTTACTCCACCTTTTTGCAGCGCGGCTACGACCAGCTGATCCACGACGTGGCGCTGCAAAATCTGCCGGTGGTGTTCGCACTGGACCGCGCGGGCCTGGTGGGGGCGGACGGGGCCACCCACGCGGGGGCCTACGACATCGCCTACATCCGATGCATCCCCAACATGAGCCTGGCCTGCCCGGCCGACGAGCGCGAATGCCGTCAGCTGCTGAGCACCGCTTACGCGCAAAACCACCCGGTGGCCGTGCGCTACCCGCGGGGCGCTGGCGTGGGCACCGAGCCCGGACGCGATCTGGACACCTTGCCCTTTGGCAAAGGCGAAGTGCGCCGCCAAGGCGAAAAAGTGGCCATTTTGGTTTTTGGCACCTTGCTGGCCCCGGCCTTGCAGGCTGCTGAAGCGCTCAATGCCACCGTGGTCAACATGCGCTGGGTCAAACCGCTGGATGTGGCGTTGCTGGCCCAAATCGCCCAAAGTCACGAGCGCTTGGTGACGGTGGAAGAGGGCTGCATCATGGGCGGCGCAGGCAGCGCGGTGGGCGAGGCCTTGCAGCAGCTGAACCTGCAGCGCTCGGTGTTGCACCTGGGCTTGCCCGATGAATTCATCGAGCATGGCGATCCGGCCAAGCTGTTGGCTTTGCAAGGCTTGGATGCCGCAGGCATCGAGGCTTCCATTCGACAACGTTGGGATCACTGAACGGTTTCCAGTGGGTTTCTGGATGGCCTTCTCGTTATTGCCGGTATTGCTAAAGCCCTTTAAATTTAATGATTTAGAAAAGGGTAAACCCCCACGGATTGGGGCGGGTTCGCTTTCTACAATACGGCCTGCTAGGTCAAGCGACCCTGACAACGGGTTTCAGTCATTTCACAAGGAGTTTCCCTATGGATCGTCGTTCCATCATTAAAAACGCCGGCATCGCCGGTGTTTTGGCCGCAGGTGCTGCACCTGCCGTTCACGCTCAAGCCGCCTTGCGCTGGCGTCTGACATCCAGCTTCCCCAAGGCGCTGGACACACTGTTTGGCGTGAACGACGTGTTCGCGGCCAAGGTCAAAGAGATGACCGGTGGCAAGTTTGAGATCACCACCCACGCGGCCGGTGAATTGGTGCCCGCTTTCGGCACCATCGATGCCACCAAAGACGGCACCGTGGAAATGTCCAACACCGCGCCTTACTACTACTTTGGCAAGGACGAAGTCTTTGCCCTGGGTTGCGCCATTCCTTTCGGTCTGAACAGCCGCCAGATGACGGCTTGGATGCTGCACGGCAACGGCATGAAATTGATGCGCGAGCACTACAACAACTACAACATCGTCAACTTCGTGATGGGCAACACAGGTGCCCAAATGGGTGGCTGGTTCCGTAAACCCATCAAATCGTTGAAAGACTTCAAGGGCACCAAATTCCGTGTGGGCGGCTTTGCGGGCAAAGTGGTTGAGCGCATCGGTGGCGTGCCCCAGAACATTCCTGGTGGCGAGATTTACCAAGCCCTGGAAAAAGGCACGATCGATGCCGCCGAGTGGGTGGGTCCCTACGACGACTTCAAGTTGGGCTTCCACAAAGTGGCCAAAAACTACGCGTACCCAGGTTGGTGGGAAGGCGGTCCTCAGTTGGACCTGCACATCAACAAAAAAGCTTACGAAAGCTTGTCGAGCGAGTACAAGGCCATCATCGAGGCGGCATCCAGTTTTGCAGCCACCGACATGCAAGCCCGTTACGACGCACGCAACGCAGCCGCCCTCAAGAACTTGGTGGCTGGTGGTGCCAAGCTCTTCCCATTCCCCAAGGACATGATGGATGCGGCCTTCAAAGAGTCCATGGCGTTGTACGACGAAATCGGTGCCAAGAACCCAGGCTGGAAAAAGATCTACGCCGACTACTCGGCCTTCCGCAAGGAAGCCAACCAGTGGTTCCGTTTCACCGAAGCGCGCTTCGACAGCTACATGCAATCGGCCAAGCTGTAATTCAGCCCCGCTTGCATGCACCACAAAAGGCCCTTCGGGGCCTTTTGTTTTGGCTAACGCCAGGTCAGAACACCCGCATCAGGCAAACTTCAACCCATGAAGCACATCGATCTTTCCTATCAATGGGTCCCTCCGAATATGGAGGGAACGCGCAACCGCCAAAGTCCTTTGCGCAACCCCCTCATGGATTTGCTGCAAGCGGTGCGGCAAGCCGGCTCGATCGGTGGCGCGGCCAAGCTTCTCGATTTGTCTTACCGCCATGTTTGGGGTGAGCTCAAGCGCTGGGAACAATCCTTGGGTCAGCCAATCATCGTCTGGGAGAAAGGTCAGGCCGCCCGACTGACGGGTTTTGCGGACAAGTTGTTGTGGGCCGAGCGCCAGGCGCAAGCGCGCTTGGCCCCCCAAATCAATGCCTTGCAGGCCGAGCTGGAAAAAACGTTTGCGGTGGCTTTTGACCCTGCACACCAGGCCTTGCCCATTTACGCCAGCCATGATGATGCGCTGGTCATGCTGCGCGAAGAAGCTGCGGCCCAGTCCTTGCATCTGGACCTGCGCTTTTGCGGCAGCGTTGATGCCATCCGGGCCCTGAACGAGGGGCGATGCCATGTGGCGGGCTTTCATGCGCCGTGGCAGCCCGATGCGCAGTCCCTGGTGGCCCGCACCTACAAGCCTTTGCTCAAGCCCGGGCAGCACAAGCTGATTGGTTTTGCCACGCGTTCTCAAGGCTTGATGGTGGCTCCAGGCAATCCTCTGCGCTTGAATGGCCTGGGGGATGTGGTCCATGCAAGGGTCCGCTATGTCAACCGCAGCCCCGGCACCGGTACGCGATTGCTGTTGGACCAGTGCTTGCAGGTTTTGGGCTTGCAGGCATCCGACCTGATGGGTTATGAACAAGAAGAAAACTCGCACACCGCTGTGGCCGCTTGCATTGCTGCTGGACAGGCCGACGCGGGCTTGGGCATCGCCAGTGCGGCGCAGGTGCATGGGCTCGATTTTTTGCCTTTGTACCCGGAGCGTTATTGGTTGGTGTGTCTGGCGTCGGCCCTGGACACCGAACCTGTGCGGCAATTGCGCGCCTTGCTGAGCGATCCGGCTTGGTTGGCTCGTTTGCAAGCGATGTCGGGGTACACCACCAACCAGGATGCGGGGCAGGTCCAGTCCTTGCGCAGCATGCTGCCTTGGTGGCGATTCAGATCTGAACGGATGAGCAAGGGTTAACCCCTGATTTTTGGGCCTTGAAATGCGTTCAAGGCAGCTGTCAAAAATATCAAGCCGAGCATTTTGAGTGAATGCAGGATTGCAGCTTCACACAGACTTACAATCGCGCCAGATTTTGTGGAGGACGACATGTCTTTTTTCTTGTTGATTTCGCGGGGCATTGACCGTTTGAATCAAAGCGTGGGGCTTTTCACCACTTGGTTGATTTTGGCCACGACCTTGATCAGTGCGGGCAACGCCATTGTGCGAAAGGCGTTTGATTCGAGTTCGAACGCGCTGCTGGAGATCCAGTGGTACCTGTTTGCGGCGGTGTTTTTGTTGGGTGCCGGTTACGGCCTGCTCAAAAACTCGCATGTGCGCATTGATTTCATCTCGTCCATGCTGACCCCGCGCACGCGCAACTGGATTGACGTGGGCGGCATCTTGCTGGCCTTGTTCCCTTTTTGCGCCATTTGCATTTACCTGTCTTGGCCCTTGTTCATGCAGGCTTACAACACGGGTGAAATGTCATCCAACGCTGGTGGCTTGATCCGCTGGCCTGTGTATGCGCTGGTGCCTGCCGGTTTTGCCTTGCTCATGCTGCAAGGCGTGTCTGAATTGATCAAGCGATTGGACTTTTTGTTGGGGCAGGGCGAAGACGTTTTGTCGTCTGAAGAGACCATGTCGGATGAGCAAAAGGAACTTTTGGAACTTGAAAAAATTGCGCAACAGCAAGCGCAGGGAGCACGTTGATGGAAGCGACTTTTTTGGCACAGAACTTTGTGCCCATCATGTTTGGCGGCCTCTTGGTGCTGTTGCTCACCGGTTTTCCGGTGGCTTTTGCCTTGGCCGCTTGTGGTCTGGGATTCGGTTTCATTGGCATGGAGGCCGGGCTGTTTCCGCCCTCTTTGTTCCAGGCCCTGCCGCTGCGCATTTTCGGCATCATGCAAAACGACACTTTGCTGGCCATCCCGTTTTTCACCTTCATGGGCATCATCTTGCAAAAATCCGGCATGGCCGAGGACCTGCTGGAGACCGTGGGCCAGGTGTTTGGTCCGGTGCGCGGTGGCGTGGCCATCGCGGTGATTTTGGTGGGGGCCTTGCTGGCTGCGACCACGGGTGTGGTGGCCGCTGCCGTGATTTCCATGGGCCTGATCTCTTTGCCCATCATGCTGCGCTACGGATACAGCCGGGTGATCGCCACTGGCGCCATCACCGCGTCCGGCACTTTGGCGCAGGCCATTCCTCCTTCCTTGGTCTTGATTGTGCTGGCCGATCAGTTGGGCCGTTCGGTCGGTGACATGTATGCGGGTGCGCTGTTGCCCGGCTTGCTGCTGGTGGGCTTGTATGTGCTTTTCATCGTGGTGGTGGCGATTTTCAAGCCCGCCATGGTGCCAGCTCTGCCGCCAGAGGCGCGCATCTACCGCGAAGCCAATGGCAAATCGGGCCATGTGTCCCTGATGTTCCTGATGATCTTGTGCGTGGTGGTGGGTTATGCCTGGGCCTCGGCACACAACAGCATCATGACGGCATGGTTGGACCGCTCACAAGATGCGCCCGGTGATGAAGTGGTCATCATGTCCATGACCGTAGCCTCTTTGGTTGCACTGGCTTTGGCCATCGTCAACCGCGTCACCGGCATGGGCTTGTTGTCCAAATTGGCCGAGCAGGTCACATTTGTCTTGATGCCCCCGCTGATTTTGATCTTTTTGGTGCTGGGCACCATCTTCCTCGGCGTGGCCACGCCCACCGAAGGCGGTGCGATGGGGGCTTTGGGTGCCTTGATTCTGGCCATGGGCAAGCGCCGCATGGACAAGCCTTTGATGAACCAGGCCTTGGAGAGCACAGCCAAGCTGGCCTCGTTCGTCCTGTTCATCCTGATCGGCTCCACCGTGTTCAGCTTTACCTTCAATGCGGCCGACGGTCACATTTGGGTAGAGCACCTGTTTGTCGACATGCCCGGTGGTGCGATTGGCTTCTTGATCGTGGTGAACATCCTGATTTTCATCCTGGGATGTTTCATTGACTTCTTCGAGATCGCATTCATCGTCATTCCGATCCTGGCCCCAGTGGCTGAGAAAATCTTGCCCGGACTGGTGCCTGGCATGACGCCCGACCAGGCCATGATCTGGTTCGGGGTGATCGTGGCGATGAACCTTCAGACCTCGTTCTTGACGCCACCCTTCGGTTTTGCTTTGTTCTACTTGCGCAGCGTCGCACCCAAGAACGATTACAAAGACCGCGTCACGGGGGAGAACATCAAGGCGGTGACCACCACCGAAATCTACAAAGGCTCGATCGCGTTCATCGTGCTCCAGTTGATCATGGTGGCCGCCATCATCATGGTCCCCTCCTTGGTCACCGGTGGCCTGCAAGAGGGGGTCAAAGTGGATGCTGATGCCGCCTTGGAGCAGATGCTTGAGAGCGAAAGTCAGACGCAAGATGACCAAGCCGATGACCTCAAGCCTGAAGGTGAGGATGCACCGGAGGATGATCCTGCCAAAGCCTTGGAAGCCGACATGAAGGCTGAAAAGAAGTAAAGCTGGCGCACAAGCCGCCCACAAAAAGCCCGGTTCGCCGGGCTTTTTTGTGGGCTTCGATCGCTGTTCCTCTTGTGTTGGGTCAATTGATGCGGCCTATGCAAAGTAATTCATAGTGGACACCCCTCATGACTTGCCGGGTGCTTGTCACGTAGCATCCAGAGCGCTGTATGAACACCTTCTCCGACAGCGTCCAGGCGGCGCTGCATCTCATCACTTCCTTCGATAACGCGCTTTGGGTGGTCGTCATTCGGTCTTTGGCCGTGAGTGCCACGGCTTGCTTGCTGGCCTATGGCGTGGGTGTGGCCTTGGGCGCCTGGCTGGCCGTCTCGCGTTTTCGCGGCAGGGGTGCCGTGCTGGTGGGTTTGAACACTTTGCTGGCGCTGCCTTCTGTGGTGGTGGGCTTGGTGGTGTATCTGCTGCTGTCTCGCACCGGGCCTTTGGGTTTTTTGGGCTGGATGTTCAGTTTCAAGGCCATGGTGCTGGCCCAGTTCATTTTGGTGGTGCCCGTGGTTGCAGCGCTCACGCGCCAGGTGGTCGAAGACGTGGAGCGCCAGCATGGCGAGCAGTGGGCTTCGCTCGGCGCTGGGCCTTGGCTGCGCAGCTTGCTGCTGGCCTGGGACGAACGGCTGGCCTTGCTCACCATTGGCGTGACCGCCTTTGGCCGCGCCATCTCGGAGGTGGGCGCGGTGATGATTGTGGGCGGCAACATCGACGGCTTCACGCGGGTCATGACCACCGCCATTGCATTGGAAACCAGCAAGGGCGATTTGCCGCTGGCGCTGGGGCTGGGTATGGTCTTGCTGGCGGTGGTGCTGCTGCTCAATGCGCTGGTGGCAGGGCTACGCCTGTTGGGTGAGCGGCGCAACGCCCGACCCGCGCCAGTGGACCGCGAGCCAGGGGCGCTGGCATGAGCACTGTGCAAATCAGCTTGAACGCCGTGAGCGTGCACCTGGGGGCGCAAGCAGCCTTGACGGGCGTGAGCTTGCGCATCGAGGCTGGCGAGCGCGTGGCGCTGGTGGGCGCCAATGGCTCGGGCAAAAGCACTTTGCTGCGCACCTTGCATGGTTTGGTGCCGCCCACGCAAGGCCAGGTGCTGCAAGCACCGGGAATGCGCCAGGCCATGTTGTTCCAAAGGCCGCATTTGTTGCGTCTGTCGGCACAGAACAACGTGGCGCTGGGCTTGTGGCTGGACCGCGCACGGGGCCTGTCTTGGTCTGCCGCCAAAGCGCTGGCGCTCCAGGCCATGGAGCGCGTGGGTTTGCAGTCTGTGGCGCAGCAAAACGGCCGCCAGTTGTCGGGCGGGCAGCAGCAGCGCTTGGCCTTAGCCCGCGCTTGGGCGCGGCACCCCGATGTGCTGCTGCTGGATGAACCCACGGCCAGCCTGGACCCGCATGCCAAACGCGAAGTCGAAGCCCTGATGGCCGAATTTGCCTGTGCGCCAGAACGGCCCTTGACCTTGGTCTGGGCCAGCCACAACCTGGGCCAAGTCAAGCGCTTGGCCACCCGCGTCATTTATCTGGAGTTCGGTCATGTGATGGCCGACTTGCCTGTGGCCGATTTTTTCAACCCCGAACTGCTGGCTGAACACAGCCCGGCAGCCCATGCTTTTGTTCAAGGAGAACTTTCATGACCTTTCCATCTTCTATGACCCGTCGCGCCTTGGTGTGTGCGGTTTTGGCCACCACCTCGATCACCTCAATTTCGGCACAAGCCCAGTCCATCGTGATGTCGTCCACCACCTCGACCGAGCAGTCGGGCTTGTTTGCGCACCTGCTGCCCGCCTTCAAAAAGGCCAGCGGCTTGGATGTGAAAGTCGTGGCCCTGGGCACAGGCCAAGCGCTGGACATGGCCCGGCGCGGTGATGCCGATGTGGTGTTTGTGCACGACCAAGTGGCCGAAGACAAATTTGTGGCCGATGGTTTTGGCCTCAAGCGCTTGCCTGTGATGTACAACGACTTTGTGCTGATCGGCCCCAAGGCCGACCCGGCGGCGACCAAAGGCAAAGACATTGTGGCGGCCTTGGCCAAGTTGTCGACAGGCAACGCAGCCTTTGTGTCGCGCGGTGACAAGAGCGGCACACACGCGGCCGAGCTGCGTTTTTGGAAGATGGCCAACTTAACCGAGAAAAAAGGCAGTGGCTACAAAGAGTGCGGCTGCGGCATGGGCCCGGCTTTGAACATCGCGGCGTCTTCGGGCGCCTATGTGTTGGCCGACCGCGCCACTTGGCTCAACTTCAAAAATCGCGCCGATCTGGCCATTTTGGTGGAGGGTGACCAACGTCTCTTCAACCAATACGGCGTGATGGTCGTCAACCCCGCCAAACATGCGCACGTCAAACAGGCCGATGCGCAGAAGTTTGTCGACTGGATCACCTCGGCCGCTGGGCAGGGGGTGATTGCCGATTACAAAATTGGTGGTGAACAGCTGTTCTTCCCTAATGCTGGCAAGTGATCAGACTTTGGGTAAGCCAAGTTTGCGGTAAACCGTGGCGCGGCTTATGCCTAGGCAACGTGCGGCTTCGGCCACGTTGCCACGTGCTTGCTGGACGGCTTCGCGGATCATCTCGGTCTGCACGTCCTTGAGGGGTTTGGCCATCGCCTGAGCACGTTCTGAGGTCTTCGCGCTGTGCGCGGCCGCTGGGCGGGTGCCCGGGCGAAGGGCTTGGGTTTGCAAACGCAGGCCTGACCACAGCGGCAACTCTTGCGCACTGGCCTGGCGGCTGGCCGCATCGAACAGGTTTTCCCAGGGTGAGGCAAACACCTCACTGGCGTGCAGCGTGTGGCCGCCGGTGCCGGGGCCCATGGCCAACATTTGCCGCGCCGTGGGGTTGGCCCCCACGATCTGGCCGTTGTGGTCGAGTGTGATCAGGCCATCGCTGTCGTCCCCGGGCTGGTTGCCGGGCCAGTTCAGGCGCAGCACCAGAGCGTGATCGGTGGACAGCAGCCAGCTGTTTTCGATGCTGCGGGCTGAGCGGCGCACCAGGTGTTTGAGGGCAGGGCGCTCGGTGGTTTCGATGCCCGTCAGGTCGAGCATGCCAGCGCAAAGGCCATCCGGGCCGAAAACCGGTGCTCCGGCACAGCTGTAGACCCCCGTGTCCTGAAAGAAATGTTCGCCCCGGTGCAACCACACGGGCTGCAGTTCGGTCAGGGCGGCGCTGATGGCCGTGGTGCCCACGGCTTTTTCTGACAGGTCCACGCCCACACGGGCGATCACCTCGGCACGGCGGTCTCGCCGGTCCACCGGTCCGTGCACATCCACCACGATACCTTGGGCATTGGTCAGGATGGCGAAATAGCGGATGTCGGCAATGGCCCGTGCCAGTTCAACCAGCACCGGCTGGGCCGCCTGCACCAAGGGGCGGCTGGCTTCTTGCACGCGGCGCATGTGCTGGGCTGAGATGGCGTCAAAGCCCACGGCCTGGCCCGGCTGCAGGCCCATGGACAGGCAGCGCTGCCAGGACTGGGCAATCCAGGGGGGCACGCCGCTGCCCTGTGCCTCGGATCTGCCCTGAAACACCAGGTCACGGGCTCGTTCGATCCGCTGCAAGCGGTCACTGTGGTGGGCAGTCAGAGGCATGTCAGATGTGTATCAAGCTGAGAATTTTTGCGTCAACCCTGATAAACCTAGGGTTAATCCGCATCGGTTTACTGGGCGATGCGCCAACAATGGCTATGCATTCTGATTCATAAGCGCGTGCTTGAAAAGTCCGCCACACCACAGGAGATCCCCATGCAGAAAGTCCTGCACATCAATCCGGACAAATGTACCGGCTGCTTGCAGTGCGAAATGGCCTGTTCTTTCGAGAACTACGGCACTTACGCGACCTCCAAATCTCGCATCAAGGTGTTTGATTTCCATCACACCGGCAAAAAAGTCCCTTACACCTGCACCCAGTGCGACGAAGCCTGGTGTCTCCATGCTTGCCCTGTGGAAGCTATCACCGTGGACAAAGCCACAGGCGCCAAAGTGGTCAACGAGTCCACCTGTGTGGGCTGCAAGGTCTGCACCATCGCCTGCCCGTTTGGCACCATCAACTACGTGCAGGAAACCGGCAAAGTCCAAAAGTGCGACCTGTGCGGTGGCGATCCGGCCTGTGCCGATGCTTGCCCGACTGGCGCCATCACTTTTGTGGACGCCAACTGGACCGGCATCGACAAGATGAAGCAGTGGGCCGACAAGTTGGGCAATCAGCCCTCGGCCTCTTAAATCCCCCCACAAGGAGCATCAACATGTCTTGGGCTGGAAAAATTCTTCGCGTCAACCTCACGGCTGGCACCGTCAAATCCGAACCGCTGAACATGGAGTGGGCCAAAGCCTACCTCGGCTCACGCGGTCTGGGTAGCAAATACCTGATCAGCGAGATCGACCCCAAAGTCGATCCCTTGTCGGCTGACAACAAAATCGTTTGGGCCACGGGCCCACTGACCGGCACCATGGCCTCCACCGGTGGCCGCTACACCGTCATCACCAAGAGCCCGCTCACCGGCGCGATCGCTTGCTCCAACTCGGGCGGTTACTGGGGCGCTGAGCTCAAAATGGCCGGCTGGGACATGGTCATTTTTGAAGGTGCATCGGCCAAGCCCGTGTACCTGCACATCAACGACGACGAAGCCGAGTTGCGCGATGCGAGCCACCTGTGGGGCCAAAGCGTCTGGAAGACCGAGGAAATCCTCAAGTCCAGCTTGCAAGACCCCTTGCTGCGCGTCTGCAGCATTGGCAAGGCCGGTGAAAACGGCGTGCTGTATGCCGCTGTGGTGAACGACCTGCACCGTGCGGCGGGCCGTTCGGGCGTGGGCACCGTGATGGGCAGCAAGAACCTCAAAGCCATCGCGGTGCGCGGCACCAAAGGCGTGGGCAATATGCAAAACCCCAAGGCTTTCATGGCTGCGGCCAAGGCAGCCAAAAAGGTGTTGGCCGACAACGCCGTCACAGGCCAAGGTTTGCCTGCTTACGGCACCCAGGTGCTGATGAACGTGATCAACGAAGTGGGCGGCTTGCCCACACGCAACCACCGCGACGTGCAGTTTGAAAGCGCCAAAGACATCTCGGCCGAAGCCATGGTCACGCCCCGTGAGACCGATGGCAAAAAGCACCTGGTGACCAACCAAGCCTGCTTTGGTTGCACCATCGCCTGCGGTCGCATCAGCAAGATGGACGAGGGCCACTTCTCGGTCAAGAACAAGCCCGAGTATTGGGGTGCCAACGGCGGCCTGGAATACGAAGCAGCCTGGGCGCTGGGTGCGGCCAACGGCGTGAAAGACTTGGAAGCCCTGCAGTACGCCAACATGATCTGCAACGAAGAAGGCTTTGACCCGATCAGCTTCGGTGCCACCATCGGTGCCGTGATGGAGCTGTACGAAATGGGCGTGCTGACCAAAGAGCAAATCGGTGTGGAAGCCCCCTTTGGCTCGGCTGAAGCGCTGTGCGAGTTTGTTGACATGACAGCCAAGGGCATCGGTTTTGGCAAGGAAATTGGCATGGGCTCCAAGCGCCTGACCGCCAAATACGGCCACCCCGATTTGTCCATGAGCGTCAAGGGCCAGGAGTTCCCGGCCTACGACGGCCGTGTGATCCAAGGCATTGGCTTGGCTTACGCCACATCCAACCGTGGTGCTTGCCACCTGCGCGGCTACACCATCGCCTCTGAAGTGCTGGGCATCCCGGTCAAGACCGAGCCCACCGAGCACGAAGGCAAGCCAGAATTGGTCAAGGCCTTCCAAGACGCGACAGCCGCTTTTGACTCGGCCGGTATTTGCGTGTTCACCAGCTTTGCCTGGACACTGGCTGACGTGGCCCCTCAGGTGCAAGCCGCTTGCGGTGAAGAGTTCACCATGGAGCACTTGAACCACATCGGCGAGCGCATCTGGAACATGGAGCGCGACTTCAACAACGCCGCCGGCTTCACCAAGGCCGACGACAACCTGCCCAAGCGCCTGATGACCGAAGCCGCCAAAACCGGCCCCGGCAAAGGCATGGTCAGCAAGTTGGATGAAATGCTGCCCAAGTACTACGACGCCCGCGGCTGGGATGGCGAAGGCCGTCCGACATCGGCCACTCGGGAGCGTCTGGGTTTGTGAGATGGCAGCCCACTGCGCTGGCTGTGACCTTTAAGTCATCGCAAGCGCAGCGCGGCGATCCATGGACTGCCGCGCTAAGCTCGCAGTGACGAAGTTTTCCCGCCATGCTTGCAGTGAAAAACCCGGTCATTGCGAGCGCAGCGTGGCAATCTGGCCTTTCATTTCCAGCGGCCCTTGGGCCGCTGCCCGTTTATGGAAACTGAACCATGCACCACCTGATCTTGGGCGCCGGCCCTGCCGGCGTGATCGCCGCCGAAACCCTGCGCAAGCACGCCCCCGCCGACACCATCACCCTGGTGGGTGACGAGCCCGATGCGCCGTATTCGCGCATGGCCATCCCTTATTTGCTGATCGGCAACATTGAAGAGCAGGGCACCTACCTGCGCAAGAGCGCCACCCACTTTGACGATCTGCGCATCACGCAAGTCAAGGCCAAGGTGACCCGCGTCGATGCGGCAAGCAAAACGGTGCAGCTGGACAACGGCCAGTCGATGGCTTTTGACAAGCTCTTGATCGCCACCGGCTCGCACCCTGTGCGCCCGCCGATTGCGGGCATGGACTTGCCCGGCGTGCACCCGTGCTGGACGCTGGAAGACGCCCGCGCCATTCAGGCGCTGGCCAAGCCCGGTGCTCGTGTGCTGCAAATGGGCGCGGGCTTCATTGGCTGCATCATCATGGAAGCGCTGGCCGCGCGTGGCGTCAAGCTGAGCGTGGTGGAGATGGGCGACCGCATGGTGCCCCGCATGATGGGCCCGGTGGCCGGCGGCATGATCCGCGACTGGTGCGAGGCCAAAGGCGTGCAGGTGTTCACCGGCACCAAGGTGGAAGCCATCAGCCAAGGCGCTGAAAAAGGCTTGCTCGGCAAGTTGGCGTCTGCGGTGGGCTTGGCCTCTGACGATGCGGGTGGCCCGCTGCAGGTCCGCTTGTCCAATGGTCAAACCGTCGAAGCCGATCTGGTCATCAGCGCGACGGGTGTGCGCCCAGCGATTGGCTTTTTGAAGGACAGCGGCATCACCTGCCTGCAAGGCGTGTTGACCGACCAACACCTGCAAACGAATGTGCCCGGCATTTACGCCGCAGGCGACTGCGCTGAAGCGTTTGACATGGTCAGCGGCAAAACGATTGTGAGCGCCATCCAGCCCAACGCCGCCGAGCAGGCCCGTGTGGCCGCGCTCAACATGCTGGGCCAAAAGACCGAGCTCAAAGGCGTCACCCAAATCAACGTGCTCGACACCCTGGGATTGATCTCCACCAGTTTTGGCAACTGGGAAGGCGTGGCCGGAGGCCAGTCGGCCGTGTTGACCGACAAGGCTGCGGGTCGTCACCTGAGCCTGCAGTTCAAGGACGATGTGATGGTTGGCTGCAACAGCGTGGGCTGGACCGAGCATGTGGGTGTGATGCGCGGCTTGGTGGAAGGCCAGGTGCATTTGGGCGACTGGAAAGACCGCCTGATGCACGACCCGACCAAGCTGATGGACGCCTATCTCGATTGCGCACAGGGTCAAGGGCGATGGAGCGGTGCGCAAGACGCACGCCGCCGATGAAGTGACAATCTGCGCATGAACATCACTTTCAAACTGTTTGCCACGCTGACCGACTACTTGCCCCCCGAAGCCCGGCGCAGCAACCAGGTCACGCTGGATGTGGCGCAGGATGCCAGCATCAGCCAGATCATCGAGCCCTTTGGCATGCCGCCGAAGCTGGTGCACCTGGTGTTGGTCAACGGCAAATACATCAAACCAGAAGACCGAGGCACCACCACCTTGGTCGAAGGCGATGTGCTCGCCATCTGGCCCCCGGTGGCCGGTGGTTGAGCACAGCACACGCGGCGACCCGACCCATGCAGTCCCACTACCCCGAGCGCTTTGAGCGCGACATGGGCACCAGCGAAACCGAATGGTTGACCGCCTTGCCCCGGGCTTTGGGCGAGCACGCCTTTGAACTGGAAACCGGCCAAGCACGCGTGCACATCGGTGACGGCCATCTGCAATTGCAATGGCGCATCCTGCCCCCACGCGTGATCGCGCTGCTGCGCCTGCAGCGGTTGGCCGTGTCTTTTGTGTTTGAGGGCGTGCAAGAAGATGCGCGTCAAAGCTTCATGAAGCGTTTTGATTTGACGATGCAGCGGGGTGGGGGGTGAGGGTGTTGGCGAGTGGCTGTAACAGGCGGCGGATTCAACTGGTCAGTGCAACACATTCGCTGAACATCTCAGCGGGCGTTTGGAAGCCGAGCGTTTTGCGCGGCCTCTCGTTTAATTGTCGTGCAATTGCGTTGAGCTGAATTTGAGAGTAGCCAGACAGGTTCATGCCTTTGGGCAGGTACTGCCTGAGCAACCCATTTGTGTTCTCGTTGCTGCCACGTTGCCAGGGACTTTTGGGATCGCAGAAGTAGACTTGGATGTCGGTTGCCATCGTGAATTTCTTGTGCCCGTGCATCTCCGTGCCACGATCCCAAGTCAGTGATTTATAGAGCTCTTGCGGTAACCTTCGAGCGCTCTTGATAAGGGCGTTGACCACTGTCTGCGAATCCTTGCCATCGAGCTTGATCAGCATCAGATATCGCGTCTGGCGCTCAACAAGCGTTGCGACCTGGCTGTTGCCACTTCCAAATACCAAGTCGCCTTCCCAATGGCCAGGAATCGCACGGTCTTCGACGCAGGCAAGTCCACGTTGTTCAACCTGATCAGCGGCCGCTTTGGCCCCACCAGTGGCGAGATTTTGCTCAATGGGCTGGCCATCCAGAACAAGACGCCTTATG